>CANGHW010000140.1 GCA_947453695.1 Opitutia bacterium
GGAAGCACACCACCACGCGTGGCGGCAATTTCCGTCAGCAATCCTCCTTTTTTGGCGGAGACCTGCTTGCTTTCGCCGGCTTCCGCTACGACTCCGTCACCCACCAACACCGTGACAAGCTCACCGCGGCTTCGTCGTTCACGCCCTTCATCCCCGGTTATGTCGTCGGCCAGGTCGTCCGCCGGGAGATCTCCCAGCTCAAGCCCAACGTCGGCGTGAACTACAAACTCTCCCCCGCGATCCGCGTCTTTGCCAACTACAGCGAGAGCTACTTCCTTGATCAGGGCGACGCCGCGCTCGATATCGCGAACACCGCCTACAAGCCCGAAATCGCCAATGGCTACGACTACGGCTTCAAGGGCTCCCTGCTGAATGATCGGTTTTCCTACACGGTCAGTGGCTACTACATCAATCGTGAGAACGTCCGCGTGACGGATCTCGAGGAGACACCGCCTGGATCGGGCACCTTCCTCGACGTGACGCGCAATGCCGGTTATCAACTCGTGCGCGGATACGAAGTGGATTTCAACTGGCAGGCCACCGACGCCGTTTCCGTGCTGGGCAGCTACGGCAACATTCACTCGATCTACACCGATTTCGGTTCCTCCTTCCCGGCCGCCGTCGGCCGTCCGGTGCAATTCATTGCTCCCTACAACGGCAGTCTGAGCCTGAAGTATACCGCCGTCCGGGGCGCCGCCAAAGGCTTCTCGGCCAACGTCGGGGTGACCTTCGTTGGCTCCACGCCCACGGATGCGCCGAACGCCGGCGACACCTACGTAACCACTCCCGGCACCGGTGTCCGAGTCGTCTCACGTTCCACCGGTCAATGGGCGCTCAAGGCCCCGGCCTACCAGCTGTGGAGCGTCGGCCTGCGCTACCAATTGGCCGGTAAATCAACGTTCTCCCACCTGTTCGCGGTCAATCTGAACAACGCCCTCAACCGGCAATACTTCAAGGCCGGGAGCAGCGCGGCGACGCGCCTGCGCGGCGAAGATCGCGGCGTGTTTTTCACCTACACACTCAACCACCGGGGCACCAAGCTCTGATCGTTGGTCGATCACTTTCTCTCACTATGAAACTACGCCTCCTGTCTCTGGCGCTCTGCTTGATCGCAGGCGCCCTCTCCGCTGCGACGCCCGCGAAAAAGCCCAATATCATCTTCATCCTCGCCGACGATTATGGGGTGGGTGAGGTCAGTGCCTACGGCGCTGACAACTACAAGACGCCCAACATCGATGCGCTCGCCAAGGGTGGCACGCGCTACACCCACGCCTACACGCCTTCGCTCTGCGGGCCTTCGCGCGCCACCATTCTCACGGGCCGCTATCTCTTCCGCACCGGTGCGACAAATCAGGATGCGACCGGACGATTTACCCCGGCCGCGGAAACGATGATGCCGGCCATCCTCAAGCAGGCGGGCTACGTCACCGCCGCGGTGGGCAAATGGGGCCAGCTCCCGTTGGGGCCGGCGGAGTTTGGCTTCGACCAGTATCTCAAGTTTCAGGGGAGCGGCGTTTATTGGAACACGCAGGACAAGGGGAAGAACTACACCGTTAACGGGAAATCGACGCCCCTGGCCGACAAGGAATATCTCCCCGATGTGATGCACCGCTTTGCGGTCGACTTCATCACAAAGAACCACGATCGCCCGTTCTACCTCTATTATTCTCTCTCGCACGTCCACACGGAGATTTTGCCCACGCCCGACAGTAAGCCCGATAGCAAGGACGTCTACGCCGACAATGTGACCTACATGGACAAGCTCGTCGGTAAGCTCGTCGGCGAGCTCGAGCGACAGGGGCTGCGCGAAAAGACCATGATCGTCTTTTTTGGCGACAATGGCACCGCCGGCGGTCGGGCCGATCAGGCCAAGATCGGTGGACGCCGGCTCGATGGCGCCAAGGGCTCGATGCAGGAAGGCGGCAACCTCGAGCCGTTGATCGTGAACTGGCCCGGCGTCACGCCAGCGGGCAAGGTGCGGGCGGACATGATCGACTCGACCGACTTCGTGCCGACCTTTGCGGAATTCGCCGGTGCCAAGCTGCCAGAGCAGAAGGTGATTGATGGTCGCAGTTTTGCTGCCTCGGTCCGCGGCGAGCCCACCCAGGCCCGCGAGTGGGTGTATCTCCAACTCGCCAAGCAGTGGTATACCCGCGAGGCCGGCTGGAAGCTCAATCAGGCGGGAGAACTCTTCGACATGACCGACGCGCCATTCTCCGAAAAACTCGTCCCGGCCGACAGCCAGGACGCGAAGGCGATCGCGGCGCGCAAACGCCTGCAGGCAGCGCTCGACCAACTCAATCCGGCGGGCGGAATCGTCGACGACGGTGATGGCACCGGCCGCCATGCCAGCCGCGAGGAGAAGCGGGCGAAAAAGAAAAAAGGCAACTGAGCCTCTATCCTCCCTTCGCCTCGATACTTTGCATTCCAATCATCACGCTAAATTTATGAAGAAATTCGCCCTGGCCCTGCTGGGCCTTGTCTCCGCCGGTCTCGGCTTTGCCGCCGCGGCTCCGACGCGCCCCAATGTGTTGTTCATCGCCGTCGATGACCTTCGCCCCGAATTCGGCGCCTATGGCGCCAGCTATGTGAAGAGTCCCAACCTCGACCGCTTGGCGCGCGAGGGTATCACATTCAACCGCGCGTATTGCCAGCAGGCCGTCTGCTCGCCCACGCGCTCGAGCCTGCTCACCGGCACTCGTCCCGACACCACCAAGGTTTGGGACCTCGTCACGCATTTCCGCGAGGCCCTGCCGGATGTGGTCACGCTGCCGCAGCACTTCAAGAACAGCGGCTACTTCGTCCAAGGCATGGGCAAGATTTTCCACGGCAGTCTCGATGATCCGCAGTCGTGGTCAGTGCCGTGGGGCACACCCAAGGCGGACACATACGCCCTGCCGGAAAACGTTACACTCAATGCCCGGCGCTACGGCGTCGATCCCGACGGCGACAATCTCCCGGCCGCGGGCGGCAAGGGCAAAGGGAAGGGGAAGAAGGGCAAGGCAGCCGACGCCGATGCGGCGCCGGCGGCGAAGAATATTCGTGGCCCCGCCTTTGAAGGCGCCGATGTGCCGGACGATACGTTTCAAGATGGCAAAGTGGCCGCGCTCGCCGTGTCCACGCTCCGTGAAATCAGCCAGAAGAAGGAGCCGTTCTTCCTCGCCGTGGGCTTCGTGAAGCCGCACCTGCCGTTCATCTCCCCGAAGAAATATTGGGACCTCTATGACCCGGCCAAGATCGAGTTGGCCCCTAATAAATTCCGCGCCAAGGACTCGCCGGACTATGCCATTCTGCCCGGCGGCGAACTGCGGAACTACTACGGCATTCCCGAGGGTTCGGTGCCTGACGATTTGGCCCGTCAACTCAAGCACGGCTACTACGCCGCGATCAGCTACATGGATGCGCAGCTCGGCAAGGTGCTCGATGAGTTGGATCGCCTCGATCTGCGGAAGAACACGATCGTGATCCTCTGGGGCGACCACGGCTGGAAGCTCGGGGAGCACGATGCGTGGTGCAAACACAGCACCTGCGAGAACGACACCAACACCGCCCTCCTGCTCTCCGCTCCCGGCATGAAGAAGACCGGAACCAAGACTAACTCGATCGTCGAGTTTGTGGACATCTATCCGACCCTCGCCGAGCTCGCGGGGCTGCCGTTGCCGAAACACCTCGAGGGCGTGAGCTTCAAGCCGTTGTTGGACAATCCCGCGCAGACCTGGAAAACCGCCGCCTTCAGTCAATATCCGCGCGCGGCCGGAAAATCCGGGGCTGGCGCCCTGATGGGTTACTCCATGCGCACCGAGCGCTACCGTCTCACAGTCTGGGTCAGCCGCACCGATCACACGAAGATCGATGCGATTGAGCTCTATGACCACGAACTCGACCCGCAGGAGAACACCAATATCGCCAAGGCCCCCGCGAATAGTGAGCTGGTCGACAAGTTGCTCGTCCAGTGGCGCAAGGGCTGGCAAGGCGCGAAGCCGGTCGTCACCGCGGCCCGCTGAGGGCTCGCGTCAGCCTCCACGACTGAGCTAGATCAATGACACCGGTCGGGGTCCAGGCCCCGCCGGTGTTTTTCACACCCCATTACCCCCTCATGAATAAAATCAGTCTATGGTCGCGCGTTGCTTTGCTCGCGCTCGGAGCGGCGTTCGCCGGATCCCGTGCGGTCGCCGCGCCCAATGTCATCATCATCATGGCCGACGACGTCGGCTATTCCGACCTCGGCTGCTATGGCAGCGAGATCGCCACGCCCAACCTGGATGCCCTCGCGGCCGGCGGCGTGCGCTTCACCCAATTCTACAACACTGCGCGTTGCTGCCCAACTCGCGCCTCGTTGCTCACCGGACTCTATCCCCATCAAGCGGGCATTGGCCACATGATGGGCGACTACGGGATCGACGGTTACCGCGGAGATCTCAATCGCCGCAGCGTCACCATCGCCGAGGCCCTCAAGCCCGCCGGCTACCGCACGTATGCGGTGGGCAAGTGGCACGTCACCCCGGGTGACACGGCCGCCACTTTGGCGAAGCAGCACAATTGGCCGCTGCAGCGCGGCTTCGACCGCTTCTATGGCACGATTCACGGCGCGGGTAGCTTCTGGGATCCGAGCTCCCTGGTCCGTGACAATACCCTGATCACATCCGCCAACGACCCCGAGTATCGTCCGTCCGGTGACTACTACTACACGGACGCCATCAGCGATCATGCCACGAAGTTTATCCGCGAGCATAAGCGCGATCATGCCGGGAAACCGTTTCTCCTCTATGTGCCGTATACCGCGGCGCACTGGCCGATGCATGCCCGCGAGAGCGACATCGCGAAATACAAGGGGCGCTACGACGGCGGTTACGCCCCGGTGCGGGCCGCGCGGTGGGAGAAGCAAAAGCAGCTCGGCATAGCCGATGCAGCCTGGGGGTTGGCCCCGCTGGCGGGCGACTGGGCGGCCGTCAAAAACAAGGAATTCGAAATCCGCTGCATGGAAGTCTATGCCGCGATGCTGACCGTGATGGACGAAGGCATCGGCCGGATCGTGGCCGAGCTCAAAGCCACCGGGCAGTTCGACAACACAGTGATCTGCTACCTGCAGGACAACGGCGGCAATGCCGAGACCAACGGCCGCGTGGGCCCCTTTACGCCCCGCGCCGCCGCGCCGTCGCTGCCGCCCATGGGCAAAGATGACCAACAATTCAGCAGCCGACCCAACCAAACCCGCGACGGTTATCCGGTGCGGGGCGGCTACGGCACGATGCCCGGACCGGCCGATACCTACGTCGCCTATGGCGGTGACTGGGCCAACGTGAGCAACACGCCCTTCCGCGAATACAAGCACTGGGTGCACGAGGGCGGTATCGCCACGCCCCTGATTGTGCACTGGCCCGCCGGCATCCCGGCGGAGCGCCGCGGCAAACTCGACGCGCAGCCCGGCCACCTGATCGACCTCATGGCCACGTGTCTCGATCTATCGGGAGCAAAGTATCCGGCCGAATTTGCCGGCGAAAAGATCACCCCCTTTGAAGGCGTGAGCCTCCGGCCCGCGCTGGCGGGCAAGGCGCTCCAGCGCACGCAGCCGATCTTTTGGGAACACGAGGGCAATCGCGCGGTGCGCGAGGGCCGCTGGAAAATCGTTTCAAAGTTTCCCGGCGGCTGGGAGCTTTACGACATAGATACTGATCGCGCCGAGCAGCACGACTTGGCGGCCAAAGAGCCCGCGCGCACGCAGGCTATGGTCGCTCGCTACGACGCCTGGGCCAAGCGGGCCGGCGTCGTCAAATGGCCCGCGAATCCCGCCAATGCGGCCAATGGCGGCAAGGCCGGCAAGAAAAAGTCCGTCGACGAATAAGGCCCGCGCCCGCCACGTTTTATGTTCCGCATTCTCGTCCTCCTCCTGCTCACCGGATTCACGGCGTGGCCTGCCGCCGGCGCCGCCGCGGCGCCGACCAACGTGCTCTTCATCGTCGTCGACGATTTGAACCCGTCGCTCGGTTGCTACGGCAATCGCGTGGTCCAGTCGCCCAACATTGATCGCCTCGCCGCGCGCGGGGTGCGCTTTGATCGGGCGTATTGCCAATACCCGCTGTGCAATCCGAGCCGCGTCTCGTTTCTCAGCGGCCGGCGACCGGAGACGAGCGGCGTCTACATCCTCGCCACACCGGCGCGGACCGCTCTGCCGGAGGCGGTGATGCTCCCGCAATTCTTCCGGGAGCGCGGCTATTTCTCCGCCGGTGCAGGCAAGGTGTTTCACAACGCCAAGGGCAGCGATACCGCCTCGTGGGATTGGTATGAAGATGGTCCGACGGATGATGCCGAAGAGAAAGCTGCGATCGAATCCCGTTACGGCGCGGGCGACAGCGCCGGCGACGGTCGGCCGGCTTCGCATGTGCTGAGCAGTGACGGGGCGCGCACGCGGGACGGGCGCAATGTGCGGACCATTTTGCGGCTGATGGAAGAGAAGTCCCGCGCAGGGAAACCGTTCTTTCTCGCGGCCGGATTTCACAAACCCCACCTGCCGTGGACCGCGCCGCAGCGCTTCTTCGATCTCTATCCCAAGGAGGGCATTGCGCCCGCGCCCGAGCCGGCGCTGCGCGATGTGCCTGCGATTGCGCTGCAGACGGAGTTGTCGGGCTTCGGTCAACCGGAGTCCCGGGCGGCGGCCATTCGCGGCTACTATGCCTGCATTTCCTTCACAGACTCCCATGTCGGCATGCTGCTCGACCAATTGGATCGACTCGATCTGTGGAAGAACACCGTCGTCGTGCTCCTCGGGGACAATGGTTTTCACCTCGGCGATCACGGTGGGCTGTGGGCCAAGTTGAGCGCGTTCGATGCCTCCACGCGGGTGCCGCTCATCATGGCCGGTGCCGGCGTTCCCGCCGGACGCGTGGTCTCGGCTCCGGTGGAATTACTGGACGTCTATCCCACCCTGGCCGAGCTCGCGCGTGCCCCGGCCCCGGCGGGGTTGGAAGGTCAGTCCTTGATTAGCCTGATGACCGGCGTCGCGAAAGAGCGACGGCCGGCCGGGAGCATGGTGTTCCACTACGATGTGGCCCGACGCACGGATGTGCTCAGTCGCACGGTGATCGCGGCCAACTGGCGCTACACCGAGTGGGATGGCGGCGCGGCCGGCCGGGAATTTTACCTCCGCTCCGACGACCCGGGCGAATATCGCAACCGGATCGGCGATGAGACGGTGGCGCCGCTCGTGCAGGACGGGGTGGCCGCCCTGCGAGCAGGCAAAACGCCGAAGCCGGGTCCGGCCAACCGGCCCCGCGCCTTGTTGCCGTCGGGCGAGAAGTCTCGCTAGACGGCACGGGGCGGGGTGCCCGACGGCGATCAGACGCCGGAGAAGCAGGAGAAGCCGCCGTCGACCGGCACCACCGTGCCCGTCACGAAGGCAGAGGCATCACTCACGAGGTAGTGCAGGGTGCCGTGGAGTTCGGGCGTGTTGCCAAAGCGGCGGAAGGGCGTCTGGTCGATCACCGACTGGCCGCGCGCGGTGGGCGTGCCGTCTTCATTGAGGAGGAGGCGGCGATTCTGATCCGCCACGAAGAAGCCGGGCGCGATCGCATTCACGCGCAGACCGTCACCGTATTTGGTGGCGAATTCGACCGCGAGCCAGCGGGTGAAGTTGTCGATGGCGGCCTTGGCGTTGGAGTAGCCCACGACGCGGGTGATCGCCCGGGCCGCAGCCATGGAGGAGAAGTTGATGATCACGCCGCGTTTTTGGGCGATGAGCGCGGTGGCGAAGACCTGGGAGGGGAGCACCGTGCCGTCGAGGTTGAGCGCGAGCACCTGGCGGTAGGCGTCGAGGTTCAGATCGAGGAAGGTCTTGTCGGGCGTGATGGTGGCGCCGGGCTGGTTGCCGCCGGCGGCGTTGATGAGGACGTCGATGCGACCCCACTTCGCGAGGATGGCGTCACGGGTGCGCTCGAGCGACGCGCGATCGAGGACGTCGCACGAGAAACCGAGTGCCTCGCCACCGGCGCGGGTGACGTCGGCGATCGCGAGATCGAGTTTGGCCTGGTCGCGGCCGATGAAGACCACGCGGGCGCCTTGGGCCGCGAGATAGCGCGCGGCGGAGCCAGCGAGGACGCCCGTGGCGCCGGTGACCACGATGACGCGGCCGGTAACATCAAAGAGGGAGGTAAGTGCGGTGGACATGAGCACTAGTCGGGCAGGGGAAGGCGGGGGAAGGCAAGGGCCGTGTGCGGCACATTGAACGTTTGAAATATTGTGCCGACGGGAGAACGGGACCTGCTATCGACGCTCCATGAGCACATTTTCTCGGGTGAAACGGGTATTCGCAGTGGCCCTCTGCGCAGTCAGCGCGGCGAGCCTGGGGGCGGCCGCGACGGCCAAGCGCAAGGTGATCATCGATCAAGATGCCTTCGGCCCGGGTGGCCCGAATTTGCAGCCGATCATGCTCGTCCTGCAGTCGCCCGATGTCGAAGTGCTGGGGATCACCGTGGAGAGCGGGGATGGCTGGCAGAAGGAAAACGTCGCGCACACCCTGCGCATGCTGGAAATGATTGGCCGCACGGATGTGCCCGTGGTGCCGGGCGCGACCTATCCGCTCGTAAACTCGCAGGAAGCCACGAAGCGCTGGGAGGCGCGCTACGGAAAACTCTTCTACAAAGGCGCGTGGACCGAGGAGTGGGCGAAGGAAGTGCAAGTGCGGCGCCCGGAGCCCCATGGGCCGGACTTCGTCCCGGTTTCCCCCGCCGGGGCTCCGACCAACCTGCCGGCCAACGAGACGGCGGCCAATTTCCTGGTGCGCAAGATCCGCGAGTTTCCCGGCCAAGTCACGATCCTGGCCCTCGGGCCAATGACGAATCTCGCGCTCGCGGTGCGGCTCGATGACGGGTTTGCGTCGCGCGCCAAGGAGCTGGTCTTCATGGGCGGCAGCTTCAGTCCCCATCCGGCAAACAACGCCTTTGCCCTCGAATACATGTTCACCCCGCGACTTGAGTTTAATGTGCGCTGGGATCCGGAGGCCGCGAAGGCCGTGCTGCACGCACCATGGTCGAAGATCACCCAGGTCCCGGTCGATCCTTCGACAAAGACGCAGTTGACCGCCGAGATGATCGCGAAGATCGCCGCGGCCGATACGCCGCTGGCGCGTTACGTGGCCAAATACGCCGAGAGCTTTCCGCTCTGGGATGAGTTGGCGGCGGCCGTGTGGTTGGAGCCGGCCCTGGCGACGCGCGTGGAGCGCCTCGCTGTGTCGGTCGATACCGACGGCGGCGCCGGTTACGGCAACACCCTGAGATGGGCCCCGGGCAAAGGTCCGGGCGTGGGCGAGCGCGAGGTCGCGGTCGTGTTCGACGTGGATGTCGCGAAGGTCAACGCACTGGTCCTCGATCGCTTCACGCGGGAGGTGGTAAAGCCGTGAGCTCCTGCGCCACCGCGGAAAGGTGGAACGGCAGTGGCGTTTTGTCCGGTGGTTGATACGCTGCGCCCGATGTCACCGGTCGAGACACTTGCGCCCGACGCCGCGGAGGCGATGCCCACTGATTTGGTGGAGGTCGGCAGCTACGCGAGTGAACATGCGGCGTTTGAGCGCGGGCTGGTCGTGCTCGCACTCGGGCGGTCGTATTGGACGGTGACGGACGGCGGCACGCGGCGTCTGCTCGTGGAGCCGGAGGTCGCGGCGCCTGTGCGCGAGCACTTAGCGAAATACGAACGGGAGTGCGTGGGCTGGCCCCCGCCGCCGCTGGTAGACTCGGTCAGCTATCCGACCGATGTGATTACGCCGCTCCTGTGGGCGGCGGCCGTGCTGGCGATTTTTCAACTGCAACGGCCTCACCCGGAATGGGTGGAGTGGGGAGCGCTCGATGCCGCGGCGCTGGTGCGAGGCGGCGAGTGGTGGCGCGCCGCCACGGCGCTGTGGCTCCACGGCGATGGCGCGCACGTGGTGTCAAATGCCCTGAGCGGCGCGGTGCTGTTTACCGCCGTGTTGAAGACCTTCGGCCGCGTCTGGGGCTGGTTGCTTGTAGGCGTGGCGGCGGTCTTGGCCAATGCCGGCGTCGCCTGGCTGGCGTATCCGGCGGCGTATCGCTCGCTGGGCGCTTCGACGGCGATATTTGCGGGACTGGGCTTGTTGACCGGGCGCGCGCTCCGCGTGTTCGGCCGGACAGCGCATCCCGAGCGCCGGCGCGCGATGTTTGTCGCACTGGGTTCGGGCGTGGTCGTGCTGGCGCTCTATGGCGCCGGCGGCGGCACGGCGCGCGTGGACCTCGGCGCGCATCTCGCGGGATTTGCGGTCGGAGCGTTGGTGGGCGCGATCGCCGCGCCGGCGGAAAAATCAGCGCCGTGACGCGAGGGCTTCGTCGGTAAAGCGCGGATCGCGTTGCAGCGGACCGAGGCCGAGGAGCACGATGAGCAGGGCGATCACGGGCATGATGCCGTAGCCGATGAACACCGGCGTGTAGCCGAAGTGCGCGATCAGCCAGCCGGAGAGCGCCATGAAGAGCATGCCCCCGAAACCGGAGCCCATGCTCGCGAGGCCCCACACCGAGGCCACGGCATTTTTGGGGAACACATCGGCGGGAAAGGCGAGGGTGTTGGCCGAGTAGCCCGTATAGCCAAAGGTCGTGAGCGACACGAGGGCGATGGCCAGCGGCGCGCTGTCCGTCAGGATGGCCGGGATGGTGCAGAGCATGAGCAGCGCAAACACCGCGGTGCTGCGCCGACGGGCCACCGGCACCGGGACGCCGCGACTGATGAGTTGGGCCGTGAGAAAACCGCCCGCGAGATTGCCGACAGCGGCGGTGAAATAGGGAATCCAGCCCTTCCAGCCGATTTCCTTCAGGCTGAAGTGATGCACGTCGCTCAGGTATTTCGGAAACCAGAAGACGAAGAAATACCAGACCGGATCCATGAAGACTTTCGAGATGGTAAACGCGATGACGAAGCGGGTGCGGAGCAAATCACGCACCGCAATGGGCGCGGCCGGTTTCGTGCCGGGGGCGGCGGCCGGCACGGAATAAGTCCACCACCAACCAGCGATCCAGATCAGCCCGAGCCCGCCCATGACGGCGAAGGCGGACTGCCAGCCCCAGCGCAGCACGAGCCAGGCGATGATCGGCGTGGAGATGACGGCGCCGATGGCCGCGCCGCTGTTGAAAATGCCCGACGCGAGCGCGCGCTCCTTCGGCGGAAACCATTCGCCGACGAGTTTCGCCGCCGCGGGCCAGTTGCCGGCCTCGCCGGCGCCGAGGAGAAAACGAAAGAGCCCGAGGGAAAAGGCGCCGCGGGCGAAAACATGCAGGAGTCCGGCGACCGACCACCAGAGCATGCATGCGGCGTAGCCGATCCGGGTGCCCACACGATCGATGAAAGGGCCGGAGAGACCATTCATCACCGCGTAAGCGAGCATGAAGGCCGAAGTCACGTAGCCGTAGGTCTCCTCGGTGAGCGGGACCGCCGCCTTAAATTCAGGGGAGGTTACGACCACGGAGAGCACCTGCCGGTCGAGGTAGTTGATCAGTGTCGCCGTGAAGGCGAAGCCGATCATGAGCCAGCGCAGCCGGGATGGCGCGGCGGAATCCGCCGGAGCGGAAGGAGGGGAAGGGGGCACGGACATGGGGTTACTGCGTGCGGTCGTGAGCGGGGTTTTCGTAATAATCGAAACTGGGACCCAGCGCGGCAAGCAAGGGTTCGGTCGCCTGATTCAGCTCGGCGAGGATCGCGGGGTCGAGCGGCGTGGCGGCGGCGCGGAGATTGGCGTGCAGAGCGGCGACATTGCGACAGCCACAAAGCGAACTCGTAATGCCCTCGCCGGCGACGGCCCATTGCAGGGCGAGATCGGACGTGGGCCGGCCGATCCGCCGGGCAATGGCGCGAATCGCCGTCAGTGCGGCCATGGTTTCCGCTTCACAGCCGGGGAGGCCGTGGCGGGCGAGCGGAGTTTTGCGGCTGTCGAAATGGCGAGTGCGCCGACGGTATTCGGGGAGTTCGTCCAGCGCGGCGAAACGATCGGAGAGGACGCCCTGGAGCAGGGCCATGTAGCCCAGCACGCCCACGCCGCGGGCACGACAGAGGGGCAAGATTGTAGGCTCGATAGCGCGGGTCAGCAGGCTGTAGGGCAGTTCGTTGACGGCGATGGGGGCGCCCGTAGCGAGGGCCTCGGTGAGTTGCTGCGGCCCGAAATTGCTCACGCCGATGTGGCGAATTTTTCCCGCGCGGCGGAGTTCTTGGAGCGTGGCAAACGCGCCTGCCACCGTCGGGACCTCGGTCGCGCCGGGGGCGAAGTGGTGGATCGAGTGCGCGGTGATCGGCCAGTGCACCATGTAGAGATCGATGTAGTCGGTCTGCAGGCGGCGCAGGCTGGCCTCGCAGTGCGCGATCAGCGTCGCCGGCGCCGTGTTGCTCGGACTGATCTTGGTGCAGACAATGGCGCGCTCGCGCGGCAGCCCGCGGAGCGCGACGCCGAGGGCCTTTTCGCTTTCGCCGCCGTTGTAGGCCTCGGCGGTGTCGAAGAAATTACAGCCGTGCTCAATCGCGCTGCGCACCACGGCATCGACCTCCGTTTGGCTCTGCGGCCCCCAGTAGTCGCCGCCGCCGAAGGCCCAACAACCCACGCCCAAAACAGGCAGCATGAGGTCCGACGTTCCGCTGCGGCGGATAGGCAGGGCGGGCAAATCAGTGGTCATGGGGTGACCGAGTAGGTGGCGCCGGCAGTTGCAGTGAATTCGATAACACCCGGCTCAACCGCGCGGGTTACGACCGGACTTCCGCCACGCGTAAGCTTCACCGCTTCGCGGGTGCGGAGACGGACGGGGCTGGCGCCCTGGGTGGTGAGCGTGGCGCTGCTGAGTTTGCCGTCGCGCCACGCGAGATCGACGCCGATCGCGCCGCGGGCGCGGAGGCCCTGGATCGAGCCGGTGGCCCACGCTTTCGGGAGCGCGGGGAGGAGATCGATTTCTCCGGCGTGGGACTGGAGCAGCATTTCTACAATGCCCGCGGTAAAGCCCTGGATGGCTTGGTTGCCTTCCATGGACGGGACGCGATCGCTGTCTTCCGGGGCGGGATGCTTGCTGATGTCGGTCTGCATGAGTTGCAGCACGCGGTAGCATTCCTCGGCGTCGCCGAGGCGGGCGTGGAGGTTGATCTTCCACGCGCCAGTCCAGCCCGCGGGATCGTTGCGGATGGCGAGGGTCTGGCGGACGGCGTCGGTGAGTTTCGGAGTGCCGCGGAGGGTGATCTGATTGCTCGGA
>CANGHW010000141.1 GCA_947453695.1 Opitutia bacterium
AGGCTTTGCTTGAGGTGGCAGGGGGAACAGCGCTGTCGGTCGCGGTGATCGTGTAGTTCGTGGCGACGGAGGCGACGCTCGGAGTGCCGGTGATGGCGCCGGCGGTGCTCAGCGAGAGGCCGGTGGGTAGCGTGCCCGCGGTGAGGGCGAAGGTCACCGCGCCAGTGCCACCGGAGGAGGTGACGGGCGTGAACGAGGTCGCGGGCGAGCCGACGGTGAGCGTGGTGCTCGCCACGGCGAGCGTGGTCGAGAGCCCGGCGTTATTGACCGTGAGACTGAAGGCCTTGCTCGAGGTTGCCGCTGGGACGGCGCTGTCGGTCGCGGTGATTGTGTAGTTGGTGGCGACGGAGGCGACGCTCGGGGTGCCAGTGATGGCGCCGGCGGTGCTCAGACTTAGGCCGGCCGGCAGGGTGCCGGCGGTGAGAGCGAAGGTGACCGCGCCGGTGCCACCAGAGGAGGTCACAGGCGTAAACGAGGTCGCGGGCGTGCCGACGGTGAGTGTCGTGCTCGCCAAGGCGAGTGTAGTCGAGAGCGCCGCGTTGTTGACCGTGAGACTGAAGGCCGTGCTCGAGGTCGCGGCCGGGACGGCGCTGTCGGTCGCGGTGACTGTGTAGTTGGTGGCGACGGAGGCGACGCTCGGGGTGCCGGTGATGGCGCCAGCGGTGCTCAAGGAGAGGCCGGTGGGCAGCGTGCCCGCGGTGAGGGTGAAGGTGACGGCGCCGCTGCCACCGGAGGAGGTCACGGGCGTAAACGAGGCGGCGGGCGTGCCGACGGTGAGCGTGGTGCTCGCCACGGCGAGCGTGGTCGAGAGCCCGGCGTTGTTGACCGTGAGACTGAAGGCTTTGCTCGAGGTCGCAGCCGGAACGGCGCTGTCGGTCGCGGTGATGGTGTAGTTGGTCGCGACGGAGGTGACGCTCGGCGTGCCGGTGATGGCGCCCGCGGTGCTCAGCGAGAGGCCGGCCGGCAGCGTGCCCGCGGTGAGGGTGAAGGTGACCGCGCCGGTGCCACCGGAGGAGGTCACAGGCGTAAAGGAGGCGGCGGGCGCGCCGACGGTGAGCGTGGTGCTCGCCACGGCGAGCGTGGTCGAGAGCCCGGCGTTATTGACCGTGAGACTGAAGGCCTTGCTTGAGGTCGCGGCCGGGACGGAACTGTCGGTCGCGGTGATGGTGTAATTAGTGGCGACAGACGCGACAGTCGGGGTGCCGGTGATGGCGCCGGCGGTGCTCAGGGAGAGGCCGGTAGGCAGCGTGCCCGCGGTGAGGGTGAAGGTGACGGCGCCGGTGCCACCGGAGGAGGTCACGGGCGTAAACGAGGTGGCGGGCGTGCCGACGGTGAGCGTGGTGCTCGCCACGGCGAGCGTGGTGGAGAGCGCAGCGTTATTGACCGTGAGGCTGAAGGCCTTGCTCGAGGTCGCGGCCGGGACGGCACTGTCGGTCGCGGTGATGGTGTAGTTGGTCGCAACGGAGGCGACGCTCGGGGTGCCGGTGATGGCGCCGGCGGTGCTCAGCGAGAGGCCGGCCGGCAGCGTGCCAGCGGTGAGGGTGAAGGTGACCGCGCCGGTGCCACCAGAGGAGGTCACGGGCGTGAACGAGGTCGCGGGCGTGCCGACGGTGAGCGTGGTGCTCGCCACCGCGAGCGTGGTCGAGAGCGCAGCGCTATTGACCGTGAGGCTAAAGGCTTTGCTCGAGGTCGCGGCCGGGACGGCGCTATCGGTCGCAGTGATGGTGTAGTTGGTAGCGACGGAGGAGACGCTCGGTGTGCCGGTGATGGCGCCGGCGGTGCTCAGCGAGAGGCCGGTGGGTAACGTGCCCGCAGTGAGGGTAAAGGTGACTGCGCCGGTGCCACCGGAGGAGGTTACAGGCGTAAATGAGGTGGCGGGCGTGCCGACGGTGAGCGTGGTGCTCGCCACGGCGAGCGTGGTCGAGAGCGCAGCGCTGTTGACCGTGAGACTGAAGGCTTTGCTCGAGGTTATGGCTGGGACGGCGCTGTCGGTCGCGGTGATCGTGTAGTTGGTGGCGACGGAGGCGACGCTCGGGGTGCCGGTGATGGCGCCGGCGGTGCTCAGCGAGAGGCCGGTTGGCAGGGTGCCGGCGGTGAGAGCGAAGGTGATCGCGCCGGTGCCACCGGAGGCAGTGACGGGCGTGAACGACGTGGCGGGCGTGCCGACGGTGAGCGTGGTGCTCGCCACGGCGAGGGTGGTGGAGAGCGCAGCGTTGTTGACCGTGAGGCTGAAGGCTTTGCTCGAGGTTAGGGCCGGGACGGCGCTGTCGGTCGCGGTTATCGTGTAGTTGGTGGCGCCAGACGCGACCGTCGGAGTGCCCGTTATGGCGCCGGCGGTGCTTAACGAGAGGCCGGTGGGTAGTGTGCCCGCAGTGAGGGTGAAGGTGATCGCGCCGGTGCCGCCAGAGGCCGTCACAGGTGTGAACGACGTAGCCGGAGTGCCGACGGTGAGCGTCGTGCTCGCGACGGCGAGGGTAGTCGTCAGGGCAGGAGCAATCGTCAGGCTGAAGGTCTTGCTGGAGCTGGCGAGGGCGACGTCGGTGGCCGTGACCGTATAGTTGGTGGCGACCAAGGTGGACCCGGGGGTGCCGGTAATTTCACCGGTCGCTAGGTTGAAGTTCAGGCCGGCAGGAAGGAGCGGGAGGACCGAGAAGGTCACCAAGCCGGTGCCGCCGGTGGCGGTCACAGGAGTGAAAGGGGTCGCGAGCGTGGCCACGATCAGGGTCTTGCTCGGGATGGCCAGAGTGGTGACGGGGCCGAGGATGAAGAAACTCTGTTGCATGAAATTCGCGGTGAACGCGCCGCCGGGCTGAGTCGCCCGCAGACGAACTAGTCCGGGGCTCGTGGGCGTGACGATGAACGTGCTGCCGCTGGGGCCGACGCCACCGACCGGGCTGATGGTCGCAGTGCCGATGGAACCGGCGTCGACCGTGAGGGTGATGGCGCCGTTGGAACTGGCGGAGGGGGAAACGTTGAACGGGACGCCGACGTTTTGATCGCCGATCGCCGCGAAGCTCACTTGCTGGGTGGTCGTGGGCGTGGGGCCGGCGACATAGAGCTGATTGCTGCCCCAAGCGGCGCCGCCGCTGGTGGTGGTGCCGGCCGAACTGGGAATGAAGGTCAGGGTGCTGTAGACGGCGCCGAGGTTGGCGATGTCGGAAATCGTTCGGCTGCCGGCCGTGGTGTTGATAAACCCGAGGATCGTGTTGCCGGTGCCGCCGTTGCCGACGGAGGCGTCCAGGCGGAGGTAGTAGAAGCGATCTCCCGTATAATTTCCGACGGTGGGACTTGCCGGGAGAAAATGCATCGCAGTGTAACCGCTCACCGCGGCGAAGGTGCCGCCGAAGCTTCCCTTCGTCGTGGACGCGTTGAGGTCGAGGATGTCATTGGAGCCACTGGCAAGGGCGGGAGCCATCCAACCGAGGAGGGTATTTCCAGCTGTAGCGTTGGCGCCGATGTCGCCGTTGAGGAGGAAGTGGTCGCTGGCTCCGGCGGTGCGGAGATACCACATGTTGTTACCGGCGGTGCCGGGCGACGAGGTGGCATAGGTGAGGGAAAAGTAGCCGGAAAGACCGGTGCTGCCGGGCCCGCCGCCTTGCGACATCGGCTTCAAATCCACCACCGCCTCGGAGGTGTAGACAATCGTCGTGAAGTAATCGGTGCCGGAGAGGGCGTGACGAATCGTGTAGAAACTCGTCGAGGTGGTGCCGGATCCCAAACTGAAATCGTCGGCGGCGTAAGCCAGGCCGGAGAATGAACCCGGGGTGAGTCCGGCGGTAATCGTCGGATACGTCCAATACGGCGTGGGAGTGTTGGTGATCGTGCCGTAGCCGACGAAGGCGTCGGATGCGCCCGTCGGAACGACGGTCGCGGTGTTCTTGGAGATGGTATACAGCGCGATGCTGGTGGGGCCGACGGTCGTGGCGCCGGGGCCGGGGATGCTGTCGGACGGCGAAATCTCCGTGCCGAGGAAGCCGGCACTGCCGGGCATGAAGGCGAGGCCCGCGGGCGTATTGTCGACGGGCACATTATTCGCCGGGAGTGCGTTCGGCCCGATCCGTGGCGTGATCGTGATGGCCCCGGTGCCATTGATGGCGACCGAAGAGATGTCGTTGGTCGTGCCCGTGCCAGGGATGGCATTGGACTGCGCCCACAACGGAGTGAACATGGAAGCCACGAGGGCGGTGAGGGTAAGCAGTCTAAGTTTCATGATAATTCTCTTTCGTTGAGCTGGAGCGGTGGGCCGTAGAAACGCGGCGGTAGTAGAAGCCCAAGCATAGTGGCTCGGCGCTCGTCCAACTATGGGGTCAACAGCGTATCCGAGGCGGCATGCCCCGAGCGGGGCCGGAGCCGACGAGGAAGCAACGCGTGCACGGGGCAACAGACTAAGGCTGCGACGCGACTGACGGGCGGAATCAGCCGGAGACTGAACAAGGGCCCGGAGCGCGCGGGGCGTCCGTCAGTTTCCGCCGGGCCATTTCCAGTGGCGAATCTCGGGGAGATCTTCGCCGTGGAGGCAGATGTAGCGGCGGTGCTCGATGAGTTTGGCCGTGAGCTGGGCCTGGAGCGCTCGCCCCGCGGCGCCGGTCTGCGGCAGGCGATCGATCGTATCCATCACGAGATGGAAGCGGTCGAGCTCGTTGAGCACGGTCATGTCGAAGGGTGTGGTGATCGTGCCCTCCTCCTTGTAGCCGCGCACGTGGATGTTGCGGTGATTGGTGCGGCGGTAGGTGAGGCGATGCACCAGCCACGGATAGGCGTGGAAAGCAAAGATCACGGGCTTGTCCGTGGTGAACAGCGCGTCGAAATCCGCGTCGTTCAAGCCGTGCGGGTGCTCGCACGCCGGCTGGAGTTTCATGAGGTCGACAACGTTGACGACGCGGATGGAGAGGTCGGGCAGATGCGCGCGTAGGATCGAGACGGCGGCGAGGGTTTCGAGCGTGGGCACATCACCACAGCAGGCCAGCACGACGTCGGGTGATTCGACGGGGCCGTGGCTGGCCCAGGACCAAATACCAATGCCGGCGGCGCAGTGGGCGACGGCGGCGTCCATCGTGAGCCACTGGGGTGCGGGGTGCTTTCCCGCGATGATGACATTCACGTAGTGGCGGCTGCGCAGGCAGTGATCCATCACCGAGAGCAGGCAGTTGGCATCGGGTGGAAGATAGACCCGCACGATTTCCGCCTTCTTGTTGGCGACATGCGAGATGAAGCCGGGGTCCTGGTGGGAGAAGCCGTTGTGATCCTGACGCCAGACGTGGGAGGTGAGGAGATAGTTGAGCGACGCGATCTTCTTTCGCCACGGCAGGTGAGCGGACACCTTCAACCACTTCGCGTGCTGGTTGAACATCGAGTCCACCAAATGAATGAAGGCCTCGTAGCAATTGAAGAGACCGTGGCGACCGGTGAGCAGGTAGCCCTCGAGCCAGCCCTGGCATTGGTGCTCGCTGAGCATTTCCAGGACGCGGCCCGTGCGGGCGAGGCGTTCGTCGTTGGGCAGCACCGCGGCATCCCATTGGCGCGCAGTCGCGGCGAAGACGGCTTCGAGACCGTTGGAGAGCGTCTCATCGGGACCAAAGATACGGAAGTTGTGGTGCGGCTCATTGGCCCTGATCACATCGCGCAGGAATTGGCCGAGCACGCGGGTATCGCCGATGCCGGGCACGCCGGGGGCGGTCACGTCGACCGCGTAGTCGCGATAGTCGGGCAACGTGAGCGGGCGGAGGAGGAGACCGCCGTTGGCGTGGGGATTGGCGCCCATGCGCCGGGAGCCGCGGGGCGCGAGAGCGGCGAGTTCGGGCTGGAGCCGGCCGGAGGCGTCGAAGAGTTCCTCGGGGCGATAACTCCGGAGCCAGGCCTCGAGGAGCGGGAGGTGTTCTGGATGGGCGATCGGATCGGAGAGCGGGACCTGGTGGGCGCGAAAGGTGCCCTCGATTTGCTTGCCGTCGACGAACTTCGGGCCGGTCCAGCCCTTGGGGGAGTTGAGGACGATCAGCGGCCAGCGCGGGCGCAGGAGATCGCCGTTGGCGCGGGCCTCGTGCTGGCTGGATTTGATTTGGGCGAGGGCGACATCGAGCGCGGCCGCCATGGCCTCGTGCATGAGTGGCGTGTCCTCGTATTCGACGTAGAGCGGAGTCCAGCCATAGCCCCGGAGGAGTTGGTCGAGCTCATCGCGGGAGATGCGCGCGAGCACGGTGGGGTTGGAGATCTTGTAGCCGTTGAGATGGAGAATCGGGAGGACGGCGCCGTCGGTGACGGGATCGAGAAATTTGTTGGAGTGCCAGGCGGTGGCGAGCGGCCCCGTCTCGGCTTCGCCATCGCCGATGACGCAGGCGACGATGAGGTGAGGATTGTCGAAGACAGCGCCGAAGGCGTGGCTCAACGAGTAGCCGAGTTCGCCGCCCTCGTGGATCGAGCCGGGACACTCGGGCGAGGCGTGGCTCGGGATGCCGCCAGGGAAGGAGAATTGCAGGAAGAGTTTTCGCAGACCGGCCTCATCCGGCGTGATGTGCGGGTAGACCTCGGAATAGGTGCCCTCGAGGTAGGTGTTCGCGACGACCGCCGGGCCGCCGTGGCCCGGGCCGGAGATGTAGATCATGTCGAGGTCGTGCGCCTTGATCAGCCGGTTGAGGTGGGCGTAGATAAAATTTTGCCCCGGCGTGGTGCCCCAGTGGCCGAGGAGCATGCGCTTCACATCGGTGGCCACGAGGGGGCGGCGGAGGAGCGGATTGTCGTAGAGATAAATCTGGCCGACCGAGAGGTAGTTGGCGGCGCGCCAGTAGGCGTCGATCTTGCGCAGCAAATCAGGAGTCAGAGCGTGTGTCTTCATGGCGAGAGCGGGAAGCGGTGTCGGTCGGCACAACGAAGGAAGCACCGGTGCCCTCGTGGCTTAGACGCAAAGCGCGGAGCATAGCGCGCGACGCAAAGGGAAGGCAGTGGGGTCTAACCCGACCACGCGCGGTGCACAAAGTGGGTTGGAGACCCCATGGTGCGACGGTGCGGGGTGATGCACCCTTGGGTGAAACTTCAGCCCGCATCTACCATGAAATCCACCCTGCGCGTTTTTGATCCTCCCCTGTGCTGCTCGACCGGCGTCTGTGGCACCACGATTGATCCCGACCTCGTCAACTTCGGGGCTATGCTAAAGGCGCTGGGCGCTCGGGGGGTGAAAGTCGAGCGGTTCAACTTGGCGCAGCAGCCGCGGGCTTTCGCTGAGGATCCAGCAGTGAAGTCGTGGCTCGCTCAAGAGGGCCCCGGGGTTTTGCCGATCATCTACGTCGACGGTGAGCTGTGGCTGAAAGGGCGCTATCCCAGCAGCGGGGAATGCGCCGCGATGATGGCCCGATTGAATCCGCCGGAAGGGGTGGTGGCGACGTGATCCTCCCGAACTACCGGCCGAACCCGGCGACGACCACGCGCTTCCTCTTTTTCACGGGCAAGGGCGGAGTCGGGAAGACCTCGCTGTCGTGCGCGACGGCCCTCGTGCTCGCCGAGGCGGGCCGGCGCGTGTTGCTCGTGAGCACGGACCCGGCATCGAATTTGGACGAAGTGCTGGAGACGAAGCTGTCGAATCACCCTACACCCATCGCCGGCGTGGCCGGGCTGGCGGTGATGAACATCGACCCCGTGGCGGCAGCGGCGGCGTATCGCGAGCGCGTGATCGGGCCCTTGCGCGGCGCCCTGCCCGAAGCGGCCCTGCGGAGCATGGCGGAGCAGCTCTCGGGCTCGTGCACGGTGGAAATCGCGGCGTTCGATGAGTTCTCCGGGCTGATCGGTGATCCGGCGACGACGAAGGAATTTGATCACGTGATCTTCGACACGGCGCCGACCGGTCACACGCTGCGGCTGATGAGCCTGGCGAAATCGTGGGACCAGTTTCTCGCGACCAATACCAGCGGCACCTCCTGCCTCGGGCCACTGGCCGGGCTGGAGAAACAGCGGGCCATCTACGAGGCGACCGTCGCCACGCTCGCTGATTCAGCGGCGACGACGCTCGTGCTCGTGAGCCGGCCACAGGTGGCGGCGTTGCGCGAGGCCCAACGCACAGCGGACGAACTGCGCGCGCTCGGCGTGCGGAACCAGTGTCTCATTATCAACGGCACCTTTGGCACGACCTGTCCGGCGGATGTCACGGCGCAGGCGATGGCGCAGCGCGGAGCGGCGGCGGTGGGGGCCGTGAGCGACTTCGTGGCGAGTATGCCCAGCTATGTCGTGCCCCTGCGGCCGATCAATATCCTCGGCCTGGCCGGACTGCGCGTGCTGCTGGAGGGCCCGGCGGAGTCCGTCGACGTGGTGACTGGGAAGGAAAGCTGGGTGGCGCCTCACCTGGAGAGTTTGGGGGCGCTGGTGGCGACGCTCGCCGCGCAAGGTCCCGGCGTGATCATGACGATGGGGAAGGGGGGCGTAGGTAAGACGACCGTCGCCGCGGTCGTGGCGGTGATGCTGGCCCGGCAAGGCCACGCGGTGCATCTCAGCACGACGGATCGGGCCGCTCACCTCGTGCAGACCCTCGATGGGAAAGTCGACGGACTTACCCTCGGCAGAATCGATCCCGTCGTAGAGACGGCGGCCTATCGGGCCGAGGTCATGCAGGCGCAAAGCACGGCATTGAGCGAAGCGGGGCGGGCCATGTTGGCCGAGGACCTGCGTTCACCGTGCACGGAAGAGATCGCGGTGTTCCGGGCTTTTGCGCGCGAGGTAGGCCAGGGGAAGGACCGTTTTGTCGTGCTCGATACCGCGCCGACCGGGCACACGTTGCTGCTGCTCGATGCGAGCGCATCCTACCAGCGGGAACTTGAGCGCCAGGCACGAACCACGCAGCCCGAGGAAGTGTTGCGACTTTTGTCCCGATTGAGCGACCCGGCCTATACGCGGGTGCTGCTTGTAACGCTCCCCGAGGCTACGCCGGTGCATGAGGCGGCGGCGTTGCAGCAAGACCTGCGTCGCGCCCACATCGAACCCATGGCGTGGATTATCAATCAGAGCCTCCTCGGGAGCGGCACCTGCGATCCGCTCCTCCAGCGTCGCGAAGAGGCCGAGCACCGTTACGTCAGCGAGGTGGTGGAAAAACATGCTGCCCGCACGGCCTGGCTCCCGTGGCAACCCGAGCCGCCAGTGGGGCCTGAGGCCCTCGCGCGCTTGGGCGCGACGCCGCTTCCGGTCTTGTCCACGCAGCCCTAGCGCCGGGCGAGTTTAGGAATCGGACGCGGCGGTGAGCCGCGCATGGCGGACGACCTTGACGATCTCCAGGGCGAGCAGCGGGACGAGACCGAGGGCGAGGAGCGCCAGGCCAGCCGTCAAAGTAAGTGGTGACGTCTTGAGGAAGTGAGCGAGCGGCGAGTCTTGCAGGCACCACAGTTGCAAGCCGACGGAGAGTGCGACGATGAGCACGAGGTGCGGATTGGAGAACAACGCGATCTGCCAGATCGGCTTGGTTTCGCTGCGCGCGCCGAAGGCGCGGAAGAGTTCGGCAAAGACGAGGACGGTGAACGCCGCGGTGCGGGCCACGGCGAGGGATTCCGTGCGCAGCGTAAAGACGAAGACGGCCAGCGCGACTGCGGCGGTGATGACCCCGGTCACGGCCATGGTGCGGAGGAAGTGCGCATCGGTGAGGCGATCGAGACGGTCGCGGGGAGGGCGCTGCATGACGTCGGGATCGATTGGGTCGGTGGCGAGGCAGAGAGCGGGTAAGCCGTCGGTGACGAGGTTGATCCAGAGCAGATGAATCGGGAGGAGCGGGATCGGCAGCCCCACGATCACACAGGCGGTCATGAGCAGGAGTTCGCCGGCGTTACCCGCGAGGAGGTATTGGAGCGTCTTGCGGATGTTGTCGTAGATGCCGCGGCCTTCTTCGACGGCGGCGACGATGGTGGCGAAGTTGTCGTCGGTGATGATCATATCCGCGGCCTGCTTCGTGACCTCGGTGCCGGTGCGGCCCATGGCGATCCCGATGTCGGCGCCCTTGATCGCGGGGGCGTCGTTCACGCCATCCCCCGTCATGGCGACGACGGCGTGGTCGGCTTGGAGGGCGCGGACGATCCGGAGTTTGTGCTCGGCGGTGACGCGGGCATAGACCGCGATGGAGGCGGCGCGGCGGGTCAAGTCGGCGTCGGAAAGTTTGTCCAAGTCAGTGCCGGTGACGGCCGTGGAGTCAGACGTGAGGCCGAGATCATGCGCGATGGCCGCCGCGGTGGCGGGGTGATCACCGGTAATCATTACGACGCGAATCCCGGCCGCGAGGCAGCGGGCGATGGCGGCCTTGGCCTCGGGGCGGGGCGGATCATGCATGCCAGTGAGGCCTACGAAGATGAAGTCGCGCTCGACGTGCTCGAGGGTCAGGCCGGCTGAGGCGAGATCGGGAAGATCGCGGTAGGCCGAGCCGAGCACGCGTAACGATTGCCGCGCTAGACCCGCGGTGACGGCGAGGATTTCATCGTGGGCGACAGCCGTGAGCGGGACTACGCCCGCCGCGGTGGAGAGGTGCGTGCAGTGTTCGAGCAGGACGCCGGGCGCGCCGTTGCAATACGCGCGAAGCTTGCCGGTGGGCAGGCGACGAACGGTGGAACTGAGTTTGCGGTCGGAATCGAAGGGAAATTCGTGCTGGATCGGTTGCTCCCGCGCGAGGGTGGCGCGGTCGACTCCGGCCTTGGCGCCGGCGACGAGCAAGGCGCCCTCGGTGGGATCGCCGCTGGCATGCCATGCGCCGCTCTCCTGCACGAGGTGGGCCTGGTTGCACCCGACGAGGATGGTGGCGAGTTCGCGGAGCGGGGCGACGTGCGCACCCGAGACGGGCTGGCCCTCGAACTGGATTTCGCCGGTGGGACCGTAGCCCTCGCCCGTGATCGCGTAGCGGTGACCGGCGACGTAGAAGGTCTGGGCCGTCATTTCGCCGACGGTGAGCGTGCCGGTCTTGTCCGTGCAGATGACGTTGGTGGAGCCGAGGGTTTCGACGGCCGCGAGCTTACGCACGAGGGCGCGGCGGCGGGACATGCGCAGGACGCCGAGGGAGAGCGCGACGGTGACGACCGCGGGAAGGCCTTCGGGCACGGCGGCGACGGCGAGGCTGATCGAGGTGAGCAACAACTCGAGCGGCGGACTGCCGCGGAGGAGACCCAAGCCGAAGAGCAGTGCGACGATGCCAAGGGCGGCCCACACGAGGATGCGGCCGAAGGCGTCGAGTTTGCGTTGCAGGGGTGTTTCCTCCTCGGCGCCGGCGGACGTGAGCAAGCCGGCGATACGGCCGAGCTCGGTCTGCATAGCCGTCGCGACGACCACGGCCTCGGCCGAGCCGGTGGCGACGGCGGTGCCCATGAAAACGAGATTGGTGCGGTCGCCGAGGGGCGTGGCGCCGGGCAGAAGGGTCGTCGGAGATTTTTTGACGGCGGCGGATTCACCCGTGAGGGCGGCCTCGATGCACTTGAGCGACGCGGCAGTGAGGAGGCGGGCGTCGGCTGCGACCAGATCGCCGGCGGCCAGCACGAGGATATCGCCGGTGACGAGACCCGCGGCGGGGATGGCGAGAATCTTCCCGTCGCGGCGCACGGTGGCCTGCGGGGCGGTGAGTTGCTGGAGGGCGGCGAGCGACTGCTCGGCGCGGAACTCTTGATAAAAGCCGATGGCGGCGTTGAGCACGACGATGGCGAAAATCGCGAAGGCGTCGGTCGGGTCACCGAGCACGGCGGAGATGACCCCGGCGCCGATGAGAATCCAGATGATGACGCTCTTGAACTGCCCGATCAGCAGGTGAAGCGCGGTGACGCGCGTTTCCGCGGTGAGCGCATTCGGACCCGCGGAGGCGAGGCGGCGGGCGGCGTCGATGGTCGTCAGGCCCGACAAGGAGGTGCGGAGCCGGGCGACGACCGAGTCGGCGGTGAACTCGTGCCAGCGGGTGGAGACGGGGAGCGGCATGACTATTCGTGCCGGAGGGCGTCGATGGGATTGAGCCGGGCGGCGCGGCGGGCCGGGGCGTAGCCGAAGAGAATGCCGACGGCCGCGGAGAACAGGAACGAGATCAGGTTGATCTGCGGATTGAAGTTGAACGGGACCTTGATGATTTGCGCGAGGCCGGCGCAGAGGCCGAAGGCGAGGGCGATGCCCACCAGGCCCCCGATGCAGGACAGCGTGACGGCCTCGACGAGAAACTGGAGGAGCACCTCGCGGGCGGTGGCGCCGATGGAGAGACGGATGCCGATCTCGCGGGTGCGCTCCGTCACGGAGACGAGCATGATGTTCATGATCCCGATGCCACCGACGAGCAGTGAGACGGCGGCGACGGCGGCGAGGAGCATGGTCATGAGTTGCGTGGTGGCGCCGAGGGTCTCGGCGATCTGGCGCGTATCGAAGATATTGAAGTTGTTGTCCTGATTGCTGCGGAGATTGCGGCGCTGGCGCATTAGCAAGGTGATCTCGGCGATGAGCGCGGCGCTGTCGGTGCCCTCGATAGCCGAGATGGCGATTTGGTTGATATCGGCGGAGGACGTTTTGCCGATGAGCCGACGCTGGAGCGTGGAGAGTGGCATGATGATCACATCGTCCTGATCGCCCATGCCGGCCTGACCCTTGGCGACGAGGAGGCCGATGACCTCGCAGGACGCGCGGCCGAGGCGAATCTTGGCGCCGATGGGATCCGCGGTGCCGAAGAGTTCCTGGCGGACCGTGTTGCCGATGACGCAGACGGCGGCGCCGGAGCGGAGGTCGGCGGCGGTGAAGAGGCGGCCCTCGGCGAGCGACCATTTGCCGATGTCGAAGAAGACCGGCGTGGTGCCGACGACGGACGTGGTGCGCGCGGTGTGGAGATAAATCGTGCTCAACGACGAGGAGCGGACCGGGGCGATAGCGGCGATGCCGGCGATCTGTTCGCCGATGATCTCGGCATCCTTCTCGGAGAAATTCGGGACGCCGCCGGAGGAAGGGCGAAAGCCGAAGCCGGCGCCGGGACGGAGCGTGAGGAGATTGCTGCCGAGGCTGGAGATCTGCGCCTTTACGGCGAGCGTCGCGCCCTGGCCGAGCGTGACCATCGTGATGATCGCGGCGACGCCGATGAAGACGCCGAGCACGGTGAGGAAGGCGCGGGTGAGATTGCGGCCGATCTCGCGGACGGCGATGGCGAAGGCGTTCCAGATCATCGGAGAAGGCGCGGGCTCACGGCTTGGTGATGTCGGAGGCGATGAGGCCGTCTTTGATG
>CANGHW010000142.1 GCA_947453695.1 Opitutia bacterium
CATGCCTTCACTTCCGATCCAAAGGTCACGCATGTTGAATCCCGCGGAGAACTTTTTTGTCGCTGTGCCCCATTCGACATACTCGCCCGTGGGCAGAAAGCCGCGCAGCGCCACGATGAAGTCGCGCGTCACGCCGTATTTGCCGCCATGCATGCCGCCCGCATTGCACGCGATGTTGCCACCGATCGTGCAGTATTCCTTCGATGAGGGATCGGGCGGATAGAACCAACCCTTCGTCTCTGCCGCGCGCTGAATGTCGGCGACCTTCGCGCCGCACTGCACATGCGCCATACCTGCGTCTTCGTTAATCTCGATTTTCGCGAGGCTGAGCATGTCAATCACCCAACCACCCCTCACCGGAGCCGCCGCCCCAGTGAGCGTCGTGCCGCGGCCACGGGTCGTGACCGGCACGCCGTGCTTGTTAGCAAGTGTCAGCACGACACCGATGTCAGACTCTTTGGCCGGCACGATCACCGCCTCGGGCAAAAAGGGCAGCTTGCTGCTGTCGAACGACGCGTAACGCCGCATCTCGTCGTCGGTGCGCACGACGCGCGCGCCGAGTTTGCGTTTAAGCAAGGCCGTGGTGGAAGCGAACGACTTCATCAAGCCCACGACATGACCGCACCCGGGCCGCCGCGCAAGCAGCGCGATTAACGTCCCGCCGCCGCACCACTACCGAGGGGCCGCGCATACACGCCGAAATTATTTCCATTCGACCGCAAGACCCGCGGCTCATTGGCCTTCGCTCCGGTGAAGATCGATCCGAGTGCGCTTCCGCTGGGCCGATTCAACACCACCGCCTGCCCGGCCTCTGCCCGCACGAGCGTGGTGGAGCCACCGCCATCCAAGTTGATCGCCTCGTGCGCCCCGAAGCGCAGCAGCCAGTCCGCGAGTTCGGCAAAGTTGGCTCCGTCGCTGTAACCGGCCTGTCGACCATCGAGCACCAGGAGCACGACATAGCGTCCGTCCCGCGACACGCCCACCGCCGTGCGCGGATGCACGGCCTTCGCCCGCGTCTCCGACCAATTCTTCGGCTGCTTGCCGTCCACCAGCAAACGATCTGAACCCGCGACCGCTGTCCAAATACCCGCGCTGGAGAACCCCTCTGCGGCGGCCGTGTCGACGATCCGGGCCTGATTGTCCCGGGTGATCACCAAAGCCTGACTGTTCGTCCGGTTAACCTCGGGCGGCGACACGACCTCGCCCCGCGAGATGGCCAGTCCGCTCAAGTCCTTTTCCCCCGGCGAACAACACGGCGAAAAGAAATTGGCATTGATCGCCACTTGCATCCCGTGATGCACCAAAAATTCCGCTGTCGTCTCACTCGTCGTCTCCAGCGGTCGGTCCCCATTGGCCGGCGTGGAGAAAAACTCGACTCCCGGCGCCTGCACGTCGATGCGCACAGCCAGCACCCGCTGGCGCCTGACCTCCGCCTGATCCGCCTCACCAGTCGCGAGTTCGACGCCTCGAAAGATCGGCTGCCATCGCGTGGTCGTGGTCTCAGCTCGCGCTGCCCATGCAACCAGCCCCGTAGCCAGCCACCTTTTGATCCATGCGCTCATTGCCACGGAGGCCAGCCACCAAATGCCTTCCGCGCAAGTCGATTGAACCTTTTGCCTCGTCGGACATTCCACTCTGCACACCGAATTGTGCCGCCCCTCGATTCCGAGCTTCTTCCCGCCCTGCGCCGCCACGACCCCGCCGCCTGGGATATCCGTGCTCCGTCGCCACCAACTCCCGCTCTACACCTACACGGTCGAACTACTCCGTGATAATACCGCCGCCCTCGACATTGTGCAGGACACATTTGCCGCCGCTGTGCGCCACATTGCCACGCTCCGCGATGATGCCCGCTTCGCTTCATGGCTCTTCGGCATCGCCCACCAAAAATGCGGCCAACACTGGCGCCGCGTCCGTCGCGACGAATCGCTCTTCGCCCCGGTTCACGACGACGACGATCTCCCGGCCGAGCACCCGGATCCCGCCGACACCGATCCCCGCGACCTCCTCCTGCGTCGCGAACAAACCGAGGAGTTCTTCGCGCTCGTTTCCCGCCTGCCCGCAGCGCAGCGCTCCGCACTCCTCCTCCACGTGATCGAGGACTTTTCCCTTCAGGAGATCGCCACAATCGCCGGCGTCCCCTTAGGCACCGTCAAATCTCGCCTGCACCACGCCAAGCGTGCGCTGCGCCAGCTCATGGAGGCTACCCGATGAATGACCCGCAATCCCCGCGCGACTGGCTCCTCGCCCGCCACGCCTCCGTCCGCCCGCAACTCGACGCACTCCGCCGCGCCGAGCTCCCCCGCCCCGGTCTGACGTGGCGAGAATTCACAGTGCAGCTTTTCGCGCCGCACCGCCGCCTCTGGCAGGCGCTTGCGCTGACTTGGTTCGCTCTCCTCGTCCTCCGTTTCGTTTCGCCCGAGACTGCGCCGTCCGGGCCCGCCCGGCCGTCTGTTCCCGCCGCTCTGGTCAATTGGCGCGATCAATCCCATCTGCATGACGCCCTCGCCCAAACTTCTCCGCGTCGCTAGGCGGTTACTCCTCGGCCTCGCCTCGATCCTAACCGCCGTCGCGCTTTTTGTTACCGTCGAAAACTGGCGCGGCGACCGTGCCTGGGCTACCGCCCGCGCCGATCTCAGCGCCCGCGGCGAGCCCATTCTCCTCGCCGAGCTCGCACCGGCTCAGATCGCCAACGAAGTAAACTTTCTCCAAACCCCACGCCTCGTCCGCGTCCTCTTTGCCCCCGCAGACGGCGGCGAAGCGTCCACGCCGGCAGAAATCGAACTCCTCAATTTCCGCGACACCGGACGCGTGCTCGCCGGCCAAATGACCGTCGCTGCGCTGCACGACGTTCTCACCAAACGCGGCTTCATCAAGGGGCCGAGCAGCCCTTCTCCTGCCAGTGAAGTGCTCGGAGTGCTCGGAGTGCTCACCCCCTTCACGCCGCTATTTCACGACCTACGACTAGCCGCCGAGGAGCGTCCACTAGCGGCGCTCACTCGTGCGGGACCGATTGGCACGGTCCGCTTAATTGACGCCTCTCGAATCTTCAGTATCGCCCAATTTCAAGCACTGCGTGCACGTCTTCTTCTCGACCTCCAGCGGCCGACCGAGGCACGCGCCGACGTTTTTGCCCTGCAGCGCCTCGGTAGCGCGCTCGCCTCGCGCCCGGACACAATCATGCATTTTCTGGTGGGCCTCGCGATTCACGAAACTGCCGCCGGCGTAATTAATGAAGGCTGTCGCCGCCACGCGTGGGCCGATGCCGACCTAGCCAAGTTTAACCGTGAGCTTGAATCCCTCAATCCCCTCGCCGGCCTAAATCACGCACTACTAAGTGAGAGGGCCAATCTCCTGTCTTGGATCGACGCGCCCGTCGGCCAACCTACACCGCCCCCTTGGCTCTTTCACGGTTGGCGCCAACACAACAAGCTCGAACTCTGCGCCCGCTTTGATCGCGAGATCTTCGCTGCGATCTCCCTGACCACGCGCCGAGTCTTTCCAGACCGTCTCTGCACTGCCTTCTCGATCAAACCCAGCGCACTTGCCGCATTCCTTCATCCCTTTCGATGGCTTTCATCTTTCGTGATGCCCAACTTAGAGGGCATTATCCTTAACGTCGCCCGCAATGCCGATGAGCTTACCCTCAGCCAGACTTCCTGGGCACTTGAGCGCCACCGCTTGGCGCATGGCGCATATCCCGCGACTTTAGACGATCTATCCCCCTCCTTTCTCTCAGGCGATCCGCGGGGCGTTTTCGATGGCCACCGTTTGGGCTACGAACAACTTCCAAACGGCGACCGCCGCCTCTCGAGCTGTGGCCCTAATTCCCGCGACGAGCACGGCGAAGGCGATGATGTGGTTCTCCTAATGCCAGGTGGGACCTAGCCTTTAGGAGGGTGCCCGGTCTTTTCAGCACAGCCCCAGCGCACGGCGGAGCGGGGTCCTCGTTGCCTCCTGCTTAACGGCATCAACGACATGACCAACCTTTTGCTTCACTTCCCGCGGACTCGTGTGCGAGTCTTCACCCTTTCCTCCCTGCTGCCATGACCAAAATCCTTCTCACCACGACCTCGTTCCAGGACACCCCGGGCGAGCACCATAAGCTTCTCGCCGACACCGGTTGGGAAATCATCCGCGCCCGCGGACCGCTCAACGAGGCCGACACCCTCGCCCTCGTCGGTGACATCGACGGCTATATCTGCGGCGACGACCTCATCACCCGCAAGGTCCTCGAGAAGGCTCTCCCGAAACTCAAAGTCATCAGCAAATACGGCATCGGCGTCGACAAGATCGACGTGAAGTCCTGCACCGAGTTCGGCCTCCCGCTTCTCTTCACCCCCGGCGTCAATCACACCACCGTCGCCGAGCACTGCTTCCTCCTCCTCCTGTCCCTTGAGAAGAATCTCCTCTTCCATACCGACTCCACCCGCGCCAACCAGTGGAAGCGCAAGACCGGTCACGAGCTCTTGGAGAAGACCATCGGCATCATCGGCCTTGGCCGCATCGGCAAGGAAGTCGCCGTCCGCGCCCGCGCCTTCGGCATGAACGTCATCGCCCACGACATTTACTGGGATGAGAAATTCGCCGCGGCCAACAACGTGAAGCGCGCCGCCAACCTCGACGAGATCTACGCCGCCTCCGACTACATCTCGCTCCATACGAACCTCACGCCCGAGACGCGCGACATGATCAGCGCGAAGTCCTTCCCGAAGATGAAAAAGGGCGTCCTCATCATCAACTGTGCGCGTGGCGAGATCGTCCACACCGCCGATATGGTGGCCGCTCTCCAGTCCGGCCAAGTCGGTGGCTATGGCACCGACGTCCTCGATGAAGAGCCGCCGACACCGAACCACCCGCTCCTCAAGTTGCCCAACGTCGTCTGCACTCCGCACGTCGGCTCACGCACCTACGAGAGCGTCGTCCGCCAGGCCACGGCCGCCGTGAAAAACCTCATCCTCGCGATGCACGGCGAGAAACCCCTCGCCCAAATCAACCCGGAAGTGCCGGTCAAGAAAGTCGTCTGAGGACCTCTCAACTTAGTCCAATGGGGCACTCAGGAAATCAGGAAAAATCATCTTTGCTTCAGCTCGTTACTGATTTCCAGCTTTCCACATAAGAAACAAAACCTCCCTTCCCTCCTCCCATGTCCGAAACCTTCTACGTCGTTCCCGAAGAACAGCACAACGCGCTCATCGTCGCCGCCTACAAGCACCGCGGTTACACGAAGGCCGAAGCCGAAGCCGGCGCCCGTTTCTGCGCCGAGGCCACCCGCCACGGCATACGCACCCACAACGGCCTCAAGGCCCTCCACCTCGACCACTTGTTCGGCTCCGGCTCCCAAGGCTGCGTGCCGAAGGCCAAGATCGAGAAAGTAAAAACCCGTTTCCGCGGCGCCGCCGTTTGGAACGCCAACAAGAAACTCGGTCAGGCCACCGGTTACGCCGCCATTGAAGAGGCCATCAAGCTCGCCGACAAATACGGCGTCGGCATGGTCTCCGTCGACAACGCCTTCCACTACCTCTGGGGTGGCGGCTACGTGATGGACGCGGCTAAGCGCGGCTACATCGCTTACACGAACTGCACCGCCGCTCTCGCGGAAGTGGTGCCCTTCGGCGGCAAATACCCGACCCTTGGCACGAATCCTCACTCGTGGGGCTTCCCCACCACCGACGCGATCGGCTACCCGATCGTGATCGACTGGGCCACGTCCGTCGTCGCCATGGGCCGCGTCCAACAGCTCCTCCGCGAAGGCAAACAGCTTCCCCCGAATGCTGCGGTCGACGTCAATGGCCAGCCCACCACCGACCCGGCGCAGGCGAAATACCTCATCCCGTTCGGCGCGCACAAAGGCTACGGCCTCGCGCTCATGAACGAGATCATCGGCGCCTTCATCGGTGGCTCGCTCCCGACCCTCCGCAACCGCTGGGACCAAGTTGGCGACGACAAGGGCACCTGCGCCTTCTTCTTCCAAGTCTGGCACCCTGACGCCATGAACGCCGGCGCCTTTGCCAAGGGCCGCAACCAAGCCGAGAACGTCAAAGCCGTCATCGGAGACATCCTCGGCCACGGTAACGAAGCCTGCATGCTCCCCGGCCAGCTCGAAGCCCAGGCGGCCGCCCGCAGCGCCAAGAACGGCGGACTCCTCTTCAGCGAAGCTGAAGTCAACGCGTTCAATGAGATCGCCGCCGAAACTCGTAAGCCCAAGTGGAACCTCGCCGACCTCAAGGTCGCCGAGTAATCCTACCTGACTCTTTAACTCCGCCCGCGTCTTCCAAGGCGCGGGCTTTTTTGTGCCCACTCTCCGTCCCTTCCGTCCCTTAACCTGAAGTCGTCTCTTCCAACACGTAACCGATACCCGACATGTTTCGGATCCACGGTCCGCCGGTCGGCGAGTCCCCAAGTTTTTTACGCAGGCGCCAAATATGAGTGTCGAGCGCGTGAGCATTGCCCGCGCGGCCGCCCCAAACGCGCTCTAGAATCAGTTTGTGCGCCACCGGCTTGCCGATGTGTTCACGCAAGAGCGCCAACAGTGCGTAGTCGGTGCGAGTCAACCACAGTTCCTCATCGGCCTTTGTCGCCCGCTTCCGTTCAAAATCGATCATCATATTACCCAATCGCCACACCTGTCCGTCCTCAGGCATCACCGGTGCAACACGTCGCAGTAAAGCGCGCACCCGCGCGACCAGCTCCACCGCACTGACTGGTTTGCCCACATAGTCGTCGGCACCCGCGTCGAGGCCCCGCACCCGCGACGGCACGTCATTGACGTGCGTCAGCATCAGCACTGGCAAAGTATACTCACTTAGGCGAATGCGCTCCAGCACCTGCCAGCCATCCAGTTCTGGCATATCCACATCGAGCATGATCAACCGAGGGACTTCAGACTCGAGCGCTTCCAGCATAGCCGAACCACTGGCAAACGTCTTCACGCTGAAATCCGCGGAAGTAAGCGCCATTTCGAATGCCAGACGCACCGCAGCATCGTCATCGACGATCCAAATTTTGGCTGGCGGCTGCATGACTGAAATACTGGGGAGAGAATCACTAGCGGCACAATCTGCAAAAACGTGAGAATTTTGTGACTAAGCGAATCCTGCACCGATCGACTTAAACTCAGGGTGGATTTTCCCGCGCCCGCCGACTTATCGCATGAAGTCCATGATCATCGGACGAAAGATAGCACTCGGCTTTGGTGCCTAGCAGTCATGGTCGAAGAAGTCCGCAACCTCGCCCAGCGCTCCGCTCAATCCGCCAAGGAAACTGCCTCTAAAATCGAAGACGCCATTCAGAAGAGTCAAAACGGTGTCATCATCTCGGCCAGAGCGGCGAATTCGCTCGCCGACATTCTCGACAAAGCGCGCCAGATGGACGCCCTCGTTGCCGAAATCACCACCTGCTCCACCGAGCAAAGCCAAGGAATTACGCAGGTAAATACCGCCGTCTCCCACATGGACAAGGTTACGCAGTCCAACGCCAGCAGTGCCGAGAAAAGCGCCGCCGCCGCCGATGAACTCAGCGCCCAGGCGCTGGCCAGGCAGCAATCAGTCGCCGAACTACGTCAACTCGTGACTCACCAAGTTACGTCCCACGATTTACACGCGGTCAGAATGCAACCAAGATGATCACCTCGGCTCATTCTCCTGCTCTTCTCAAACCCACCAGACCGCACGCGAAGTTGAACTTTGCCGCGAAAGCCAACGCGTCAAAATCCGACGATCACTTCGAAAACTAATCGCCACACCCGCCACTTACACGAGTCGCGCAACACGCGGATTGATTTTTCGCCATACAGTGTTCAATTGAACACACCATGGCCGAAGCCCTCACCGAACGTCAGCAACAAGTCCTCGATTTTATCCAAGCTTACCAGCGCGAACATGGCGTCGCTCCAGTGCTCCGCGAAATCCAGAAACATTTCGGTTTCGCGAGTCCCTTCGCTGTCCAGCGCCACGTCGATGCCCTCACGGAAAAAGGTGCGCTCCACCGCCTCGCCGGCAAAGCCCGCGGCCTCCTCCATCCCGGCCACCATCCCGGCCACACCCCTCTGCTCAGCATCCCGCTCTACGGCGTAATTCCCGCCGGTCTCCCGTCCGCCAACGAACAAGAGCCCGAGCGCACAATCTCCGTCGATTCCGCCACCCTCGGCCTCCGCGCCGACGCCAATCTTTTCGCCCTGCGCGTTCGCGGTGATTCCATGATCGGCGCCAACATAGTCGAAAATGATGTTGTCTTCCTCACTCCCCGCGAACCCCGCCCGCAGGACATCGTCGCGGCCCTGATCGACGGCGAGTCCACACTCAAGCGTTTCCTCGTCCAGCGCGGCCGCGCCTTCCTTCGCGCGGAGAATCCTCGTTACCCTGACCTTCTTCCTGTCACCGAGCTCACCATCCAAGGCGTCATGGTCGGCCTCCTTCGCACCGGCACTTCGTAAATTCACCGCGGCGCACGCCGCCGTTTCCTTCTCTGCCTCGCCTGCCGCATTCACGGACAGCTCTGCTGCGCCCTCCGCGCTGCTATCTCCCTATTTTAATCCTCCATCTATGAACTTTTTTCGCGCTCTCATCCGCCCTATTTCGACACACGAGTTTCGTCGCCGCTCGACGCTGCTCGATCTGCATCGCCGCGGTGTCGTGCAAGTCTTCCGCCGTCACTCTTTCTATCGACTCTGGGAGCCGCTCCGCGAAAACCCCGTCCGACACGACGACTTTCTGGGCTGATCGCTCCGGCGTGCACTCGCTCCGGCATCGTCCGGCTTCCGTCCATGTCAGCCGCGCCCGAAAAGCTTGCGGAGCTCCGGCGTCTGCTCGCCCAGCGCTTTCCGGCGGCTGCGCGGGCTCCCGGTCGCACGCTGCGCACCGGTATTCCTGCAATCGATGAGTCGACCGGCGGCGGTCTCCCACTGGGCGCCGTCAGCGAGATTGTTTGCAGCGCCCCAAGTTGCGGAAGTCAGCTCCTCCTTGGCCAGCTCCTCGCCGTCACCCGCTCTACACGCACCCGCGTCGGCCTGATTGATGCCACCGATGCCTTCGATCCGGATTCCCATCCGCCGGACTCACTCGCTCATCTCCTGTGGGTGCGGTGTCCGCCATCCTCCCTCGCTACTGCCATCGCACTGCAAGCGGCCGACCTCCTCGCCCGCGACGCCAATCTCGGTCTCGTCATCCTCGATCTCCGTCAATCTCCAGAGGCCGACCTCTGTCGCATCCCCGGCCCCCAATGGTATCGCTTTCAACGTGCCATCGAGCCTGCCGATCTTGCCCTTGTCGTTCTCACCCCGCGTCCCTCGGTGCCCAGCGCCCAGGTGCGCCTAGTCCTCAATATCTCGCACTCCGTCGCCGCCCTTGAAGCGGAGCGATCGCTGCTCACCGCCTCTCTCGATCCCACGCTCCAACGCCAACGCGCCCAAGCTCCGCTGACGGCCTAGGTCAGCGCACTCCATCCGCGCCGCCGTCACGCGGTTTCCCTCCTTAGCTAGGGCCCCGAGTGCTTGGGCTGCCCTGTGTCCTGTTCTGTCCGATGTTTGCCGTCCTCCATCTCGCCGATTTTGCGCTCCACGCTGTCCTGCGCACCACGCCCCACGACACTACGTCCCCTGTCGCGCTTTTCTCCGCACATCGCAAAAAATCGGTTGTGCTCGCCGCCACCGCCTCCGCGCAAGCCATGGGCGTGACAGTCGGGATGTCCGCCCCCCAAGCCGTGGCTCGCTGCCCCCCACTGGTGATTCTTGCTCCTTCGTCGGTCGCGGAGGCGGAGGCCCGTGCCTCCTTGCTCGCGGTGGCCGCTTCGCTAGCGCCGACCCTTGAGGACACCGCGCCCGGCGTCTGCACCGTCGATCTGCGCGGGAACGATTTGACCCAAACGCTCCCGGCCGCGCGCCGGGCTGTGACCACCCTTGCGGACCATGGCCTGCCTGCCTGCGCTGGCCTTGCTCGCACACCGCTACTGGCACTCTACGCAGCACGCGCCGGCGCCAGCGTCCTCCACCTTCCTCTCGCTGAAGAGGCCGCCTTTCTTGCGCCTCTTCCTCTTGCAGTCGCGGATCCTACGCCCGCTCTCGCCGAGGTCCTCGCACAATGGGGTCTGCACACATTGGGCGATCTGCTGGCACTCCCACGCGACGAACTCATCCGCCGCTTCGGTGTGGCCGGCCTCAGCCTCTGGCAACGCGCCTCCGGCGGTGAGCCCCGCCCACTCCGCCCCGTTATCGCCCCGCTGACGTTCACGGCCGCCCTGGAATTCGAGGATCCCGTCGAAACCCTGGAACCGCTGCTCTTCCTCCTCCGGCGTTTTCTCGATCGCCTCTGCCTTGAATTAACGTCCGCCCAATTTGTCGCCGCCGAGCTCACGCTCAGCCTCCGTTTGGCCGACGAAACCACCCACACGCGCCGCTTCCGTCTCCCTGAGCCCAACGCCGATCCCGCGATTCTTTTTCGCGCACTGCACACCCACCTCGAATCACTCCAGACCGCATCTGCCATTACTGCACTCTCGCTCGACGCCACGCCTGCCCGTCCCCTTGTGCGCCAACCAGGCCTCTTCGATACCGGTCTGCGCGATCCACACGGCTTCGCCGAAACGCTCGCTCGCATCAGCGCGCTCGTCGGTCCCGATCAACTCGGCACGCCGCTCCCGGAGGACAACCATCGCCCCGACACCTTTGCCCTTACTTCGCCGCCACCCACCGTTCCACCCTGTCAGGCGCCGCCCCTCCACGCCTTCCTCGGCCTCCCTCTCCGTCGTTTTCGCCCGCCCCTGCGGGTCGGCGTGACCGATTCACCTGAGGGGAAAACCTTCCTCTGGGCTGAACATCACCGCGGAGAAATCTCCTTCCGCAGCGCCCCATACTATCGCGACGGCGAGTGGTGGCAGAACGACCGTGCTTGGTCTCGCATTGAATGGGACGTCGCCCTCACCGAGGGCGGCCTCTACCGCCTCATCCTCGTGGGCGAAGACTACTTCCTCGAGGGGCAATACGACTAACCATGTCCGGCTACGTCGAACTTCACGCCCGCAGCGCCTTCAGTTTCCTCCGCGGCGCCTCCTCGCCCGAAGCGCTCGTCGATGCCGCCCTCGCCGCCGACCTGCCGGCGATGGCCCTCCTCGACCGCGACGGCGTCTACGGGGCGCCCCGCTTTTATAGCCATGCTCACGAGGCGTCCTTCGCACTCCGCCCACGCGTCGGTGCCGAGCTCACGATGGAGGACGGCAGCGTTGTCCCCCTTCTCGTCGCCACGCGGCTCGGCTACCAAAATCTCTGCCAGCTCATCACCGAGACCAAATTCATCCCGCGCTCCCACGCCCCCATCTCCCTCGACCGCAAGCGCCCCTGCTATGCCACGTGGTCCGAACTCGCCCGCTTTTCCGCCGGCCTCATTGCGCTCACCGGCGATGAAGAAGGTCCCGTCCGCAGCGCGTGGCGCACAGCGGGTGCCGCCGCTGCCGCCGAAGCGCTCGCACGCCTGATCGCCATCTTTGGTCGCGAAACCGATCCCACTCACGCCCGCCTCTTTATTGAGCTACAGCGTCACCATCTGCGCGGCGAGGAACGCGAACTCACCTTCCTCCGCGACCTCGCCACCGCGCATCGTCTCCCGCTGCTCGCCACCGGAGGCATCGCCTATGCCATCCCTGCTCACCGCGAGGTCGCCGATGTGTTCACCTGCCTGCGGGAACACACCACGCTCGATGCCGCCGGCCGACGCCTCGCCGTCAATGCGCAGCGTCACGTGAAGTCCCCATCGGCCATGGGCGAACTGTTCCGCGATCTGCCCTCAGCTCTCGCCAACACGGTTCACCTCGAGGCTCGTCTTGAATTCACCCTCCAAAATCTCGGCTACGAGTTCCCGGTCTTTCCTACGCCCCCCGGCGTCACCATGGACCAGCACCTCCGGGCCGCGACCTTGGCCGCCGCCCGGGAAAAAATTGGCACCCTCAGTGCCCGCTGGGAAGAGCAACTCAACCGCGAACTCGAGCTCATCGCGCGCCTCAAATTCTCCGGCTATTTTCTCATCGTCTGGGATATCTGCCGCTGGGCCAGCGACCAAAACATCCTCGTGCAGGGCCGTGGCAGCGCCGCCAACAGCGCCGTCTGTTACGTCCTCAATATCACGGCCGTCGATCCCATCAAAAACCAACTCCTGTTCGACCGCTTCCTCAACGACAGCCGCCTCGGCCCCGACGGTCGCCCATCCTGGCCGGACATCGACCTCGACTTTCCAAGTGGCGAACGCCGCGAACGCGTCATCCAGGAGGTCTACTCACGCTACGGTCAACGCGGCGCTGCGATGACCGCCAACGTCATCGCCTACCGCGGACGCAATGCCATCCGCGAGATCGGCAAAGTCCTCGGCTTCGGCGACGACGCGCTCGACCGCTTCTCGTCGCTCTACGCCAACGGCGACTTCCCCCAGACACTCGACCTGCAGGAGCAGCTCAAACTCTCCGGCATCGCCGCCCACCATCCCCGCGCCGCCGCCATGGTTCGCCTGCGGCAACACCTCCACGGCCTGCCCCGCCATCTCGGCCAACATCCCGGCGGCATGGTCATTTCGCTCGGACAACTCGATAAAGTCGTGCCCCTCGAACCCGCCACCATGCCCGGTCGCAGCATCTGCCAATGGGACAAAGACGACTGTGAAAACCTCGGTATAGTGAAAATCGATTTTCTCGGCCTCGGCATGATGGCCGTGCTGCAGGAGACCGTCGAACTCTGTGTCGCCCGCGGCGACACCACGATCCGCACGCTCAGCGACATCCCGCCCGACGATCCGCTCACCTACGAAAAGATCCGTGCCGCCGACACCGTCGGCGTTTTCCAAATCGAGAGTCGCGCCCAGATGGCTACCCTGCCGCGCTTCAAACCACGCAACCTCTACGATCTCGCCATGCAGGTCGCCATTGTGCGCCCCGGCCCCATCACCGGTCACCTAGTGCACCCGCTCATCCGCCGCCGCGATGGTGTGGAATCCATCGACTATATTGATCCCAGCGTGGAGCATATCGTGAAGCCCATTCTTGAGCGCACCAAGGGCGTCATCCTCTTTCAGGAACAGATGCTGCAACTCGCGATGCAGCTCGCGAAATTCAAAGGCAGCGAAG
>CANGHW010000143.1 GCA_947453695.1 Opitutia bacterium
GTTGATCTCGTGGTGGTCGGGGCACATGCAGGCCTCGATCGTGGGTGATGCGATGTTGGGGGTGACGGCGCTGCGTCTGGAGCACAGCGCGAAGTTTGGTGAAGTAGCCGTGCTGTTTCGTCGGTCGGCGGCGGGGCATGTGAGTTACGGCTACTCGGCGGGCTCGACCTTTCGCACCGCGGTCGCACGGGCGGCGGTGGAGTTGGCGCGCAACGAATTTGTCGTCGGTTATTACAAGCTGCGCAGTGCGGCGAGCGAGGTGCCGAACTGTTTTGAGCGGCGTTGCCTCTATTTCGCCGGCGAGGAGGGCCACGCTGAATTCTTGCGCAAGGTCTTTGACCGACGTCCGCGCCGCATGGCGGAGTGGGCGGTGAAGTTCGACGGCGAGGTGCCCGGTCCGTGGTCGAAATATGCGACCGTGTGGCGGGTGCTGCCGGCGATGCCCTCGCGGGAGTATCTCGATCCGAAGAGCTCGTTCTTCTTTTGGTGAGCGAGGCCTGAGGGTAACGCGGCGAGGCGCAGGCCGGAAGTCGGTGCCGGGACTCAGCTCCGCGCGAACTCTAGGCCGCGCATCGTGCCGGTGGACGACGCGAATTTGTCGGCCTCGATATCCATGCGCTGGAGCATGGAGACGAAGAGATTCGGGAGCGGGTAGTTGTGCTCCTTGTCGAAGCCGAGGTGCTGGCCGTGGCGGAAACCGCCGCCGGCGAAGAGTGTCGGCAGGTTGGTCGTCACGTGGGTGTTGGCGTTGCCGAGATTTGAGCCGTAGAGAATCTGAGTGCGGTCGAAGAGCGACTCGCCGTCCTCTTGGATGCCCTTGAGGTCGGTGAACAGTTTCGCGAGGAGCTTCATGTGCCATTCGTCGACGGCGCGCAGTTGGGCGAGCTTAGCTTCGGATTTTCCGTGGTGGGAAATATTGTGGTAGCCGTCGGTGAGCTTGTGGTCGCCGAACTCGATCGCCGGGGAGCTCACGCTGTCGAGGAGGAGCGAAATCGAGCGGGTGGAGTCGGTCTCGAAGGCGAGGCGGGCCATGTCATACATGAGGGCGACCTTGTCCATGTATTGACGGGGACTGGCGGGATCGAGCGGCTCGGGCGTGCTGACGACCGGGCGGGGTTTGGTTTCCCACTCTTTCGACATCTGCATGCGATTTTCGAGGTCGCGCACGCTGGTGAAATATTGGTCGAGTCGGTCGCGGTCGCGGGCCGTAACGCCGCGCTGAAGGTCCTTGGCCTGGCCGGCGACGGCGTCGAGGATGCTCTGGCCCTGCTCGAGTTTGCGCATCTGCGCGGCGATCTCGGCGGGCGTGCCTTGCACGAACATCCGGCGAAACACGTCAGAGGCTTTTTCCTCGCAGGGGATGAGTGCGCCAGAGGCAGTCCACGAGAGGCTGCGCTGGCCCTGCTGGACGTTGACGCCGAGCGTGAGCGACGGGAAGCGCGTGAGGTGGCCGATGCGTTCGGCGATGTATTGGTCTAGGGAGATGGTGTTGCGGAAACCGCCGCTGCCGGGGTGCGGGGCAGCGGTGAGGAAGCACACGTCGGCGGGATGGCCGGCATCGACATCGGGGTGGGAGACACCGCTGAACACCGTGAAATCCTCACGGTGCTGGGCGAGGTGTTGGAGGTAGGGCGAGAGCGCGTAGCCGCGGCCAGTCTGGGTCGGGAAAAACTGGTCGGGCAGCAAGCCGAGGTTGTTGCACACGGCCAGCATGCGGCGGGGCTTCTTCGCCGCAGCAGTCGTGGTGTTGGCGCGCGCGAAGGTGGGCAGCATCGAGTCGAGCAGCGGGAGCGAGAGGACGATACCGGCGCCGTGGAGGAATTGTCGGCGAGAGAGCGGGGTGCGAGTCGAGACGAACGAGGAGCGGCGCGGGGCGGGGGAGTTCATGGCGGCGGGACGTGTGAGTGAGTAGCCGCGTGCATTTGCGCGCGGACCGCACCGTAATCGGTGCGGCTACGAGGTGGGGTTATTTGTTTTGGAAAAGGGAGCTTTGGACAACTTCGTGGACGAGGGAGCGCAGTCCGTAGCGCCGGGAACTGGCGCGTTGGAGGATGGCTTCGACCTCGGCGCGGTCTGCGAAACGCACGGGCGCGCCGGTGGCGTAGATGAGTAGTTGCTTCGTCAGGTTGCGGGCAAGCATGGCGTCTTCCTCGCGCACGATGCGCTTGAAATCGCGGATGTCCTGAAACGGCCGGCCGTCGGGCAACTCCCCCTTTGCATCTACGGGGAGGCCGAAGTGGAATTCATAGGCGTGGCCGTTTTTACCGATGCCTTTTTCGGCGGGTTTCTTTTCGTCGACGCCACGGTAGCGATCGCGCCACGCGCCCATCACGTCGAAATTCTCCAGCGCGAAGCCGGGCGGGTCGATCTTCGCGTGGCAAGAGGCGCAGCTCGGGTCGTCACGGTGTTTGGCAAGTTGCTCGCGGATCGTCACGGCGCCGCGGATGTCAGGCTCGACAGCAGCGACGGGCGGGGGCGGAGGGATGTCGTAGCCGAGGATGCGCTCCATGATCCATTTGCCGCGGAGGACGGGGGAGGTCGTCGTGCCGTTGGCGGTGATCTTGAGGATGCTGGCTTGGGTCATGATGCCGCCGCGCGGGCTGTTGGCTGGCAAAGTGACGCGCCGCATCGCGACGCCCTTTACGTTGGGGATGCCGTAGTGAGTCGCGAGTCGCTCATTGAGGTAGGTAAAATCGGCGTCGACGACCGTGCGGGCGGGTAGGTCCTTGCGGAGCATTTCGTCGAACGTGAGCTGCGTCTCAAGTTGGGCGGCCTCGGCGAGAGCATCGTCGAGGTAGTAATCGTTATAGAGCGTGGTGGATGGGGTGGAATCCTCCATTTTGCGGAGGTCGATCCAGTAATCGAGAAAGGCCTCCTGGAAACGCTGCGACTTCGGGTCAGCCAGCATGCGTTCAGTCTCGGTGCGGAGCACGCTGGGTTGGCTCAGCTCGCCGCGGGCGGCACGGGCGCGCAGTGCGGCGTCGGGGGTGGAGTTCCAGACGAAGAGGGCAAGGCGCGTGGCGAGGGCGGTGTCATCGAGTTTACCGGGTTTCTCGTCGAGGAAGACGAAGCCGGGTGAAGCCAGGACGGCAGTGTAGCCGGCGAGCATCGCCTCAGCGAAGGAGAGCCCGGCGGCCCGGCGGTCTTCGACCAAGGCGAGGAAGCGTTTGACGTCGGCCTCGGCGACGGGGCGACGGTAGGCGCGCGTGACGAAGGCGCGCATGAGGCGCTCGGCGTCTTGCGCCGGATTTTTTGAGACGACATCCACGACGATGTCGTCGAGGGCCTGGGTGCGTTGGCCGGCATTGCGGCCGCCCTCGCGGCGGTCGGTGCGGTCGACGACGTTGAGTGTAACGCCGGGAGCGCCGGCTTTCACTTTAACGAGCGGGAGATCGCCGAAGAGGAGTTTGTAGCCGGCGGTCGAGGACTCGTCGTAGAGCGGGCCTTCGATTTCCATCCACCGGAAGGCGACGCTGGGCGCACCCTCAGCGGTCATCAGCGGGTTTTTGAAATTGCTTGGCCGCGAACGGTAGAAACGCGAGGCATCCGGCACGAGCGTCTCGTTGGCGAGTAGCCAGACTTCACCGAGGTCATAAACGCCGGGCGTGGGTGTGAGATCGAACGAGCCGACGCGGCGATTCATCACGCCGTTGCGCGTGTAGACCGTGACGGGCTCCTCGGTGCGGCCGGGTTCGGGCTTGTCGTAGTTGCCGTGGTTTTTGTTCGGCGCGCTCGGCGTGCCGACTTTGTCCTGCTCGCCTTTGAACCGCATCGAAATGCCACCGGCCGGAACCCACAGGGTGTAGCCGCTAAAACGCACGCGGTAGCGGCCGGCGGTCGGCGCACGGAAACCATCCCAGCGATAGGTGAATCCGGTCACATAGTTGCTCGAGACCCAGGCGACGGCCTCTTCATCACGCGTCTTCGGATTCGTCAGCGGCTCCCGCAGCCAGCGGACATCGGGCTGCGGGGTATTGAGGCCCACCACAGGGTAGGTCATCCGGTCGGGTGAGCTGTTGAAAATGTTGCCCGTAAATTTGCTCGTGAGCGTGCGTTGATCGCGGGCGTAGTAGCGCGTGATCTTGGTCGGCGGGTGTTCGAGTTGCACGCCCATCGCCTGACGCATGGCGTAATCGGCGGCATTGATGTAGCGCGCCATATGGACGTGGGAAACATCCAGGGCGTCGCCGATTTTGTTGTAGCGAAACGCTTCGCCATCGTCGGGGAACTGGCCGCGGACTTGCAGCCACGGGGCGGAGAGGAGGTCGCGCAGGGCATTTTCGTATTCGTAACCGTTGAGGCGGCGCTGTGTGGCGCGACCTTCGCGGGCGATCGTCGCCTTTTCGGAAACGGTGAGGGCGCTAGCCAGAGGCGTCAGGAAGGAGGAGGTTTCGGCGGCGTCCGGGCGCTTTTTCTTTTCCTTGGGTGGCATCTCGCCGGCGGCGATGCGGTCATGGATCTTCACCCATTGGGCGAAGTTGGCGCGGTCGTCGGGTTTGAAGGCGAGGGACGTAAGGTCGAGACCGCCCTTCTTCTCCACGTCGTCATGGCACGAGGCGCAGTATTTTTCGGTGAAGGCAGAGGCGTCGAAGGCGTTCGGCGCGGCGCGGAGGGCCGGCGCGACGAAGGAAACGAGGGCGAAGATCGCGGCTAGCCTGCTTCTTGAGAAGCAGGAGAGTGCAGGACGGGTGATCCCACCTCGCACGAGGCGGGCTACGAAGGAACTGCTCATGCGAATTCGAGGCCCTTCATCGTGCCGGTGGACGAGGCGAATTTATCGTGCTCGATGCCCATGCGCTGGAGCATCGAGACGTAGAGATTGGGGAGGGGGTAGTTGCGCTCCCGGTCGAAGGCGAGGTGCTGGCCGTGGCGGAAGCCGCCGCCGGCGAGCAGCGTGGGCATGTTGAAACAAGTATGTGCGTTGGCGTCGCCGAAGTTGGAGCCGTAGAGCACCATGGTGCGGTCGAGGAGGGTATCCTCGCCTTCACGGACTTTTTTCAGATCGGAGATGAGATTCGCGAGGAGCTTCATGTGCCACTGGTCGATGGACTGGAGCTGGGAGCGCTTGGCCTCGGATTTTCCGTGGTGCGAGAGGTTGTGGTAGCTGTCGCTGGTCGAACTGCTGTTAAACTCGAGGGCGGGCGTGCTCACGCCGTCGAGCATGAGGGTGACGGCGCGCGTGGAGTCGGTCTCGAAGGAAAGGCGCGCGAGGTCATACATGATCTTCACTTTTTCCATGTAAGCGGCGGGATTCGCCGGATCGATGGGCGTGGGCACGTGAACGACGGGCTTCGGGACGTTTTCCCAGCCGCGCGAAGCCTGCAGGCGCTGCTCAAGATCGCGCACGCTGGTGAAATATTGGTCGAGACGGTCGCGGTCGCGCGCGGTGACGCTGCGGGAGAGTTCCTTCGCCTGGCCGGCGACGGTGTCGAGGATGCTGCGCCCGGTGTCGAGGCGGCGAATTTGGGCGGCGATCTGCGCGGGTGAACCTTGGAGGAAGAGCTGTTTGAAGACGTCCGCGGCTTTGTCTTCGGGCGGAATGGCGACGCCGGTGCCACCCCATGATAGACTCTTGGTGCGGGTGTTGACGCCTAGAGTGAGGGACGGAAAACGCGTGAGGGTGCCGATCTGTTCGGCGATATGCTGGTCGAGTGAGATGGTGTTGCGAAACGAGCTGCTGCCGGGGTGGGGCGCGGCCGTAAGAAAACATACATCCGCCGGGTGGCCGCCATCGACATTGGGGTGCGAGACGCCGCTGAAGACGGTAAAGTCATTGCGGTGGTCCTTGAGTCCCTGGAGGTAGGGTGAGAGTTCGTAACCGCGTCCGGCGTTCTTGGGGAAAAATTGATCCGTGAGGAGGCCGAGATTGTTGCAGATGCCGAGCATGCGACGCGGCTTGGCATTTGGGCCGGTGGGTGATCCGCCGGTCGCGGCCTTCGCGAAGGCCGGGAGCATCGAGTCGAGAAACGGAATCGACATCACGATGCCGGCGCCGCGGAGGAACTGACGGCGGGAGAGCGAGCGCCGCGTGGCGACAAATGATCCGAGGGAAGAGTGGGCTGCAGCGGTGGGTTTCATTTGTTCAGGAAGAGTTCACTTTGGATGACTTCGTGGATCAGGGCGCGGACGCCGTAGTGGGAGGCGGCGGTGCGTTGGACAATCTGCTCGATGGCTGCGCGGTCGGAAAACCGCACGGGAGCGCCGGTAGCGTAGACGACGAATTGTTTCGCGAGATTGCGGGCGAGGGCTGCCTCATCGGTGGCAACGAGTCGCTTGAAGTCGCGGATGTCGGCGAAGGTGCGGCCGTCGGCGAGTTCGCCGCTGGCATCGACCGGGAGCGCGTAGTGGAAAACGAATTTCTGGCCGCCGTGTCCAAAGCCTTTTTCGGGCGTCGTGCCGGGGACGATAGCGCGGTAGCGGTCGCGCCAGCCGCCCGTGACATCGAAGTTTTCGAGGGCGAAACCAGGAGGATCGATCTTGGCGTGACAGGCGGAGCAGCTTTCGAGCGTGCGGTGCTTTTCCAATTGTTGGCGGATCGTGGCGGCGCCGCGGATATCGGGTTCGACCGCGGGGACGCTCTTGGGCGGCGGGGGCGGTGGCTGGCCGAGGATGCGTTCCATGATCCAGGCGCCGCGGACGACGGGGGAAGTGGTGGTGCCGTTGGCAGTGACCTTGAGGACGGCGGCCTGGGTCATGAGTCCGCCGCGGACGCTGTCAGAGGGGAGCGGCACGCGACGGTGCGCCACGCCCTCAACGCCCGGCAGGCCGTAGTGCACGGCGAGGCGCTCGTTGATGATCGCAAAGTCGGAGGCAGCGATGGTGCGCGCGGGCAGATCGGCGCGGATGAGTTCGGCGAAGTAGCGCTGCGTCTCCTCGAGCGCGGACTCGGTCAGGAGGTCGTCGAGGTAGTAGTCGTCGTAGAGCGCGGTGTCCGGTGCAGTGCCCATGGTCTTGCGCAGATCGAGCCAGTAATCGAGGAACGCATCGACGAACTGTTGCGACTTTGGTCCGGCGAGCAGGCGCTCGGTCTGGGCGCGGAGGATGGCGGGCTTCCGGAGCTGGCCTTTCGCGGCGAGGGCGCGGAGTTCGGCGTCGGGGGCGGAATTGGTGAGAAAAAACGCGAGACGGGCGGCGACGGCGTGGTCGTCGAGTTTGCCAGGTTTCTCCTCGAGGCAGACGAATTCCGGCGAACAGAGGACGGCGGTGTAGCCGGCGATCATCGCATCGGCGAAGGCGCCGCCGTCCTTGAGGACCTTGGCGACGACGGGGAGGAAGCGTTGCACCTCGGACTTCGCGACGGGCCGGCGGTAGGCACGGGCGAGGAAGGCAGCGAGGAGCTGTGTGGCGTCGCCGGTGGGATCGGTGGTAACGACTTCGACCGGAGCGGTGCCGGCGGCGGGTTTGGCAATTTTCTTGATCGGGAGATCACCGAAGAGCAGGCGGTGACCGGTGGACGGCCAAACGTCGACGAGCGGGCCCTCGACCTCGAGCCACCGGAAGGCGACGCCGGGTTGGCCGTCTTTTTCTGCGAGGGGATTTTGCCAGCGCGAGGCGCCGGGACGGGAGCGGAAGAGGCGGGCAGGATCGGGTCGGACGGTTTCGCCCGCGAGGAGCCAGACGTCGAGTTCGGCGACGCCCGGCTCGGGCTGGGCGTCAAACTTGCCGAGGTAGCGGAGCTGGCGCGGGGGCGTTTCGGAATAGATGGTGACGGGTTCGGAGCGGCGGCCCGGTGAAACGTCGTCAAGGTCGGGGATCCACCATTTCACGACGGACGGGTGCTGCATCTTGCCATCCTTGCCTAGGACGGGTTTGGCCGGACCGACCCAAACGGAAAAGGTGTTGAAGCGAAGTTTGTAGCGGCCGGCGACCGGGGCCTTGAACTGGTTGAACTTCGGCTCGATGGGTTCGTAGTTGCTGGCAACGACGCCAACGGCTTCGAGGTCGCGCGTCACTGGATCTGCGGCACCGACGGTGATTTTGGCTTTTTCCGAACGGACGTCAGGCTGCGCGGCGAGACCGAGGATGGGGAACGAAGCGCGCTCGGGCGACGTGTTGAACGGGCTGAACTTCATCGGGCCGACGAAACTGCGCTGCTCACGGGCGTAATAGCGAGTGATCTTGGTCACGGGGCGTTCGGGCTGGCCGGCGATCACCTGGCGGAGCGCGTAGTCGGCGACGGCGAGGTAGCGGCCCATCTGGACGTGGGAAACGTTGAGGGCGTCGCCGGATTTGTTGAAGCGGTTGGCCTCGCCGTCCTCTGGGAGCGCGTCGCGGATTTGGAGCCACGGCGCGGAGAGGAGGTCGCGGAGGGCGTTCTCGTATTCGTAGCGGTTGAGGCGGCGCTGAGTGGCGCGGCCCTCGGCGACGAGCCGCGAGCGCTCGGCGGTCGCAAGCGACTTCGTCAGGGTGGAGGAGAAGGCGGCGAGTTCGGTGGCGTCGGGACGCTTTTTCTTCTTCGGCGGCATCTCGCCGTCGGCGACGCGGTCGTAGATCTTCACCCAGAGAGCGTGGTTCGTCGGATCAGTGGGCGAGTAGGCGAGAGAGGTCAGGTCGAGGTCGCCCTTTTTCTCCACGTCATCATGGCAGCTGGCGCAGTGTTTCTCGATGAAGTCGGCGGCGATGCGCGGCGGGGGAGAGGCCGGAGCGGAAGCGGCGGAAAGCGAGACGACAGACGCAAGCGCAAGGGAAATGCCGCGGAGTGCGGCGGCGGGACGGGGATGAGGGGCGGACGGCATGTCTCTGCAGTGGGGAAAGAAGCGGAAAGACGGTGAAAAGGTTTGGGGATTACGCGGTGGCGTCAAATGATGGTTGCCGCACGTTCGCGCGTTTTCGCGCAGGACGGATGGGCGCCGGGGGCGTTGCGCAGGCCCACGGTTCAGACGCGTGGCGGCAGGCTCGGCCCGTCGACCCAGCGACCTTCCACTAATATACGGCGCATGACTGCGGGCACGCCGCGCTCGTTTTGGTGGATCAGGCCGGCGAGGGTGCGGAGGGCGACCGCGCCGATCTCGCGGCAGTTTTGATCGATGCCGGCGGGGAAGTTGCCATCGAGCACGCTGGTGGTGGCGACGGCGAGATCGCGGGGCACGCGCACACCGAGTTTGGCGAGGAGGCTGCGGAGGGCAGGGTGGGAGGTAAGCACGGCATCAGGCCGGGCGGTCGCGAGCCATTGGCGCAAATCGGTGACTGGGGCTTGGCCCGGTCCTTCGTCGATCAGCAGGGGTTCAACGCGATCTGCGGGCACGGTGAGGTCGGCGTGGGCACGTAAGATCCCGGCGCGGAAATTTCCGCGAGTATTGCGATCAAAGCGGGGCGAACTGACAAAGCCGATGCGGCGATAGCCGAGCGCGTGAACTTGGGAGTAGGCCAGGGAACCGCAGTCACTCTGATCGCATACCACCGCGTGGGCCCGTGGTTCAGGCACCGAGAGGCCGAGGCGGACGATGGAGAACTGGCTCCAGTCGAAGGTGCCGAGTGTGAGCCCGGCGGAGTGGGGTGGTAGGAGCAGGCCGCGCACGCCCCGGGCGAGGAGGATGGAGTGAAGGCGTTCAGGCGAGATTTCGGATCCGACGACGAATTCTTCCAGACGATAGCCGAGCTCCACTGCGGCCTGCGTGGCGCCGTGCCAGTAGGCGTCGAACTCGTGCAGGCGCCGGAGGGCCTTGGGGTCGTCCCATTGGTTGAGCTATCCCACGGTGGCGCTGATGGGGACTGCACTCTTATTGCGGCGATAGGAAGCCAGCGACGACAGCATCGGGTCCGGGCGATAGCCGAGTTGTTCAGCGGCGGCGCGAATCTCGGTGCGCCGGGTGGCGGACACTCGCGTATCACCGCGTAAAGCGAGGGAGACCGTGACGTGAGAAACGCCGACCGTTTTGGCCACGTCGCGCAATGAGACGCGGGCCGGCTGGGGAGGGGTGGAGGCCATGAGGAATGCGGCGCGACGGCCGGCCGTCACCGTGGCATAGTCGCTTTTGGTTACCAGTGAAACCTTCGGCATGGTTGATGGAGGGGAACTCGATGATTCGTGTGCCCTCTTGCCTCGTTCGCATTGGTCGGCTTCGCGCCGGCCAGGCTATCCCCTGACTCCCGTTTGAACTACTGAACTATGAACCCCCGTATTCTGCTCTGCGCCGTCTGTGCCGCTGTGTCGACGTCCGCTTGGGCGCAAATTGCCCCGGTGCCCTCCGCGGCCGCCAATCCCACGACTAAGCCCGCTTCGTTACTGGCGCCGGCGGACACAGTCGTCCTCTCGCCGTTCACGGTGAACACCGAAAAAGACACGGGTTTCGTAGCCGCCAACGCGGGCACGGCGACGCGGCTCTCGCTCAACATGGAGGATGTCCCCGCGGCCTACTCGGTCATGACCCGCGACTTCATCGACGCGCTCGGCATCACGAATATTCAAGAGGCGACCTATTGGGCGACCAACGGCGCGCCCGTGGGCGACGGCAACGGCGCCGATACCTTCGGCATTACTACAATTGCCAACGTCCGCGGTATTACCCTCGTCAATGGCGGAAGCAGCGGCGGCACGTCGACAACGCGCAACAACTACCTCTCGGCCGCCGTCCAGGATAGTTACAACTTGGAGCGCTACGATTTCGGCCGCGGGCCCAACGCCGCGCTCTTCAGCGTGGGCGCCAACAGCGCTCTCGGCGGCGGCATGGGCGCGGTCACCAAGACTGCGCGTTATGACCGGCCGTTCACCACGATCGAAGCCAAGGTGGGTTCGTGGGGCTACAAGCGCTCGACTCTCGATATCAATCAGCCGCTCACCGATAAACTCGCGATCCGCGGCAACGCCGTGTGGTTTGATCGCGATGGCTGGAAGCGCCGCGAGTTTGAGAAAATCAAGGGCGGCACCGTGGCTGGGTCCTATCTGATCCGGCCGAAGACCGAGTTGCGCGTCGAGGGCTCCGCCGAGCTCAGCGCCCGCACCAATCCCCAAATCTCCCTCTTCGATTCGGTCTCGGGTTGCGATGGCCGCACGGTGTTCAACGGACCGATCACCAACGCCATGTTTCCGAGCGGTGCGACGCCGGGCATCGCCAACGCCTTTGGCCAGACCCTGAGCGTGAACGGCGAACCACAGGGCGTGAACCGCCGCGGCGGCGGTTACTACATCTGGAGCCCGTATTCCGGTCAGAACATGATCATGAACTACCAGAACGAGGCCCTCACGCGCCGCGCTGACGAGACCGCCGCCACGCCGATGCTCGCCAATGGCGTCCTCTACACCCGTGGCACCGGCCTCGCCCTCGGCAATGGCAGTTCCGCCTCAACCACGCCGGCGTTCAACAACGTCCCCGGTGGCGAACTCAACTACCTTTACCAAGGCAATCTCGCTTCCGACCGCTTCAACCGCGCGCTCGCTGCCTCGAAATTCCGCCTCCCCGACAAGCGGGACAACGATTCCACCGACGAGGCTATCCTGCGTCAGCGCAGCAAGGACTTCAATGTCGCGCTCACCCACCAAATCGGCGACCGCTGGTTCATCGAAGTCGGCGGCGACATCAACCAGACCAACGACCGCCGGCAGAACATTAACGACTTCCGCACGGTGCGCATCGACATCAACCAGACGCTGCCCAACGGCGCCGCCAACCCGAACTATCTGCTGCCCTACGCCGATGGCGTCGAGGAGTGGCGCTACGTCACCATCCTCAACCGCGCCTTGCGCGCCAACCTTGGCTACCGCGCCGACTACGGCAAATGGGGCAACTACGTCTTCAACCTCAACGGCAGCCTCACCCTGAAAAACACCGAGGCGCCCAATTACCAATATAGCATGAAGACGCAGAGCGATCCGCGGCTCTGGACCGGCGCTGATGATCAGATCCGCGTGCGCCACTATTGGTATCTCGAAGGCCGTCCATTCGGCGATGCCGGCGTGCCCACCTCGGTCTTCCGCCGAGACTTCGCCGCGGATAACAACTCCTGGACCACCTCCACCCGCACCATTGCGCCGGAGTGGATTCTCAGCGGCTGGTCGAAATCCGAAAACCGCTTTCTCAACTACGGCATGGCCGCCAGCGCGAAATACTTCGGCGGCAAACTCGTCGTCCTCCCTGCGATCCGGTTCGACAACGCCCGCTCCCAGCAGTGGAACGCCGTCAACCGCGGCGATCTCCCTTCCAATTGGAACGGCCGTGACCTGCTCTTGCTGCCGGATGCCCCCGCGGATTGGGCCAAGCTCACCTACATCCCCCGTGATGCGGCCGGCAATCCGACCTCGAGCATCGCGATTCCTGCGGCCACGCGCCCCCGCACCGGGATCGCGGCCCCGGCCGGCGCGACCACCAACGCTGGCGCTTCCATCGGCACCGCGTTCTACCGCAACGACCGATTCCGCGATGACTACAATCCGCCCATCAACCGCAAGCACCCCAAGAGCGTCAGCACCGGTGCCGTCTATCATATGCTCCCGTGGGTCTCGGTGACCGGTAACTACGCCACCTCCTATGTGCTTCCGCCGACCGGCGCCTTCGACTTGAGCAACGACCTCGCCGACGTGCAGACCGGCACCGGCTACGATACGGGCCTGCGCTTCCGTTTCTTCGGCGGCCGCCTCACCGCCAACGCCGGATATTTTTTCAACATCCAGAACCACGTCCGCGTCACCTCGCCGATCGTCAGTCCGATCAACGCCCTCCTCGGTCGCAACGACGCCAAGGACGGCGGTCTCGGCAGTCGCAACAACCTCGGCCTCCCCGACATCTTTGGCTCCGACTACTCCTCGCAACGCAACTCCGGCGGCGAACTGGAGCTCGTGGCCACCCTCAAGAGCGGCCTGCGCGTGTCGCTCAACGTGGGCTCGGGCCGCGTCGTAACCTTCGACCGCTACCCGCTGTCGAAAACCCTCCTGCCGCAGCGCGCCGACCAATACAAGCAGGCCCTCGAGGCCGCCGGCGGCCGCCTCGACCTCACGCAGAAGAATCCCGCCGCGCCCAACGCCCCGGGCCTTGCCGTCGTAAACTCTGCCGTCACCGCCGCGATCCCGGCCGAACA
>CANGHW010000144.1 GCA_947453695.1 Opitutia bacterium
CTGATTGGGCCGGTCTTTCGAACCCACCCATGTCTCGGTGATGGGCGATTTATTCAGGTTCTCGACGTCGCAGAAGAGCGCGGTCGAGCGCGTCAGATTGTAACGCGTCTTCAAGTTCACCTGAAACTTCGGCTCCTGATAAACTACGAGCGCAGGGTTGGCACTGTTGGTGACCAGATACTCGCTCCGCCAGACACCGTTCAGGCGGATGTTCAGCCCGTGGCCGAGATAAGTAAGCGCGACGTTACCAGTCTTGGGCACGAAGCCCGCGACGGCGGAGGTCACCGTCGCCCCGCCGTAGTCGCCCCGGGTGAGGAGGCGGGTGTAGTTGGCATACAGGCCAAAGCCGCGCCAGAATCCGGGGAGAAACGTGAACTGCTGCTGGTAGGCCAGCTCGAGTCCGCGATACTTCGCACTGCCGCCGTTGCGCGTGGTGGTGATCCGGTAGCCGGCGTATTGACCATCGAAGCCGTTGTCGGCGCCCGAGCCGACAAACTGACTGCTGTCGGTAAACTGGAAGCCATCGAGCTGTTTCATAAACGCGCTCGCGGAGAGCGAACCCACGGGCTCGAAGTAGTATTCCACCGTGGCGTCGAAGTTATCGGAGTATTGCGGCTGCAGACCTGCGTTGCGGATGGTGACCGTCTGCGCGACTTCGTTTACCGTGTCCGCGGGCATAATGGCATCAAACGAAGGACGACCGATGCCCGACGAATAGCTCAGGCGCCCGATCAGATTGCGCGTCGGGGCATAGCGCAGATGCAGGCCGGGGAAGACATCGCGGTAGGCTCCCTTGCGAGTAAGCCGGCGAATGACACCGCCCACGGTGACAGGCCCCTCGGCATCGGTCTCGGTCTTCTCCACGCGCACGCCGCCCAGAATCGAAAGCTGAGCAAAGCGCACATTGCCCATCGCATAGCCGGCGGTCACCGTTTCCGTGATGCTGCGATCGCCGTTGAGGCGCGACGTGGTGGTAAACGCCGTATCTTCGCGCCAAAGGCTGGGGAACTGCGCCTGATGGCGTGCAACCGCGAACGGGTTCGCCCATGGCGGGGAACGGTAGCCCTCGTTGGAGTCGGTCCACTTCGGTGTCGTGTCGAGGAACTGTGCGATGCCACCCAGATCGTCGGCGTTGTTCTGGATGCCATCAACGCCGGTGTAGTTGTAACGCTTCGAATAGTTTTCGAGGTCGCGCTCCTGCTGGCGGATAACGCCGCCGATCTTTAACGAGGTGGCTGACGCAAACGGCAGCACCTTTTTCGCGTTGAACTTGGCCGTGCGCACCTCGTCCACACCCATGCGATCGCTCTGGGTGAGGAGGAGCGTATTGTAGTTGGCCAAATTGAAAAGATCGGCGCCCGTCGTCTGTGTGTATTTCGGCCACTTGAGACTCTCCCGTCGATCAATGGTGAAGCCGATATTGGCGAGGCGGTAGCTCACCGCCCCCTTTGGCCGGGACTGGAAGTGACGCCCATCGGGCGCATAGTCATAGTAGGTCTCCGAGTTGGAGAAGCTCACCCCGTAGTCGATTTCCAGGCCGGGCAGGCGATGGCGCACGGTCGGGACAAATTGGTAAGTGCGGCCGGATTTGTCGTCGGTAGTGAGGGTGACCGCGCTGGAGGAGTTCGCGTTGGCCAGGACTTCTTCGAAATAATTGGTGTAGCCCGGCCGGAAGTTGGCGACGGATGCGGTCGTGCCGAGGACCATCGCCCGGGTGTCGTTGGTCTCGTGAAACCAATTGTAGGCGGTGTTGAACGAGAGAACGGTATTCTCATTCAGCTTGTATTCGATCTTGGCTCCGGTCGCGAGGCGAGTGCGGGGCGCACCAGCCGGACGGGGCACGGTGATATTTTGCGTGTAGTAAGGCTCGGTCAGCACGCTCTGATAGGTCGCCAGGGCAGCGGTGTCACCGCCGGGCTGAGAGTGGTAAGTGAAGTTAAGGGAAACACCGATGCGTTTCTCCGTGCCGAGACGATCCGCGTAGGAAAAATTGAGTGAGGGGCCGATATCCTTGATCGGCTCGCGCAGCCAATTGTCCGACCGCGTAAAATATTTGGGCCGCCAGACCCCGCCGATGGAGTAATTGAAAACACGCGGCTGATTGCGGTCGAAGGCGCTTTTCGAAACGATGTTCACATTACCGCCAATCGAGTCGGCATCCATGTCTGGCGTGGGCGCCTTGGTGACCTCGATCGTCTCTATATTGTTGAGGGAAGCCTGCTCAAATTCGAATGTGCGTCCCGCGGCGGCCGACTGGGAGCTCGCCATCCGGTCGCCATCCATTGTCACCGAGTTCAACGCGCCATCGATGCCACGAATCTGCACGGAGCGAACATCGGCACCGACATAAACCGCGGTTACTCCCGGAAGCTGCTGCAGGAAATCGCCGATATTGCCGTCCGCCACATTGCCAAAACTGTCCGACGCCACGACATTCTTCACGTTGGGCGCCTCGCGCTGCTTGGTGATGGCCGAGGCACTGCCCTCGCGGGGGCCGGAGACGTTGAAGGCCTCCATTTTGTAGATGGAAGCCGTCAGCCCGAAATCTTGAGTCGTGCGGCCGCCGGCAGTGACGACCACCGCGGACTTTTTGGCTTCCAAGCCGGTGTAGCTCACTACGAGCGTGGTCGTGCCGGGCGGAAGGGATATCTCAAAACGTCCCTCACGATCCGTTAGCGCAAACTGCCCCGCTGCCGTGGCGACCTCGGCCCCCTCCAGGTAGACGCCAGTGACGGCATTGCTCACCTGACCAGAGACGATGCCGACGGACTGAGCGCTGAGCGGAGCGGCGACGGCGAGGAGCAGGGCCCAGAACAGACCGCAGCAACGAAGGGAGAACAGACAATTGACCGGACGCGTGGATTTCATGGGTATGGGGGACGGCGAAGCACGCGCAGTGCCGTTTGTAACTGTGAAGTTACCAAATCCCCCGCTGGTCAACGGAAATCCCCGCCGCTCCCCACCGCCCCCGCCCACCGGGGCCGCGCTTCCCTTGGGCTTCAAAAGCTGATCGTCGTGCTCATCACGTAAGAGCGCGGCTGGTTGTCGAAGGTCGCGATGAGCGGTCCATTCAGGCCAGTGGTGGGATTGGGCATCACGAGCACGTGATAGGTGTTAAACATATTGTTCACGTTGAGCTGGGCGGACACCGGGAAACGCCCGAGTTTCCACGAATAGCCCGTGATGAGGTTAAATTGGGTCATGTCAGGGCGGAAGTAGACCAGTCGCGTGGCACCGACGGTCACGCCATTGGGATAGTAATAGTAAGCGCGATTTTGCCACGAACGCGTGACCGTGCCACCGATCCGGAATCCCTTCAGCTTTCCTTGGTCAAAGGTGTAGATCTGCGTCATGTTGAAGTTGAACTTGGGATAGCCGACGGTGTCTTCGCCCGCGACCGCGACGGGAATCGACCCGGGTGGCGTGAAGCCTGGATTAAATTGAATGGCCGAAATTGGCAGTCCCGTGACCCCGGTGAGGATCGGCCCCGCCACCGGATCGGCCGCGCGCAAGACCACGGCCAGATTGCCGCCGCCCGCGATCAATCCCGTGATTGGCGCCGGGTTGGCGTAGTAAGGGCTGGTGCGATCGCCAATCATCGTCGTCGTGAGCGGAATCGCGCCGGGCGTGGTCGCGGTGACGGTCGGGGTATTGCGATTGAATGTCGGATTCACGTAAACCACCTGGCCGTTCTTGTAAGTCACCTGACCGGCAGCGTTGGTGTAGAACTGATCATTGTAGAGCTGGGTGTAGCTCTTGCTCGTGCCGATCGTGCCCGACGTCTCGGAAGCGGAGAACCGGATGCGCCAGTTCTTCGTCGGCGCGAGGGTGGCCGCCAGCTGCAGGCCTTCGCTCTTGCGATCGACATTAATCCACACACTCGACGCATTGTATTGGCCGTTGAGGCCCGTCGGATTGATAGCCAACTGCAGTGTGCTCGTGACCGCGTATTGTTCGTTTTTCGAACTGGTGCGGTAGTAAGCGATCGATCCGGAGACGGTGCCGGCGGCATTCGTGACCTTCAGGCCAATCTCCTCACCCAAGCCGTGCGCAACCTTCGGACCGACGCCGTAGGGATCATTGGCTTGCGCAGCGGGCGGGTTGTAGGAATCGGAAATATTCACGTAGGCGCGCAGCCAAGAATTAATCGCGACATTGGCGCCCGCGCTGAAACTGAGGGCCGTCTTTTCGATCAATGCCGTGGTTTGATTGTCCCCGTTTACGGGCAAGGCGACGCCTTGGTTGTATTGCACGCGGTAAACCGGAGCCGCGCGGAAACCACTCAGGATTTCGACTTTGCCGCCGAGGAGGGACAGCGTGTTGGCGCCGAAGACACCCTTGTTGATCGTGTGGCGGTTGAGATACTGGCGTCCACCGAGGCGTAGGCCGAGAGGGTTGTTGGCTGAGATCAGCGATTTTTCGGAGAAGTTCGCGAGGTCCTTCACCCAGTTTACGCCATTGTAGGTCATCTGCGTCGTGAACGGCTGCCAGAAGGGATATTTCTTCGGGCCATCGCCCACCGCCCAGATCAGTCGCGTGGGCGTGCCCAGCACGGTGCGGCCGAACTCCAGATTCGAGGCCGTCGCGGGGTTGACGATGATCTTCCCGGATGAATCGGTCTGATAGAAATAGTAATCGATCGAGGCATCGTCGCGTCGCGAGAAGTCCGCGCCGACGATGGTCTGGCTCTTCACGCGGTCGCCGAAGAGCGCGTTGTTGGCGAACAGCGCGGCGCGCACCGACTTGATGCGCGATGGGCTGTCGGTGGTGCGGTCATTCAACGCCGTCGCCTGCGTCATTGCCCACGTGCCGGTCGGATTGGTCGCGTTGTTCGGCGCGAGCATCGTCACGCCCGCACTGGCGCGCAGGGCGTTACGGGAATTGCGGTAACCGACGGCGATTTCACCCGATAGCCAATCCGTGATCTTCGTCTCCGCATTGAGCGTGACGAAGTGACCGACGGTCTTCTCCGACTTCAAATCGCCCTCATAGGAATTGATCGTCTTCCAATTGATCTGGCCGTTGCCGATGAAGCCGCCGCCGCTCGCGCCGCTGGCCGCTCGTTCCAGTTGGTTCGTCGCGAGCAGGTAGCTGATGAATTGGCCATTGCGCACATCGTCGACCGCACTGCGCGCCGTGTAAGTCAGCGCTGCCCCCGACACGATGCGGTCGAAGTCGGAGTGCTCGGCACTCAGTCGCAACAGCGTGCGGCCGAAACGGAAGGCGAACTGGCCGTAAACGGCATTGAGGTCGCCGTAAATATCATCGCGCCGCCCGCCAATGCGTTCGTGAGTCGCGGCAAAACGCGCCGCCATCGTCTTGTTGCCGACACCGTAGTCGAGCTGGCCCATGGCGTTGCCGTATTCGTCGCTCCGTAGCGTGATCGAACCGAATGACCGCCGGCCAAACCGCGCCTGCTTCGAGATGGTATTAATGACTCCGCCCGCCCCGCCGTTGCCGTAGAGGAGCGACTGCGGACCGTTGATCACTTCGACGCGCTCAACGTCGAAGGTGCTGCTCACGCCGGTGCCGACGGACCCGCCGGGCATAAAGCCATCGCGCTGGAGCGTGGGGGTGGAGAGACCGCGCAGTTTGATGTTTGACCCGGCATTGCGGTCGCCGGGCTGGGCGTTGCCCACCGTAGTATTGTTTTCGGAGTCGAAGCCCGCGCCCGCGACGTAGGTCATCAGCATGTCCTCGATCGTGCGCGCGCCGACGTCGTTCATGAATGTCTCCGTGAAAATGTCGGCCGACACCGGCACCTTCGACAGATCGGTATTGAAACGCGTGATCGAGTTCGAGTTCAGCGCGCCGTAGCTGCCATCGACATCGTCCTTCACCTCAAAGGGGGAGAGGGCGACGACGTCCGCTTTGGCCGTGTCTGCCGGTTTCGCGTCCGAGCGGGCACTGGCAGCCGGGGCGGTTTGCGCCGAGGCTCCCGCGTGGAGTGCGAGGAGGGCAACCGCCGACCAAGTGGCGGAGCGCAGTAGAGAGGTGCAGGGCGAAGAATGCAGGGAACGAAGCATGGTGCGGAGAAGAGCGGAGCGGTGATCGAAGTCACCAACCGTGATACGCTTTGTCGCTCGGTCCGCCACTCTTCTAATCCAAAACACTGGTAACAAGAGAAACCTTGCCGGAGTAACTGATCCGTTACGTAGTTCCCCATGCACCGTCGTCGCTTTCTGGGCACCGCCGCCGCCCTTGCCGCCGTTGGCACGGCCCCACGCGGAACCGCTGCCACTGCCCTGCCCCCGGCCGAGTCGGCGTCGCCTTCCCTGATCGATACCAATGTGTGGCTCGGTCACTGGCCCACCCGCCGTGCGCCGTTCGACTCCGCTGCTGCGTTGCGCACTCACTTGCAAACCCGCGGAGTCTCCTCCGCTTGGATCAGCCACTTCGATGCGGCCCTGCACACGGACATTGGTGCGGTCAATGCACGCTTGGCCGCCGCGTGTGTGCAGGAGGGCGGCGGGTTTTTCCTGCCCTTCGGCGCGCTCAATCCCACCTTACCCGACTGGGAGGAAGACCTGCGGCGCTGCCACGAGCTTCATCGCATGCCGGGCATCCGCCTCCTGCCGGGCTATCACGGTTATACGCTCGACGATCCACGCTTCGCTCGCGTGCTCGAACAGGCGACTGCGCGCCGCCTCGTTATCCAGATTGCCCTCACCATGGAGGACGAGCGCTCGCAGAACCCGGTATTTGTCGCGGCGCCGACGGTCGCCGCTCCACTCGCCCCGCTCGTCGAGAAAAACCCGCAGGCCCGTGTGATGGTGCTCAACGCCACCTCGCGTCTCCTGGCCGCCGCCAATCCTTTGCTCCGCCGCCTCGCCAAGGCCGGCGTGCAGGCGGAAATCGCCACGCTGGAGGGCGCCGCCGGTATTGCCAACGTGCTCGCCGGCGCGCCGGACCTGTCGCTTTGTTTTGGTTCGCACACCCCTTATTTCTATTTCGAGGCGGCTCGCCTGAAACTCGAGGAGTCGCCCCTCACGCCTGCCCAGTTCACCGCCATCGCCTCCGGCCACGCCGCCGCGCTACTCGCCCGCGTATGAACCGCCGCACTTTCCTCCACGCTGGCGCCTTGGCTGCCACCGCTCCCCTCGCCCTGCGCGGCGCCGCTAACTCGGCCGACGTTTCGGGTGACGACAGCCTGCGCCGCCTCGGTATTTGGGATGTCCACTGTCACGTCACCACCCAGGGGCCTACCCCGTCCGCGCGCATGGAAGCACTCGTGCGCATCGCCGATCGCGTCGGCGTCGAGCGCCTGTGCATCAACATGAGCCCGCCGTGGAACTACGAGCCCACGCCGGAGCAATTCCGCAAGAGCAACGACGACGTGCTCGCCATCCTGAAGGACTGGAGTTCGCGGGCCTTTGGGTTCGTCTATCTCAACCCCAAATACCCGAAGGAAAGCCTCGCCGAACTCGAACGCTGCGTCGCCGATGGCCCCATGATCGGCATCAAGCTCTGGGTGGGCTGGCACTGCAATAAGCCCGAACTGGATCCCATCGTCCGTCGCGCTGCTGAACTCGACGCGCTGATTCTGCAGCACACCTGGATCAAGCAGCGCGGCAAGGGCAACTTGCCCGAGGAATCCACGCCGATGGAACTTGCCGAACTCTCCGCCCGTCACCCCGGTGTGCCGCTCGTCTGCGGGCACACCGGCGGTGGTGATTGGGCCCTCGGCATTCGCGCCATCCGAGCGTGTCCGGACGTCTATGCCGACCTCGGCGGTGGCGATCCGGTCTATGGAGAAGTCGAGATGGCCGTGCGCGAGCTCGGCGCCTCTCGCGTGCTCTACGGCAGCGATGTCGCCGGCCGCAGCTTCGCATCCCAAATCGGCCGCGTGCTCGGTGCGGACATCTCGCTCGCCGACAAAAAACTTATTCTCCGCGGCAATCTCCAACGCTTGCTCACCCCCGCGCTGCGCCGCAAAGGTATTACACCCTGAAGTGGGCCTCGCTTAGTTATCGGCCCGCTCCGCTCTACTCCACGTCACCTGTTTTCTTCATGCCCCTCCGCACGTTCCCTGCCCGCCTCGTTGGTCTTCTTCTGCGCGCCGCCGCACTTGGTGTTGCCGCGCTTTCATTCGCCCGTGCCGCCGACCGGCTGCCCAACGTCGTCATCATCTTCACCGATGACCAAGGCTACGGCGATGTCGGCGTCTTTGGCGCCAAAGGCTACACGACACCCAACCTCGATCGACTCGCCCGCGAGGGGGCGAAGTTCACGAACTTTCACGTCGCCCAGGCCGTTTGCTCGGCCTCCCGCGCTGCTCTGCTTACCGGGTGCTACTCCAACCGCGTCGGTATCCACGGCGCCCTCGGGCCCAACTCCACCCATGGCATCAACGCATCAGAAACAACGCTCGCCGAGCTCCTCAAATCCCGCGGCTACGCCACCGGCATGGCGGGTAAATGGCACCTCGGCCATCGCGCCCAATTCTTACCCCCGCAGCATGGCTTCGACGAATCGATCGGCCTGCCCTACTCCAATGACATGTGGCCGTTTCACCCTGAGGCCAAGCCAGGCACCTACCCCAAGTTGCCACTGATCGAAAACGGGCGCGTGATCGACGACGAGATCACGCCGACGAAGATGGACCAGCTCACGACGCGCTACACCGAGCGCGCGGTCTCGTTCATCGAGCGTCACAGGGACCAGCCCTTCTTCTTCTACCTCGCTCACGCGATGCCGCACGTGCCGCTCGCGGTCAGCGATAAGTTTCGCGGCAAGTCCGCCGCGGGGCTCTACGGCGATGTGATTATGGAGATCGATTGGTCCGTCGGCGAGGTCCTGCGCAGCTTGGAGAAAAACGGCCTCACCCAAAACACGCTCGTGATCTTCACCAGCGATAACGGCCCTTGGCTGAGCTACGGCAATCACGCCGGCAGCGCGGGGCCGCTGCGCGAGGGCAAGGGCACGTCGTGGGAAGGCGGGACTCGCGTGCCGGCCCTCATGCGGTGGCCCGGCCACATCCCCGCCGGCGTCACGAGCAATGACTACGTCATGACTATCGATTTGCTCCCCACTCTCGCCGGCCTCACCGGCGCTGCTTTGCCCACTCACCCGATCGACGGTCTCGACGTTTGGCCACTGCTCTCGCGTCAGCCTGGCGCCAAAAATCCGCACGAAGGTTATGGTATCTGGTATGCGCAAAACGAACTGCAGGCCGTCGTCAGCGGTGATGGCCGCTGGAAACTGATTCTGGCCCATCGCTACCGCACGCTCGCTGGTCGACCAGGCGGCCGCGACGGCACGCCCGCCAAGTATGCTGACGCCGCCTTGGCCACGCCTGAGCTGTTCGATCTCGCCGCCGACCTCGGCGAAACAACGAATGTCGCTACGGCCCATCCCGACGTGGTGGAGCGACTCCTCGCGTTTGCCGAGAAATGCCGGGCCGACCTCGGTGACTCGCTCACCAAGCGCAAGGGCAGCGGCAACCGCGAGCCGGGACGTATCGCCGCGGACACGAAGTAGCCGTTTACGGTCACGGTCGGGGCGTCAGGCGTCGCTCCCACTTCAAGAGCGCCGCGAGCAGGAAAAAATCCCGCGGCGCCGCCGCCTCCGCTGTGCGGCGAATCTCGCGGTAGACTTCTGGATTGCCGTCACTGAGAGCCAACCATCCCGCCAGCGCCGGCAGATAGTTGGGATAGTCCGGCCCCTGACCATCGACCCGCCGTCGCACGCTGGTGCGCGTCGGATTGAGCACGTGCGTAAGCAGCGTGTTGGCGCAGCGCCGGACGTCTGTTTCGTCGAAGACTACGCCCGCCGCGTGGGCGCTCACCACCATCGCGATGTCGAGCACCCCGTGGGAAATATCCTCCACGGCCGCCACGGGCGGGTAGTTCGGAATATTGAGCGAAGGGCTGTTTGCCGGCGTCCATCCCGTTGTCGTCACCGGCTCATACCAATAATTCCACGTGTAGAGATCGCGCGTGGCATCGAGCTTCAGGCGGTTTTTGAACAGTCGCGCCATCCGCTCTGCCCGCTCCCGATATTCCGGCTTGCCGGTGAGGCGGACCAACGCGAGCTGGCTCGCAGTATGCCGACCGAGGTAGTTGAAGGGCTCACCCACGTTATCGAAGGGAAATGATTCCCCGCGCGCGCAGCAAAGATAGTAGCCCTCGTCTTTACCTGGGCCCTCGCGCCAGAGGCGGCGATTGGCGTCGGCGTAAGACTCCTCGGCCGCGACTACGAAACGGTCCGCTGCCGGCACCAGCGAGGCATGCCGGGGATCCGACCGGACGATCTCCGCGAAGCGCAGCATCGGGTGATAGATCACGCCGAGGTAGCCCATGTATGCGAGCGGGATGGGCTTGAGGGAGAAGGTCTGCGGTCCCGGCACTCCCCGCGCGCCCGGGGTCACGGTGACACGCACGAGATTCGAATACTGCGACACTTTTCCGGGGCGCGCACTGTGGGTCGGCACGACGGCGTTCACAATTTTCTCCACAAAGCGGTCGTCCGCCGGATCGAGACTCACCTCAGCAAACGTCTCCTCCCGTTTGAACTGCGCGTTCGTGATCGTGAGGGAAAAACGTCCGCGTTTCTCCCCGCCCACCGGGGCGAGCGTGACGCGCGTGAGATTGTTGTAGGCGGAAGCGGTGGAGCGCAGTGCCACCAATCGCTGGCCGGTCGGATCCACGATCCATCCGTCGGCGACGACATACTTGCTCGCCATACTCCACGCCGGTCGGCTTTGGCCGGAGCCGTCGACCACTCCTCGCCGGTCGTCGCGATGGGTAAGGAGCCGGTCGCCGCGCCGGGCTACCTCGGTGAGAAACTTCGCGTCGTCCGTCGCCTCGTAGAGATCGACGAGCGCGTGCAACAAATGAGATTCGCCCCACGCGAGCGTGCTCCCGTCCGGTGTTTTCACCCACGGATCTTCCGCCGGTAACTTGGCCCACAGGTCCTCGGCATGTGCCCGGGTGATCGGACCGAGGCCCGCAGCCCCGCGCAACGGACTCGCGCACAGCGCCGCGGCGAGGAGGACGGCCGTCGCGAGACTTCCTATCCAGGGGCGGTGCACCGGTAGTCTCCTTACTTGATCAGATTAAGTTCTTCCGGGCTCCATGCGTCGGAGTGCCCCAGCGTCGCGGCCCGGATTGCCTTAACTTGCGCCGGTTCGACCGGTGCGGCCGTGTGGCCCCATTCGCGGCGGACATAAGTCAACACCGAGGCCAACTGCTGGTCGTCAAACGCCGCGCCAAACGCCGGCATATCGCCGGTATGCACTCGACCCGCGACGGTGATTGGTCCCCGCACGCCGTGCAGCACGATGCGGATCGCGCGCTCCGGCGAGCCCAGCACCCACTCCGAATCGAGCAACGGGGGCGCGAGTCCATCGAGCCCGCGGCCCGTCGTTTGGTGACACGTCGAGCAGATGGCGGTGAAGAGTCCCTTACCCGTTTCAAACCGCTCCTGCTGTTCGCGCGTCATTGGCGCTACCGTCGCCTGTGCCGTCACGCCCGTCTTTCCCGGCCAGAGCACGATGTCATTTAGCTTCGCCAAACGCGCCGCCGGCGTCGCCCCTTTGCCCAGCGTCGCCCAGCCCGCCGGTTCCTTCGCAAATTGAAGCGGCCGCTTCGAGATCGCGGCGGCCGCCAAGAAACCGTCGAGCACCGCGAGCACGCGTTTGCCGCCAGTGGGCCCCTGATTCGCCGTCAATGCGATCAAGCGCTCAATCTCGCCGAGATTCCGCGACGTGAATACGCCGCGGGCCAGGCCGGTGAAGATCTTGTTGGCTTCGACGTCGTCGGCCGGCCAGTCGCTCCGCGCCGCGAGGTGCTCGATCAACGCCAATTCGCGATTGGCCAGCCCGCTAAAGAGTGCATCGCGCAGATACGGATTGCCCGGTGTGCGACGGATCACTTCTGCCAGAGCTACATCCACCTTGGCGTCCCGGGCTTCGCCCAGCGTTAGCACCGCCTGCAATTGCACCTCCGCCGAGGCATCGTTCGTCGCCCCCTGGAGGGCACCGATCAATTCGGCGCGTCCCGCACCGCCGATAAACCGCTCGCTTAGTCGCACCGCCGCAGCGCGCACCGCCGAGTCTCGATCGGCGAGCGCGGACTTCACCGTCGCCTCGTCCAATGCACCGATGCCATCGAGCGTCCACAACGCGTGCACCCGCCCCACCGGCAGTGGGCCGCGGAGCGCCACCGACTTGATTGCGCCCGCGAGCGTCGTTTCCCGACGCTCGACCAACAGGCGTTGCGCCGTCTCGCGCCACCACGAATTCGGGTGGGAAAGCTTCTCGACCCATTGCGCCGAGGTCAGCGCGGGCAACTGGGTCGCGCGGGGCGCGGGGCGATCGGCCGGCACCACGCGGTAGATGCGGCCGAGGTGCCGGGGTTGCACGAGTTGCCGTTCCTCGCTCTGCGCGCGGAGATAGCTCGTCAGGGAGATGCGATGCTGCAGCACGCCGCGGTAGAGATCGACGACGTAGAGCGCACCGTCCGGCCCCGTCGTGAAGTTCACGGGACGGAAGCGCTCATCGGTCGAGGCGATGAATTCCTGTTTGTCGTAGGCATTGCGCCCGATGGGCGCCGCCGCCTCCGTCGTGAGCACATTGCGACGCACGAAGTTGCCCGCCGGCTCACTCACAAAGGCATTGCCGGCCCATTCAGGGAACAGGTCGCCCCCGTAGATCCAGGGCGCACCGGCCGCAGTAAACTCTTTCAAGCGCCCGTCGCGCAACATCTCCGGCCGGTAGCCGCGGTTGATGCCGGGGTTGACACGTGCCGGCCAAACAAACTGGTCCGCCGCGGCTTTGACGTTCGTGCCCACGAGGCGCGGGAAGTTGGGATTGCGCTGCAGGTAGTCGGAGAAAATCACGTCCACGCGCAATTGGTCGCTATTGGAGTTATGATAGAATCGGCCGAAGCTATCTTCGCTCAGTCCCCACTGTCCGCGAAAGATGGTGGCGCCGGTTTCCCATTCACCGTTTTTGAAAC
>CANGHW010000145.1 GCA_947453695.1 Opitutia bacterium
CTGTCACCGACACAGGCCACGGCATGGACGAGGCGACCCGCCGCCGCATCTTCGACCCGTTCTTCACCACGAAAAATACCCGGGAAGGCACGGGGCTGGGTCTCGCCGTCGTGCATGGCATCGTGCGTGCCCACCGTGGTGCAATTGACGTCGAGAGCCAGCCTGGCGCCGGCTCGACGTTTCACATTTACCTACCGGCCGCGACCGCGGAGAGAAGCAACGACGACACCGAATTCGGATCCGTTCCCCACGGCACCGGGGAATTTGTATGCGTGGTCGATGACGAAGAAATTGTCGGTAGCTGCACCAAGCTCGTGCTAGAAAGTAAAGGTTATCACGCCGTGGTCTACGCCTCGGCGGAACAATGCCTCGAGGCGATGGCCAATGGAGCACAAAGCTGCGCCCTGCTAGTAACCGACCAAACCATGCCGGGTATGCAGGGCACAGAACTCGTCGCCTCACTGCGTAAAGCCAATCCACGCCTCCCGGTCGTAATCATGTCGGGATATTTCTCCAAGATCGCCCCGCACGTGCTCGACGAACTCGGCCAAGTTGAACTCCTAGCCAAGCCGTTTACGACCGACGAGCTCACCCAAGCCGTCCACAACGCACTGCACCCGGAAATCACTCCGGGCTGACTACGAACGGAGTGATACTTTGCGTAAGTAGACGACGGCAGGCACGCGCCGAGAAAACTTCCTTTCAGATTTCAATTGGCCTACTCCGCCCCCAAATAGGTGCATTCCCGATGTTTCACCCTGAGAAAGCGGGCGGCTCAATTGATGACTGGGACGGCCAGACGGCGAGAAACGCTACCTGCGCATCCCGATCAGGGATATCTTCGTATCCTTGACGCATCAGAAAGGTGATGGGATAGGCGGGCTTCAAAGAGAGCACGGTAACCGTTTTTTCTATCACCGTAAATACTGCAAGCCATGCACCGCAGCCGATCTCTGTGTGCGTGGGGGTGCGTCGCTTAATGCGACGCGTGCGGTGCGGCGATGGATCGCGCGCCAGAAGTTCCACCATACGTGGGGTAAAATCGATCCCCCACTTCTCACGTAGCCATTTCCCCTGTTCCTCGGCCAATGGAGAAATCGTGACCGTGAACTGCGGGGGACCACTCATCGCAGCATCGACCTCGTCGATCCATCCAGCGCGCGAGGCAGGAAACGAATCAAACGAAGGCACGTAGGGCTTGAGATCAAAGATCGGGGTGCCGTCGACCAAGTCACAGGCACCGACGAAAAGTGTGCGCCCAGTGATACCTAGCAGTGGAACCGGCGTAAGCCCCAGAGGATTGGGACGATGAGGAGAACGGGTCGAAAAAACGCCCCTACGTTGCACCGGACCACGTGGTGGCAGCACCAATGGCCGCCACCCTTCATTTCTGTGAAACCACCATAAGAGCCAGATGCGCTCGAACCCAGCGAGATCGCGCAATGCGTCTTCGTAGCCGCAGCCGGGAAGAAGCTCCAAAATACTACTCTCCTCGGTCGCGGCCGAGGGCTGGTGGCCAGCCTGAAACTTCACCTGTTGGCGGGTGCGAAGATAGCCTATGGGATGGAGCGTGAGCGGCATGGACACATAGCCAAGAAGCCGCCTCGGCGCAGTGAGGTCACTACGGAAGTGGGTTAAAATTCCCACTCCCTGGAAACCAGCCGACCGTCAGGTGCCGGCAGGATAGAGGCACTCGACCTCCACCCTTTCACCACAAACACAGGTAATCACGAGACGCACAACCTTATCGCCCTCCTTAACCACTTCGACCGACGCACCGGAGGGTCCACCGACGGCGGGACGGTGGTCATGGGCCACAGAGCGCGGAACGGAACGCAACGCGGAGTGTGATGCAGGTAGGCCCGAAGGAGGACGCAAGGGCGCGACATCCATTGATTTCTTACCCTGTAAAAAAGGTTTCATCAGTGAGATTTTTTGCTGCTAGGACCAGAAATCGGTGAAGTCCGTGAGGGCGAGATTGCTGGCACACTTTGCTCGGAGGGGGCTCTATTGCCAGGACCCGGGGCGCCGGGTGAAGAAGGCGCGACCGGAGAAATCTTTTCCTTGGCGCGATCCTTAGCATTCAAAGTAAGACTTATGGTCACGCGTTGATTGGATTCGGCCGTCGCAACTTCACCTGCGATTGGCTTCGTATCGGCGTAGCCCGTAACACGTTCAATTAGTTCGGCCTCAACCGCGTAGTGAACCAAAGCACGGCGCGTAGTATTGGCGCGATCAGTGGATAGTTCCCACGCCGTATAGGACTCGTCCTTCAGCTTGATGCCAGCCTTGGTATGGCCATCGATCGTGACGTGAAAGCGGTGGCGGTCGATTGTCCAGGCCAAGCTTTGAAGGACAAATGTTCCCCATTCTGAAAGCTCGGCAGTATCGCCCTTAAAGATCGGGCGATTCACACGGTCGTAGAGTGTAACGCGCAGGCCGTCCGTGGTAACTTGCACGTCGATGGGCTTGCCGGCGAGGTTTTCGTCGAGGTGAAGGAGTCGATAAAAATCTGCAGCAACCGAATTCAAAAACGTAAGCTGGATATGCTTATTCCGATCAGACTCCTTTTCATCGCCTTGGCCCTGCCCTGAATTGTTTGTGGTCTTGTTACTGTTGAATGGCATGACGCCCGAGGTGGCGTCCATGGGCGAGCGGAAGGGATTTTGAAAATACTGGGACGTCGCGATAAGAATTTCCTTATCCTGCGCGGAGATCCACAGCACCATAAACAGCGCCATCATCGCGGTCACAAAATCCGCATACGCTACTTTCCATGCACCGCCGCCCATGTTAAACGATTGGTTGAGGGTTGGAAGGAATAGGAGGAAACGCCGAGGATGTCACTTGGCTGGAAGTGCCTTCAGTTCGGCTTCTAGCTCGGCGCCGCCGGGCTGGACATTACTGTCGAGGGAACGGCGGGCGACTTCAACCGCGGTGAGCGGGGCGAGGCCTTTGGCAAAGCCGGCGACGGCCTGCTTGATGCACTTCAGGAACTGTTCGTCGGAGGCGTTGTTGAACTCGACACGATTGGCGAGCGGGTTGACGAAGCCGTAGGCAACGAAGATGCCGAGGAGTGTGCCGGTGAGCGCGGCGGCGACTTTCTCGCCGACCTTCTCGGGACCTTCGGCGATGGCGTTCATGGTATTAATGATACCGAGCACGGCCGCTACAATGCCAATGCCGGGGAGCGAATCGCCGACAAGATGGAGAATGTGGATCGGGTGGTGAGCCTCGGCGGCCTTGGCCTGCAATTCCGCCTGCATAAGATCCTCGAGTTGGTCGGGCTTGATCTTTCCGTCGACGACAGGCTTAAGGCCGTTGCAAATGAATTCGAGACGCTCGTGGTGATTCAGGACCGACGGGTAGCGCTGGAAGACGGCGCTGCTCTTCGGATTCATGATGTGCTCCTCGAGAGCGATCAGACCGTTGCGGCGACCGATCATGAAGATCTCATAGAGTAACTTCAGTAACTCAGTGAACTCCTTTTCACCGGCGGACTTGGCGGTGATGGCATCCTTCGTCTTGTGGATGATCTCCTTCAGCACGTGGAACGGGCTGGCGATGATGAGCACGCCCGCAGCGACACCAAGAATGACGACGAATTCCGATACGTGCAGAAGCACGACGGGATTACCACCGGCGATAATAAACCCGCCGAGGGTGGACGCCATAACGATGAAGGCTCCGAGGAGAACGAGCATGGAGGGAAAATTCTAAAAGAATGCAGGGCGTCTACGCATCGCCCACCGGATCGCGGCAAAGGCGCCGCGAGACCGGAAGAGGCGAACGAACGCGGAGAGATCAGCGGTCCCTCACCCGTTGCAGGTAGGCACGCAGGCCGAGGATGGTCTGGGCGTGAATTTGGCAAATACGCGACTCCGTCAGGCCGAAGACCGCGGCGATTTCGGCGAGGCGCATGTTTTCGAAATAATACATAGCGAGGATCTTCTTAGGTATATCGGGCAGTTCAGCGATTCGTTGAGTGAGAAGTTGAACCAACTCGGCCTTTTCGAGGTTATCGCGGCCAGTGACATCGGCCTCGTCGGCCAGGAGATCGTGGAGCGAGGGGCCTTCGCCGTCCTGATTCTCGGAGCCCTGGTCGATGGCGATAAAGGTGACGGGTTTGGCTTCCTCGACCCACTTCGCGTATTCCTCGCGATCTAGGCCGAGGGTGCTGCGGACTTCGTCATCGGTGGCGGCGCGGCCGAGCTTCTGCTCGACGTCGTTGATGGCGGTCTTGAGCTTGCGGGAACGGGCGCGGGCGCGGCGCGGGCACCAGTCCATGCGACGGAGTTCGTCGAGGATGGCGCCGCGGATGCGCATCGCGGCGTAGCCGGCAAACGTCGTTCCCTGCTCGGGATCGAATTTGCGGACGGCGGCGATGAGGCCGGTGATGCCCACACTGTAGAGATCGTCGGCGTCGACGTGCGCAGGCACGTTGAGCTTGATGCGATCGACTACATTGCGGACGAGGGGCAGATACCGTTCGATCAAATCCTTTTCATCGACGGCTGCGGGTGTGACTCCCTGATACGCGCGCCAGGCAGCGGCGGGCGTAGCGTCCATGCAGGGGGCGGAGGCGGTGGCAGTATTCATGGAGGCGTGGACTAGCGGTTACTTGTTCTTCGCCGCCGCGGTAGCGGCGGCATGACGTTGCAAAATTGTTTCGCGGATCCCGCCGACGAGGACGGTCCAGAACCAGCGGAAGAGCATGGCACCTACGAGGCAGCCGACGGCGCCGTCGAAGAGAATGCGATCGGGCTCGTGGTCAGCCCAGTAGCTCGCTGCTCCCGTGGTGAGGAGTCCGGCAAAGCCGCCGAGGAGGAAGACGAATTTCATGGTAGGAGAAAAAGCAGGTTCAGGTTTGGTCGTCCGGGAGCGTGCGGCGGACGATGGCGCCGGGGACGTCTTCTTCGCAGTCGCCGGTCAGGGACGGACCGGTGGCGAGGAACAGAGGCTCGAGGGCCTCGTCGAAGAGGTAGTCCCAGAGTTTGCCCCATTGCGGAACCTCATCGAGGTGCGTGAAGACAAGGTGCGTGGCGCCGAGATCACGTCCGGCAGAATACGCATTGCGGAGCGAGGCGCGGTCGTAGGCGGCGTTGAGGACAAGGACTCGCTCGTTGATGCGCTCCGTGTCGAGGAAGTTGGCGAGCTGAGCGTTATCCTGCGGGCGGCGCGGCGAGATACTCGGAAGGTCGAAGTAGACGAAGCCGTTGGTCACCGCCGGGCCGGTCTCACAGGGGAAATGTGCGAGCGGAACTCCCATGGCCTCGGCAAACACCGGGAGGGGGCCGAGGGGGTTGGGACGGTCAAACTCCACGCTGACGATATGGCCGAGGCGGGCGCGGCGGACGACGTCCTGGGCGAGCCACTTGCATAGCGCGGTGGTGCGACCTACGCCGGACGCGCCGATGAAGGCGGCACGAGAGATGGCAGCGCGGGCCGGACGGGCTTCGGCTTGGGAGCGCAGCAAACGCGAAGTCTCGGCGAGGGCACGATGGAGCGGGAGCGCGTTGAGCTCATTCCAATTTGGGCCAGCCTGGAGGCGGTTAAGCGCGATCTCCGTGATGCCGGAACGGCGGAGGAGACCGGAGAGGCCGAGCGTGCTGGGGAGCTGCGCCAGGCGATTTTTCTGCGGAGGCTCAGCGTCGGTTGGCAGAGCTAGATCGGACGAAACGGCGGAGAGCGTCGAAGGTTGCGCGGCGACGAACGGAACGGGGGCAGCGGCGGCGGGGTCGATCTGGGCGATGACCTCGAGCTTCGGGCCCGAGAAGAGCTTCTTGAGCCCGGTGGACTCGACCGAACGGACGGAAAGGACGCGGGCAGCGGGGCCGAGTTTTTCGCGGATGAGGGCGACGGCCTGCTCGACGGATTTAACCGTGAACTTGTAAGTGCCGGGCGCGAGACGGGATTCGGGAGAAGACATGGCGGATTAGGCGGCGGCCTTGAGCGGAACATCGGTGCGGGCGATGTGGACCGGGGGCACGATGATGCCGGCGTTTTCGATTTCGGTGGCGGCAGGGAGCTCCTGGAAGGCAATCACGGCCACGCGGGGGAAAGAGGACTCGAAGAAGCGCTTCAGCGGGAGGCGGATCTCGGTGGAGACCACCATCACCGGAGGCTGGCCCTGCGCGATGAGGTCGGAGGTGCGCGCGGTGATCTGCTCGATGAGATGACGGGCCGTGGCGGGATCGAGGGCCAATCCGACCTCGGTCGGCGAGCGATGGACCTTGGTGGAGAGCCATTGCTCGAAACGCGGGTCGAGCGTGACAGCACGGACAACTCCGGGGCGGCACTCGTATTCTGGCACGAAGTAGAGGCCGAGGCGGCGACGAACAAGTTCACTGAGATCGTCGGGATTCTTCGAGAGCGAAGCGAAATCGGCGATGCCTTCGAGAATGAGCGGCTGGTTGAGGATCGGAACGTTTTCGCGGAGGAGGTTTTGGAAAACGCGCTGAATGATACCGAGCGTGACGAGGTCAGGCAGTAGCTCCGCGATGAGGGCGGGCTGGCTCTGCTTAAGGTGATCGACGAGCAGTTGGACCTCCTGGCGGCCGAGCAGGTGGTGCGCGCTACTCTTGAGGGTCTCGGACAAATGCGTGATGAGGACCGAAGCCGGATCGACGACGGTGAAACCATTGAGCTCAGCGGTCTTCTTCTCGGACTCGTCGATCCACGTGGCTTCAAGATTGAAGACGGGTTCACGCGTGGGGACGCCCTTGAGGCGGACCTTGGAGCCGGAAACGTTCATCGCAAGCCAGCGGCCCGGCATCAGCGAGCCGCGGGCAACAGCCTTGCCGCGCAGCAGGAAACGATAGTCGTTCGGCTCGAGTTCGAGATTGTCGCGAACGGAGACCGGCGGGACGACGATACCCTTCTCGCGGGCGAGGCCCTTGCGCACGCCGGTGACGCGGGCGAGGAGTTCGCCGCCGGACTTGGCGTCGGCGAGGCCGAGGAGACCGTAGCCGATCTCGATGGCAAAGATGTCGATCTCGATGAGTTTGCGGACGTCCTCGGCGGAGCCAGGCGTGGACGCAGCGGGAGCAGCGGCGCCCGTGGCCGGAGCGGCTTTGCCATCGGTGCCCTTGGCGCCGGGGTTGGCTTTGGCGTGAGCGGCGGCGGCCTCGGCTCCATGGGCGTGGCCGGTTTCGGTTTCCTGCTGCTGGAGAATCTTGGCGAGGAAGCCAGAGATGCCGGCGAGGATCAAAAAGGGCAGCATCGGCATGCCGGGCATGATCGCGAAGCAGACCATCATGCCGGAGCAGATCTTCATCGCCCGAGGATAGCGGAAGAGCTGACCGGCGAGTTGGGTGCCGAGGTTCTGGTTGTCAGAGGCGCGAGTGACGAGGAGACCGGCGCCGACGGAGAGGATCAGGGCGGGGATCTGGGAGACGAGACCGTCACCGATCGAGAGGAGAGTGAATTTCGAGAGCGACTCGGTGAGCGAGAGGCCCATCTGGAGCACGCCGATGGCGAAGCCGCCGACGACGTTAACCAACGTGATGATGATGCCGGCAATAGCGTCACCGCGGACGAACTTGGAGGCACCGTCCATCGCGCCGTAGAAATCAGCTTCCTTCTGAACCTTCACGCGGCGAGCGGTGGCAGTAACCTCGTCGATGATGCCGGCGTTGAGCTCGGCATCGATGGCCATCTGTTTACCGGGCAGAGCGTCGAGCGTGAAACGGGCGCTCACTTCGGCGATGCGGCCCGCGCCCTTCGTGATGACGACGAAGTTGATGACGACCAAAATAAGGAACACGACGGCACCAACGATGTAGTTACCCTGAATGACGAAGTGACCGAAGGCCTCGATGACTTGGCCGGCGTAGCCGTTGACGAGCACTTGGCGCGTCGTGGAAATGTTGAGCGCGAGGCGGAAGAGCGTGAGCGCGAGGAGGAGAGTCGGAAAACCCGAGAACTCGGGCGGATCCTTCACATAGATGATCGCCAGCAGGACGAGCAGCGAGAGGCCGATGTTGAGCGCCAGGAAGGTGTCCAACAACACCGGCGGGATCGGCATGATCAGCAGGAGAACAGTGAGAAACAGTCCACCGGTGAAGATGAGGTCGGCACGCTTGAGGAGCTGCGTGACCGGGCTGGGAACGGAAGCGACGGCGGCCATGGCTTAAGCAGCTCCTTCCGCGAGGCGACGGGCCTTCAGATTGTAGAAATAGTAGCGGTGCGTGCGATAGACGACCGCGAGAATGCCGGCGACGGCGGCAAAGAGCTCGGCGGGAATCGTCTCGCCGACTTTGCCGACGGCGAAGAGGAGTCGTGCGACGGGCTTGTTTTCGACCGTGGGCACACCGTGCTCGGCGGCGAGGGCCTTGATGCGCTGGGCAAAACGGTTTTCGCCCTTGGCGAGAATCACGGGGGCCTGGTCCTTGCCGCGCTCGTATTTGAGGGCGACAGCATAGTGCGTCGGGTTGGTAACGACGACATCGGCGGTCTTCACCGCGGAGAGCATCTGCTTCTGGACGAGACGGCGGGCCATTCGGCGCATGGCGCCCTTGGCCTGCGTATTACCTTCCGCGTTCTTATGCTCTTCCTTGACCTCTTCCTTGGTCATCATGAGCTCGCGGGAGAGTTTGAACTTCTCGTAGCCGTAGCTGACGGCGGCGACGATCCCGAGGGCGAGCAGGAGGCGGGAGATAAAGAGAACCGTCGCGTGATTGAGGAACTGCCCCAGATAGGCGGCTTCGACCGGAGCACTAAAGAGTGGATCAAACATAAGGCCACGAGCGCCGATCCAGAGAGAGGTGCCGATGGCGATGAGCTTCAGGAGGTCGATCGCGGCCCGCATGAAGATGCTTTTCGAAAAAACCCGCCCAAAGCCGGCGGCAATATCGAGCGCCTCGGGCTTGAAACCGATGGCCTTGGAGGAGAGGCGGAATCCACTCTGAATGCCGCCGGCGAGAATGGCGCCTACGATGATGGCGAGCAGCATGGGAGCAACGGCGCGACCGGCGGTGAACATCGCTTCACCGAGTTGGGTGGTAACAGTATCGGACTCAACGCGCGTCGTAGCGAAGCGCGTGAACATCATCACCGAATACTCCGCAATGTCGCGGGAAGCAGATTGGAGCGTGAGCCCTAGCACGCCGAGGACGGCGGCGATGGGAAAAAGAAACGTGAGCTCCGGGGACTTGGCGAATTGACCACGCTCATGCGCCTCGGAGAGTTTCTTCTCCGAAGCGTTTTCTGTTTTTTGGTCTTGGTCGGTGTCGCCCATTTGGATTGCGGGCGAGGTATTGCAATGCAGATGCCAAGGAAACAAATGAACCCACTAGTGCTTGTATTGCAGCGAATTAAACTTTTCCTAGAAGAGGGACTAGCTTACAAAAATTGTGTCGGCCAGACGTCGTCAAAATTTAGGCAAAAATTGCCGAGAGCCTGAGAAATTCAGGGGCCCGCCACGAAGCCGGCTTCGCGGGCAAAAAAAATCCCGGCGCAGCGTAAAATGCGTCGGGATCAGGTTTCGCGGATGAGAAATTCCCGCGGTCAACGCGCCGGCAGAAGCTGCAACATCCGCAGGGGCAGGTCGCCGAATTCTACGTAGAGATACCGTGCGATGAGCGAACCAGCGGTGCCCAATAGACCGAACCCAATTAGAGCACGAGCGGAGAGACTGACCACGAAGACATTCATCTTCGGCACCGCACGTCCCAGAAAGGAAAACGCGAGATTGATGAGGAAGTTGAGCGCAATAAACGGGGCGGCCATGCGCAAACCAAGCTCGAGCACGCGGGCGGTGAAGCGGATCAGTAAGAGCCCCGCCGACGGGTCGAGGGCCGGGCCACCGGCCGGGGCAAGCTGGAAGCTGCGGGCAAATGCCGTGAGGACGCCGTGATGACCGCCCAGCATAAAAAAGAGCACCACCGCCAACGTGGATAGGAGCGAGGCGAGTGGTTCGGTCGAAGGCTCGGGCACACCCATTCCGGGGGATGCCGACAGACCGATTTCGGTCGAAATAATACGGCCAGCCATTTCAACCGCGGCAAACGCGATACGCGTGACGAAACCCAAGGCCAACCCAAGGATGATTTCACCGGCAACCGCCGCCACGAGTGGCCAAAGCAAGAGAGGAACGGGGGTGGCAGGGACAATCCCCACGAGCAAAGTCGCGAGACAGATCGAGATCGCCAGACGCACCGCGACTGGTATCGGACGACCGGCTAGCAAAGGAAGCTGCAAGATCACGCCGATCGACCTTAGCAGAATCATCATCCAGGCGATGAGATAGTCGAGGGACATGAGACGAACAATGGAAGAGCACGATCAGCGGGCCGAAGTCCGGCCGACGTGATCAATGTCCGAGCGTGCCCATCCGTGTAATCAAAGTGATGGTAAACTCGGACAAGGCCCGCAGGAGCCAAGGAGTGAGCACGAGAGAAAGTGCGGCCAGGGCAATCAGCTTGGGCACGAAGGTGAGGGTCTGCTCCTGCATCGAGGTGACCGATTGGAGAATGCTCATGATCAAGCCCACTACGAGGGTAAGTCCGAGAAACGGCGCCACGATGTAGAGGGAAAAAACAACGGTGGTTTTGAAGAGATCGATGGCGAGGTCGGGATTCATGACAGATTTAGGTCGCGAAGCTCTGAACAAGAGAGCGGACGACGAGGTGCCAACCGTCGACGAGGACGAAGAGCAGCAGCTTCAACGGCAGGGCGATCGTAACAGGCGGCATCATCATCATGCCGAGCGCCATCAGCACGGTCGATACGAGGAAATCAATGACAAGAAACGGCAGAAAGAGCAGGAAGCCCATCTGGAAGGCGGTCTGGAGTTCGCTAATGACGAACGCGGGAATCACGACCCGCATAGGCAGGTCTTTGACGGCAGTGGGACCAAATCCGCCGAGTTCGAGGAAATACTCGAGGTCGCGGGTGCGGGTCTGCTTCAGCATGAACTGTTTCAGCGGCACCGAGGCCTGGTCGATCGCCTGGATCGAAGTCATCTTTCCTTCGAGGTAAGGCCGCAGGGCCTCGTTGTTCACGCGGTCGACGACCGGACCCATGAGGAAGAGCGTCAGAAAGAGCGAGAGCCCGACGATGATTTGATTCGACGGTGCGCTGGGTGTGCCGAGGGCGGTGCGAACAAAACCGAGCACGATCACGATTCGCGTAAAGCTCGTCATGAGCAGCACGATCGACGGCGCCACCGAGAGTAGCGTCATGATGATGACGATCTGGACGGCGACACTGACTTCGCCAGTCTGGCCCGAGCCACCCTCCAGGCCGATGTTGAGCCGGAATGGAGCGGAGCCGGCGGTCGACGCCGGAGCGATCGAGGACTGCCCAACCGACGGCGTGCTACCGGAGGCCGGCAACTGCGTCGGCGCCGAAGGCGTGACCACCCCGGTCTGAGGCGGAGTCTGCGCGAAGGCGGAGAACGCGAGGAGGGCGAGCGCCGTTGAGAGAAATGTGCGCCAGCGGATCATGTGCGCGGTTTCTCGTCGTGCAGTGGCGCGAGCATGTCGATCCGGCCGGGACACACCCCGAGGAGAAATTTCTTATCCTCGTAGGTTGCGACCACAAGGAACTGGCGGTTACCGAGCGAACGGCTTTCACCGACCGTGAGGTGGTTATTGTCCCGCCCCAAAGGTGCCGAACGACGACCACGCCAAACAAACCACGCCCCCACGGCCGCGAGCGCGACGCCAAGGACCAAGGTCATGTTGCCCAGAGACGGCGCCGCGGGCGCGGCAATCGCCGAAGGCGAGGAGGCGGCCCCACCCGGATAGATGACCTTATTGTCGTCGGCGGCGCGGGCGGCGAAGCAGGTAACCAAAGCAGCCCAGACGAAGGCGATGCGAACCGTGCGGCTCATGGCTTTACGCTTCCGACGAGCTCAGTGATCTTGATGCCAAAGTTATCTTCGACGACGACGATTTCGCCGTAGGCAACGAGTTTATCGTTAACGAAGAGACCAACCGGGTCGCTGGCGTGTTGCATGAGCTGCACGATCGAGCCGGTGCTCAGCTCGAGAACATCGCGCATGGGAAGATTTACCGAACCGAGTTGGACGGTAACCTTCACTTTTACATCAAGCACGATATCAAGGGACTTTTCGTCCGTCAGATTTGCCATGGGAATTGTCCTCAGGAGGAAGTTTGCGGGTGAGTTGAATCGCGACGCGGTCGGAATCTAAGCCGACCGTGCCGACAAATTTGGGTGTGCCGTTGAGCAGCACCCGTGTCTCGGTGCAGAGATTGGCGGGCATCTCCACGATGTCGCCGACGCGGAGGCTGGTGATCTCGCGGAGTGAGAGTTCCATCGCGTGCCATTCGGCACGCACCGGGACCGAGATGCGGTCGTAGGAGGCCTGCCACTCAGCGCGTTTGGCGACGTGGGTAACATTCGTGTCCTTCTGGCGGCGGGCCTGCATCTTTTTCACCACCGGTTCGATGGTGTAGTAAGGCACGCCAATTTGGATCTGCTCTGAACAGTCGCCGAAATTACACTCAAGAGAAAGTGCGAGAACGATCGCATCCTTCGGTGAAGTCTGCAGGAAACGGCCGTTGTTTTCGTGGCCAATTAGAACCGGACGGAGCTCCTGCTCGCCCTTCCACTGGGCGCACCACTCTTCGAGGAAGATGACGATCACGTCCTCAATCAGGGCGATTTCGATCTCAGTCAGATAGCGCTCGGCTTTGACGGAGTGACCGCGTCCGCCCAATAGCCGATCCGCAATTGTGAGGGCCAGACGGGGATTTACGTCGAGGATGCCAACGCCATTGAGCGGTTCGACCTTGAAGAGTGAAAGGTGGGTGGGATTGGGCAGCGACTCACAGAACTTCGAATAGGTCACCGTCGTAAG
>CANGHW010000146.1 GCA_947453695.1 Opitutia bacterium
CAATTACGCGACGGCTACCTCCGCCTCCACGAGTGGATCCGCACAACTGCGCCGCAGTTGAAATATATTGTTCCAGATCACCGCCAAAACACCACGAAGCCCGCCCCCGCTGGCACCTAAACCTGCCTTCCAACTGCGGATTTTAGGTTGAACGGCCCGCATCGCCGACCGCGCGCACGAGCCAGCGACACACTCGACCGACCGAGAGAGGAGGAACTCGGCCCGATGCTCACCGACCAAACCTCCGCCTCCGCGCCAACGGCCCATCGTTGGTCTGCGACCTGCTAAATGCTGTCCGCCTCAGCGTTCCCCGCGGAGCATAGCGCGCGCCGATCGCTGAACTCGGACCTCCCTCCACTCTCGACTCGCCTGCCTCCCGCCGCCTCTCTGTCACCCATGCGCTCCTTGCCCACCCTCGCGCTTTGCACCGTCCTGCTGCTCGCCGGCGCCAGCGCCGCTGAGCCAGCCGCCCCCGTCAATCTCGCCGCCCTCGACGAGGAAACCATGCGCCACTTCCAGACGCTCGTGCGCATGGATACCTCCGATCCGCCCGGCAATGAGGTGCCCGCCGTCGACTACCTCAAGCGCGTCCTCGAGGCCGAGGGCATCGAGGTCAAGGTCTTCGCCAAAGATCCCAAGCGCCCCAACCTCGTCGCCCGCCTCCGCGGCAATGGCTCCAAGCGCCCGCTCCTCATTATGGGTCACACCGACACGGTGAACGTCGACCCGAAGAAGTGGAAACACGGCCCGTTCTCCGCCACGCGCGAGGGCGGCTACGTTTACGGCCGCGGCACGGTGGACGACAAAGACAACGTCACCGCCGCGCTCATGACCATGCTCCAGCTCAAACGGAGCAAGGTCGCCCTCGACCGCGATGTCATCTTCCTAGCCGAGGCCGGCGAGGAGGGCAATGTGCAGTTCGGCATCGAGTTCATGGTCAAGGAACACATGGCCGAGATCGACGCCGAGTTCTGCCTCGCCGAGGGCGGCAGCGTCGTGCGCACCGACGGCAAGATTCAATACGCCTCGATCCAGACCACGGAGAAAATCCCCAACCGCGTCCGCCTCGTCGCCACCGGCGTCGCCGGTCATGGCTCCGTCCCGCTCCGTTCCAACGCCGTCGTCCACCTCGCCAAAGCCATCGCCAAGATCGCCGAGTGGCAGCCGCCCATGCGCCTCAACGAGACAACCCGCGCCTTCTTCGAACGCCTCGCCACCATCAGCCCGCCCGAGGAGGCCGCCCGCTATCGCACCATTCTCGCCGGCGATGAAAACGGCGCCGTGCAGGAGTATTTCGCCGCCAACGTCCCGCGCTTCAATTCCACGCTCCGCACCTCGATCTCGCCCAACATGATCAGCGGCGGCTACCGCGTAAACGTCATCCCCTCCGAGGTTGAAGCTACCCTCGATATCCGCGCCCTGCCCGACGAGGACATGACGCGCTTCCTCGAACAGCTCCGCAAACTCATCGACGACCCCGCCATCGAGGTCGTCCACGCTCCCGGTCACAGTCGTCCCGGCGCCACTCCTTCCCGCCTGCGCACCGAGGCTTTCGAGGTCCTTGAGGCCGCGGTGAAGCGCCACTACCAGGCCATCACCATCCCGACCATGAGCACCGGTGCCACCGACATGGCCTACCTTCGCGAGCGCGGCATCGATTCCTTCGGCATCGGCCCGATGATCGACAGCGAGGACGGCCCGAAAGGCTTCGGCGCCCACAGCGACCAGGAACGCATCCTCGAGGAAGCCCTCTTCGCCTTCACTCGCTTCAACTACGACGTCGTGCTGCAGCTCGCGGCCACGAAGAAGTAAGGCCACCACGCGGTCGTCCTCACGCGTCTGCGTTCCAGCGACGCGAACTCGCGTCGTCCCGCCTTACCGCCTACTCAGGCGGCCACGCTCTGCTTTTGGTCGGGCGCCCGCGCTTCCACCTGCCCGACGCGAGACTGAGCTTCCGCCGCCATGTCGCGCAGCACCTGCTCTCGCATCTCCTGCCCCATGCGGAGCACCACTTCACATACCTTGGCGCGCACCGCACAATCGGTCGGCTCGACTGGCCGTCCGCGTCGCTCGCCCTCCAGCCAAGTTTCGTCGGCGACAATTTTGGCGATGAGCGGAAGTTGGCGTTTAAGCACAGGGTCAGGCTGATTCATCGATCGGCAGGGTTTTGCAGCAAGTAACCCAATCGTCACAAAGCAGCACCCCCGCAAGCCCACGGTGTTCATCCATTCCGCCAACCACGGAATCGCAGCAAGTTGGCCACTTTTTCCCCGGACGCCGATTTCGGCACTTTCTCCCGCATCGCCCCCACCTTCGGCCCCTCTCTGGCCGCCCGCGTCCGTCCGGCCCGCGCCTGACGGCTGCCCACGCAGTGGCGAAATCGTTACTGCAAAATTCCCGCCGCCTTTTCTGCTCGGCTCCGTCTTCCCCGGCATCCCACGCTCCTGTGACCCCGTCTCCCGGGGCGCCTTTCTTCCCCCTTTTGTGAACTCCCTGCACCGCCTCCTTGTCCTGTTTCTCGCCCTTGCTGGGACACCTGTCGCCTTCCCGCAAGCCGCGCCGACCCGCACGGGACCAGATCCCCAGGAAATCCCCGTCCCGCCCATCGCAACCGCCTTCGCCCGCCTCCCCGGCGTCAACGATCTTCCGGCGCGCCCCGAGCTGCCTGATGTCCTCACCTTCGCTGAGGGCACCCCGGTCACCACCCTCGCCCAGTGGGCCAAACGTCGCGACGAGCTCCGCCGTATCCTTGCCCATTACGCGATCGGCCATGCGCCTCCGCCCCCCGGCAATGTCACCGGCCGCGTCCTGCACACCGAAACGGTCGCCTCCGGCACCGTCACCTACCGCCTGATCCATCTCACGTTTGGTCCCGGTGAAAAACTCTCGCTCGAGATCGGCCTCTTCACCCCCGCGACCGTTGGCCCGTTTCCCGCGATCCTCTCGCCCGCCGGTTCGCCGCCCGGCGCCACCGTGCTCCCGCGCCTGCCGCCGGGCCCCAATCAGGGCCGCGGCCAAAACGTCCTCCTCGTCGTCGGCCCCGCGGCCACCGCCGCCGCCTCCGTGTCTTCGACTGCTCCTGTCATTCCGGGTCAGGAGCCCGCCGCCGCCCCCGGCGCGCCAGCCGCACGCGGCGGACGGGGCGGCCCCGTTACGGCCGAATCCATCGCCGCCCGCCACGCCGAGGTCTTTCGTCGCGGCTATGCGCTCGTGATGTATAACAACAACGACTGCGCCGAGGATACCACCTTGCGCCTCACCGATGGCAGTTGGGCCTTCCGCACCACGCGCTTCTACCCTGCCTACCCCGGCTACGACTGGGGTATCCTCGCCGGCTGGGCTTGGGGCGCCTCGCGCATCGCCGACTACCTCGTGTCCGACCCCGCCATCGACGCGAGGAAACTCATCGTCACCGGCGCCTCCCGCGCCGGCAAATCCGCCATGGTCGCCGCCGCCTTCGACGAACGCTTCATGGGCGCCCCCGTCGTCACCGGTGGCGGTGGCGTCGGGGCCTATCGCTTCGCCGGTCCGCGCAACAGCGAGACGCTCGACGTCATGCAGAAGAAATATCCGAACTGGTTTTCGCCACATCTCCACGAGTTTTGGGGCCAACGCGAAAAACTCCCCTTCGACCAACACTGGTTCCTTGCCCTCTGCGCCCCGCGCCCGTTCCTCGCCCTCGAGGGCGACACCGATACGATTTCGCTCCCCGCCGCCGTGCGCGCCTCCTTCGCTGGCGCCCAGCCCGCCTATGCGCTCTTCGGCGCCGAGGCCCCCGCGCGCCTCGGCGTGAACTACGCCCCACACGGCCACGCCTTCACGGCCGACGACTGGACCGCCCTCATGGACTTCGCCGATCTCCATCTCCGCGGCCAAAAAATCGACCGCACCTTCGACCGCTTCCCCACCGACGCCGAACTCGACGCCGCGGCGGCCGCCGCCAAATCAGCCCGTCCAGCCACGAAATAAAATCTCATGCACCACCGCGTCCCTCATCTCCTCCTCCTCGCCCTCCTCGCCGTGCCCCTCCTTCCCGCCCAATCCACTCCCGTCACCCCGGCCAAGCCCGCCGCCGCCCCGCTCGTTTCCGCGCTCTACGAATGGGAAAAGCTCCCGGTCACGCCCACCGCCAAAGGCGCCCGGCGCGATGTCTTCGACGGCCCCACCGCCACCGTGGACAAGCTGCACTGCCACATCACCACGTTGAATCCCGGCGAGAAAAGCGGCGAGCCCTCCCAACACCTTCAGGAGGAAGTCATCCTCGTAAAAGAGGGCACCGTCGAAGCCCACTGGGACGGCCAGTCCAAGACCGGCGGCCCCGGCTCGGTGATTTTCTTCGCCGCCGGCGCGACCACGTTTCTCCGCAATGCCGGCACCACGCCTTGCACCTATGTGGTGATTTACTACTACACCCCACTCTCACCCAAGCGTTGAAGTGTCCGACACCTTCCGCCTCGCCGCCCCGCCCCCTTTCGCCCACTTCGTTTCATCGCCCCTTCTCCATGAAATCCTTCCGCACTGTCACCACCCTCGCCGCGCTCACCGCCGCGGCCCTCTTCGCCTCCCCGGTGTCGCACGCCGCCTCCGCGCCCGCCGTCAAACTCACCCCGCTCGCCGACCGCGTGCGCGTCGAGATCGGCGGCCAGCTTTTCACCGAGTATATCTACAAAGGCGCCACCCGGCCCTACCTCTATCCGGTCAACGCCGCCGATGGCACCTCGCTCGTCCGTGATTTCCCGATGAAGGAAACGCCCGGTGAAGACCGCGATCACAAGCATCACCGCGCCCTCATGTTTGCCCACAGCGACGTGAACAAAATCGACTTCTGGAACGAGGGCACCTCCGGCACCAAATTTCCCAAGGGCGATACGATCAACGATGGCATCGTCGAAACCAAGAGCGGCGACGTCGGCGTCCTCCGCGTCAAAAACCGCTGGGTCGCCCCCGACGGCAAACTCATCGCCACCGACGACACCACGATCCGCTTCCGCGGCACCGCCGATACCCGCTCGCTCGACTACGAGATTACCATTCGCGCCCAACCCGATGCCCCGCTCGTCCTCGGCGACAACAAAGACGGCACCATGGCCATCCGCATCGCCCAATGGATGAACGCCCCCCGCAAAGATAAGGGCAAAGACATCCCCGGCAACGGCTCTATCGTCACCGCCAACGGCGAGCGCAATAGCGACGCCTGGGGCAAGCGCGCCACTTGGTGCGACTACTACGCCCCCAAGGATGGCAAGACCTACGGCATCGCGATCTTCGACCACCCGCAAAATCTCCGCCACCCCACGTGGTGGATGGCTCGCGAATATGGTCTCTTCGCCGCCAATCCCTTCGGCCAAAAAGACTTTGAGCCCGCCGCCAAACACCCGGCCGGCAAAGGCGACTACACCATCCCCGCCGGCGGCACGCTCACCCTCCGCTACCGTTTCTACTTCCACACCGGCGATGAAAAGGCCGGCAAAGTCGCCGACGCCTACGCCGCCTACGTCGCGGGCAAGTAGGCCCTCCACATCTCTATCATATTGGGCGTGCGACCTTCACGCTCCCCTAAACTGCCCGGCCCCGCGCCGGGCTTTTTTTTGCTAAACTTCTGCGCTAGGTGGCCGTCTCTGTGCTTTATGACGGGATCCATTTTCATCCCGTAACGAATTCTGTTTACTAGGGTGAAATACCCAGCCACCAATCCGCGCCATGGAGCTCGCCGTCACCACCATCGAACACCTCCGCGACGAGGCGTATGCGATGTTGTGCCGGCGTGCGGTCATGCAATCGCTTGAGCGTCTGGAGCAGAAAAAAGCCAATATCGCCAGCACCCGCCCCCCGTTCGGCTTCCTCGCGCCAAAACAGGCCCGCGAGACGTTTGAGAAATCCATGGAAGCGGCCAGCGGCACCGAGGCCTCCCTCCGCACCCAGCTCGGGCAGATCATTCAGCTCGAGCACTTGCTGCAGGGGCGCATCCATCCCGAGCTCGGCGTCTATCTCACCGCCGTCAGCCCCGACTACCGCCGCTTTACCTCGGCCCGCGATTTCATCGACCAATGGCAGATCGAGTTTGCCAAGCTACCGGAGCTCCTCACCGCCTTCGCCCGCGATGTGCGTAATGCGGCTCAAGGGACCACCACCGCCGAGGGCGCCCGTGACCTGCAGTTTTTCGCCGTCCTTCGCGATTCCGCCCTCCACGTCGAAACTCAGCTCGATGTGCTCGATGCCCTCGTCGCCGAGATCGCTGCGATTCTCCCGCCCGAGGCCAATGCCGAGATCGTCATGCCCAAGCTGCCCGATTTCCGGCGGGTCGCGTGGGTCAATCACATCGCCGCCCTCCCCGCGGCCCAGCTCGAACTTGAGGCGACCCGCGTCGAGACCGAGGCCCGCCAATTCGTCACCCACGGCGACTCCCGCATTCCCGCCCGGCTCAATGCCGCCCGCGAGGTCTGCGCCCGCCACGAGGAAAATTTCCTCCAACACTATTGGAATACCCTGCGCGCCCACGCCCAGGCCCACTATGTGGAGGAGCGCGACATCACCGAGGTGATCGCGGACCTCGTGCAGCGCTACGTCACCTCCGACCTCGACCGGCGCCAGCGCGAGCTCAACACCGCCAATCCGTTTCAGAACGAGCGCTGATCCGCCGCTGCGCCGATCTAGCGGCCCGCGAGTTCTCCACCGAACACGGGGTAACTCCCCTGCCGGTGTCCGTAGCCTCCCGGCGCGCTTTCCCTGTCCTGGACGAAGCGTGGCGTGTCCGTCGCAGGATGCGGCCACGTCTCCCGCCCCTCATTTCGTCCAACTTGCCGACTTTACTGCTCCAACCGCGATTTTCGTGCGCAAAGTTACTTATTATTTTGGACCACTATCCCTTCGAATCGGACCGATAGGATAAGTTATGGTCCAACAAATGCCCGCTATCCCGATTTCGCGACCCGTAAAGGTCCTGATTGTCGACGATCACCCCGTTTTCGCCGAGGTCTTGGCCACGATTTTGGCTCCCATCGAGGGATTCGCCGCCCCTGCAACCGCCCTCAATGGCAAAAGGGCCCTCGCTGAGCTCGCCAGCGGCTCCTTCAACCTGGTGCTGCTCGACCTCATGCTGCCGGGTATGAGCGGGATCGAACTCCTCACCACCATCAACCGCCAATACCCGGAAATCCGGGTCGTGATCTGCAGCGGCCTGACCACCAGCGAAGCGATTGAAACCTCCTTCCGGCTCGGCGCCTACTCCTATGTTTCCAAGACTGGGGACGTGGCCGACGTGGTCGCCGCCATCCGCGGCGCAGCCGACGGGAAAACCGTATTCGACGGACAGGTGGCCGATATCATCCGGCAAGCGGCGATTGCCAACCGGCAGAAGAAGACCCTCTCGCCCATCGACCTCGAAGTCCTGCGCCGCCTGGCCCACGGAGTCGCCACCAAGGTCATCGCCGACGAATGCAACCTCTCCGAATCAGCCGTCTATAAGGCGCAGAAGCGCATCGCCTCCCGGCTCGACATCACTTCGGACAAGGGACTCGTCGCCGCAGCCGCCCGGTTCGGTCTGACGGACAATGTCGCAAATCCAAACCTCTCCCCATCGCCCAGCCCTGCTGCCACTGCCAGCTCGGCCAAGATCGAGCTCCCCGCCTCGATCCCGGCGGTGCTCACCTAGTCCGTTCCCTCTTCCATGTCACCTGCATCAACCGACACCCTCGAGCGTGATCCCGTGCTCAGCGAAGCTTTTGCCGGCAAGTTTGCCCATCAGCTGCGGACGTCGATCACGGCCCTCCAAGGCACGCATTTTCTGCTTTCCCGGCAGATGCCCAATCTCCCCCCCGGCGCGCACAAACCAGTGGGACGGCTCCTCGATCTGCAGATCGACGCCGTTCGGAACCTGAAACACTCCGTCGACCAATTCTTGGAGTATACCCAAGTCGACGAGCTTGGCCAAGCCCACCAGATTCAGCCGATCGCCCTCGGCGCCTACGTCGCCAAGCTGGTCCAACTCTATAACGCCAACATTCAGCCCCGCCAAGTTCGCTTGGTTGATCGCCTCCCGCCCGATCTCGTCGCCCACCTCAACGTCAACCTCATCGACCTAGTCGTCGAAAACGTGCTCTCCAACGCCCTGAAGTTTTCTCCGGCCGACACTCCAGTCACACTTGAGATCTCCACGCGCTCCAATGAATGGGAATTCACCGTCGAGGATCGCGGGTCTGGGATTCCACCCGGTGAGGAATCCGTGGTCTTCGAGCCGTTTTTTCGTGGCAGTAACGTCGGCCAGATTCCCGGGGCGGGCCTCGGTCTCGCTATCGCCCGGCGCGCCGCGCAACACTGCCGCGGCTCCATCTCGGTCGCCCCGCTCCACGGTTCCGGCACCAAAATTCTGTGTCGGTTCCCCCTTCGAATGACCTCGGGTGACTCTCGTCCCGTTCCGTCTGCGCAGGCCCGATGAGCACTTCAGCCCGACACCGCATCTTGCTGGTCGAAGACGAGTTCGTCTCCCGCATGGTCTCCGCTGCGGTTCTCTCCGACGCCGGTTACGAGGTCGTCGAAGCCTCCGATGGCCTGGAAGCCTGGCAGGCCTTGTCGCTCCAACGTCCCGATCTCATCGTATGCGATGTCCGGATGCCTCGTTGCAGCGGACTCGAACTCCTCCGCAAAGTCCGGGCCGATCCCTCCCTGGCCGGACTCCCTTTCGTGATCGCTTCGGCCGCCGACAAAACCGCTGATCACCGCTCCGGCATGTCTCTGGGCGCAGACGACTACCTCACCAAACCCTTCGAGCCCGCCGAACTCCTGAAATCCGTGGCCTTTCGCCTCGCCCGTTTGTCCGGTGCAGTCGGAACGAAGCAGCACGACCACTACCACTTGGTGCAAAACATGCCGCGCGAGGTGCGCGGTCCATTGGTCGGCGTGCTCGGCTATGCCGAACTGATCCTCAACGCGGCCGAGGCCGACACCCCCCTCAGCCGCGATCAACTCTTCGAGTATGGCCAAGGCATTCGCCGCGCCGGCTGGCGACTGCTCGAAACCAGCAAAGACTTCGCGCTCATCTCGGAACTGAACCAAATCCGCGCCCCACACCCGCACACCGGTAACGCTCAGTCCGAAGCTGAGACAGTCGACGGCTCCTTAGCCGACCGCCACCTCCGGCGCTACGCCTCTGAATTCGGTCGGGTCGAAGACCTCGAGATCGAAGTCGAAAGCGCCGCTGTCCTCGTGCCCCAGATCGGTTTGCACCGCGTCTGGCAGCACCTCGTCGCCAATGCTTTGAAATTTTCCGTCCGCGGTCAGCCCGTCCGCATCAGCGGCCGTATCCAGGAGCAGCACTATCGTTTTTCCGTGATCGATGTCGGCCGCGGAATGACGCCTCTGCAGATCGCGGAACTCCTCGGCACCCCGTCCCGAGATCGCCGCTCTCCCGAAAACGGCGGCGCCGGTATGGGCCTGTCCCTCGCCCGCCGCTTCGCTGAATTGGGCCAAGGTCAGTTCACCCTGCAGCCCAACACCCCGGGCCCCGGTATCACGGCAACCCTGATCCTCCCCCTCCATCAGGAATCTCCCCCCGCGGAGACCACCACCTCCGATCAAACCATGATGGCACTGGGCTAATCCGCTCCCTCCATGACCACCTCCGCCGACTCTCCCAAACTCGTCCTGCTCATCGACGACGACCTCGCCATCCGCGAGACCACCGCCGATCTCCTCATGCTGGTCGGTGTCACCGTGCAAATGGCCGCCTGCGGTCAGGAGGCAATGGACTTCCTCGCCACCCGGACGGTCGACCTGATTGTCACCGATCTGGTGATGCCCAACGGCGACGGCAACTGGGTCGTCACGCAGGTGCGTGCCTCCGCCCTCCACCGCCAAACGCCGATCATTATGCTCTCCGCCCACGCGACCAAAAAACACGTCGAGCGTGGTCTGGAACTCGGAGCGGATGCCTACCTCTACAAGCCGTTCGACCCGGAAAACCTGATTTCCACCGTCGAAAAATTCCTGCAGACCCCGCGCGCCGGCTAAAGCGTCCCGGCCCCGGCTCCGGCCCGGCCGCAGCTCCCCGATGAAGACCGCATTCATGCCGGTAGACCTGCCGCGACGCACGCCGCTCGCCTGGCCCGTATGCGCCCTGCTGGTGGTCGTGTTCTCGGCGCTCGCCATCTCCGCCGATTGGTTTGCCCCGCAGATTTTTGCGGGCCACTCCCTGGTGCTCGGCGTAGTTTTTTACTGGATCGCACTGCGGGTGGTTGGCCCCAACCTCGCCCTCATCGTGCTCGTGCTCAGCACCGGCATCCTGTCCCTCAAATGGTCGCAACCCTACTCGGGCGCCATCATCGCCCTTGAGGGACTATGGGTGGGCTACGCCTGGCGCCGGAGATTCAATCCGCTCCTCGCTGACATCGCCTTCTGGATCGTTTTCGGCACTCCGCTCTCCTGGTTCACCTACAACTACGTTTACCCGATCCCCCATCCCTCGCTCGAACACGCCCTTGGCGTGCAGCCGATCAACGGCTTCATCGCCATCTGGATCGCCTACATTATCATGGAGCTGCTGGAGAGTTCGAACTCCCTCCCACTCTCCGGCAAAACCCAGACGTTCAGCGCATTTCTGCTTAAGCGCTACATCGCCTTCGGCACCTTTCCCGTCTTGGTCGGCGGACTGCTGGCCGCCCGCAGCTTCGAGCAGCGCGCCCTCTCTGAGGCCCGGCAGAACCTCACGACCACCGCCCAGCGCTTGGCCGCTGAAATCGGCAATCGCATCACCGAAGCGACGATCACCGTCCGGGAAACCGCCGCCCGCCAGTCCGATCCCGAGTGGTTCAAAAACTATCCGCGTCTCGCCACCGAACTCGAGCTAACCCAGGCACGGTCGAACCAGTTCACCACCATGCTCGCGGCCGACTCTAGCGGCCGTATCGTCGCGACCGCGCCCGCCCCTCTTCTGGGGCAGACCAGCGGCAGTGACACTTACGTCTCTGACCGCGATTACTTCACCGGCGCGTTCTCCTCCGGACACGTCTATGTTTCGGGCATCTTTCGGGGCCGCGCTTTCGGCCACGAATTACTGGTGGCCGTCAGTGCACCCGTCATCCAGCACTCCGGCCAGACCATCGGCATCATCGAGGGCTCCATCAAAGTCGCCACCTTGGCCGACATAGTGAACTCACGGAGCCCGAGTGAATGCTGGCGCCTGCTCCTCAGCGACGGCCGCGGTAAAGCCATCACCTCCCACGGATTCGGACTCCCTCCCCTTTCCGATCTCAGGCAAACTCCGCTCAACCGGCTCATTAACCAAGGCACGTCCGCCCCCGTGCGTTTTACGGACAGCTCCGGCCCAGCCAAGGTCAACTACCTCTCCATCAGCGTTCCCGTGCCCGCGACCGACTGGAACATCACTGTGCAGCGCGAGTGGGAGGATGTCCTGAGTCCCGTCGTCGAAGCCTATCTCTGGATGCTGGTGGTCGCCATTGGCACCGCTGCGCTGGCGTCCCTGTTCACCACGTGGTCCATCAAGGACCTCCTCTCCACCGGAAGAAACGTCATCCATTTCTCCCGCCAGCCGCATGCGCGCATCGCCCTCCTCGAAGAGCAAAGAGCCCTGAAACTGCCCCGCGAGTTCCACGAACTCCTCCACAACCTTGCCGACATGGCCCATCGCCTCGTCGATGAACAACAAAAGCGCGAACAACTCCTCGCCGAACTGGAATCAAGAGTGGCCGACCGCACCAGCGAACTGCAGCAAGCACTCATCGCCGCCCAAGCCGCAGCTCGCACCAAGAGTGCGTTTCTCGCCACCGTCAGCCACGAGCTGCGGACCCCGCTCACCTCGATCATCACGGGCGTCGGTATCCTGAAGCTCGCCCGGAATCAGAAATCCCCGCTTGAGCTCCGCACCTTGAACACGCTGGAAAAATCCGCCCACGTGCTCATGGCCGTAATCTCCGACGTGCTCGACTATTCCAAACTCGAGGCCGGTTCCGTCGTCATTGCGAGCGAGCCTTTCCAGCCGTCGCAACTCATCGCGGACATCGTCGATATCCTCACGCCGTCCGCCCAGCGCGCCAACCTCGAGCTGCGCACCGCCGACCAGCTTCCGCCGGAACTCACTTGGCTGGGCGACCCCCAGCGCATCAAGCAGATCCTCATCAACCTCGGCGGCAACGCCGTCAAGTTCACCCCGTCCGGCCACGTCGAGATCCAGGCTTCCCTTTGTCCCGCCGATCCTGCGACGGGCCGCCCTCGGCGGATCGTGATTGCCGTCGAGGACACCGGCCCCGGCATCGCACCGGAGAATTTGAAAGCGATTTTCGAGGCGTTCGTGCAGGTCAGCACCAAACGAGTGCTATCCCAAGCCGGCACGGGTATCGGACTGACCATTTCCCGGCGCCTTGTCACCGCCATGGGCGGAGAAATCACGGTTTCCAGCCAGTTCGGGCATGGCGCCCGCTTTGAATTCTGGATCCCGGAGACTCCCCCTGCCGCGCCCGCCCAAGCCGTCGCCCTTTCCTCCTGATCCATCCGGACCGTCCACCGCACCGGTTCGTTCGCGGCTCACTCCACCGGGCCACCCGCCTCGCGGAGGCATTGACTTTCCCCGTCAGAAGGCATTCCCGCTCTGTATGAAGAGAACCCGTTTTCTCCCCTGCGCGTTGGCCCTGCTGGCGTGCGTGCCCTTCGCTGGTGCCGCCGACACCGGCCCCACCCAAGAGCGCGCCGACCGCTTCCTCTCCCTCGTCAACGCCTCCTACCAGGCGCTCGCCTACGTCG
>CANGHW010000147.1 GCA_947453695.1 Opitutia bacterium
AAACATCAGTCGCTCTGCGCGATTGCAATCACCCGCCCTCGCGTTCGGCGTCCAACCAGCGTCCGTCACCGTCGCGGTTGAAGAAAAAGCGTCTTTCGTGGCTGGCGCTGTAGGCACTGCTCCGCTCGCCTACCAATGGTCCTTTAATGGTAGAGCGATCCCGAATGCCACCGCCGCCACGTTGCGGATCGATACGGTTTACCACGCCAATGGCGGAAAATATTCCGTAAAGGTGACTGACTCCACGGGCACAATCACCAGCAACGACGCCACGCTCATAGTTTCGACCCCGCTCGTCCTCCCCACGGTCGCCACTGCGCCGGCCGCTCAGACGACGCTTTCCGGCAACAGCGCTACCCTAAACGTAGTCGCCAACGGCTCCGCCCCCTTTACCTACCAATGGCTTCGCGATGGCGCGCCCCTTCCTGGAGCTACCTCTAGCACGCTTGTCCTTCCCAATCTGCGACCAGCCGACACCGCCAGGTATTCAGTCACCATCACGAATTTCGGCGGTTCCGTCACAAGCCCGGCCGCCACCATCACAGTAAACTCGATCAGCCGTATCTCCAACCTTTCCGTGCTGACTTCGCTCTCCGATCCCACCGATAATTTTACCCTCGGTTATGTCGTCGGTGGAGCATCCACCACCGGCGCCAAGCCAGTTGTCCTCCGCGCCGCTGGTCCGGCGCTCGGTGCTCTCGGTGTAGGCGGCACACTTCCTGATCCTAAACTCGAACTCTATGCCGGTGCGACTAAGACAGGTGAAAATGATAACTGGGGTGGCGCATCTACGCTCAGCACCTCATTCTCCTCTGTCGGCGCGTTTCCCTTTGCTGCCACGAACTCTAAAGACTCGGCAGTTGCCACCAGCCTTACCACGCGGGACAATTCGGTGAAAGTTTCAGCGGCCGATTCGAGCCTCGGCCTCGTCCTCGCCGAAATCTACGACGCCACGACCGATGCGGCATTCATCACGACGACTCCGCGTCTGCTCAACGTCTCGGTCCTGAAATCCCTCGGCACAGGTCTGACGGTTGGTTTCACCATAGCTGGCTCTACGCCCAAGACCGTCCTCATCCGCGCCATCGGACCTACCCTCGGCTCCTTCGGCGTCGCGGGCACGGTCGAAGATCCCCAACTCACGCTCTTCAATTCCTCGTCCACCAAGATTGCCGAGAACGACAACTGGGCCGCAACCCCTGCCCTCGCCACGTCGCTCACCGCGGCCTTCACTTCCGTTGGTGCCTTCGCCCTTCCGACGACTTCCCGCGACGCCGCCCTCCTCACTACTCTCCCGCCCGGCGGCTACTCCGTCCAAGTCTCTGGCGTGAACAACACTACCGGCGCCGCCCTCGTGGAGGTCTACGAAGTGCCCTGAGCGCACCCTCCGCGGCGCAGGAAGATTGTCGCCCTTTGCGCGCCACCCTTCTTGGCGGGTGCGCGCACTAGGGGCACCGACGTGCGAGCCCGCCGGAGTTTTTCACTACGGCTCCGCTCGTTGGCGGCCGATGGTAGGATTACACGCCATGCCGGCTCACACCCTCCGCCCACCCGCGACGCCCATCGAGGGAATGAATGCTGCGCGCTCATCGCGCTGACTTTCGCCGTTCCTCTTTCCCCGCCATCTCGTATTCTTCCGTCCCATGCCGCTCCGTTCGCTCCTCCGCGCACTCTGCTCTGCACTCCTTTTTTGTGCCTTCACGGCCCCCTCTCGCGCTCAGGCCCCTACCATCGCTTTCAAGCTCATCGATACCCCGTTCACCGTCGGCCCCGTCAATGGCGTCGTATTCGGCAACGGCACCTTTGTCGTCAGCACCGCGACGTCCGCATCCCTCCGCGTGTTCGCTTCGCTCGATGGTCTCCGCTGGCAGGAAACCATTCTGCGCACCACCTCCGCCTCCTCGATCAACAGTCCCGTCCGCTTCGCCAACGGGAAATTCATCATCAACGACGTCACCGTGGTGAACAATATCGTCACGGCCAATTTCCGCACGAGTAGCGACGGCATAACCTGGACGAACGCCACCGCCGGTAGTTCGCCTACGCAGATAGTAACCGCCGTCGCCGGCGACGGCACCCGCCTCCTCGCCGCCGGGGCCAACAGTTTCCTCGTGAACTCTGTGAATGGCGGTGTCAACTGGACCAACGTCCCACTCAATCCCGGTTTCGGCAGTTGGCACTCACTCGCCTATGGCGACGGTCGCTGGTATCTCGCCGGCAGCTTCACGTCCGGCTTCAACACCGTGCGCCGTCTTTATACGAGCACCGACGGATTTCAGTTCACCCTCTCCGCGGTCGCGCCCGACGTGGCCTCCGTTGTGTTCGGTGGCGGCCGCTGGCTCCTGGTCGGACAAAACGGCAGCGCCGCCTACACGTCCACCGATGGCGTTTCGTTCTCAGCCACCACGTTTCCCGCCGGCTCGCCCTTCGAATCATCCCTCGACTCGGTGCGCTTTGTTAACGGCCGCTTAATTTCGCTCCGTGCCTCCGGTCGTCTCCTCCAATCCACTGATGGCGTCACCTGGACCGACCTCGCGGCCACCTTTCCCGGCGGCCTTGAACTCACCGGGCCCCTCGATCTCGCCTACGGTAACGGCCGCTACGTGCTCACCACCTCGCCAGTTCGCGCAGGCGCCAACAGCCTGGTCTTCTCCGCCGATGCCTCGGTCGTCTCCACCGCCGGTCGGTTGATCAACCTCTCCGTGCTCACTGAGCTCACCGGAGCTTCCGATTCATTCACTCTCGGCTATGTCGTCGGCGGCCCCGGCACGACCGGAGCCAAACCTGTGGTCCTCCGCGCCGTCGGCCCCTCCCTCTCCGCACTCGGCGTAATCGGTCCGGTCGCGGACCCTCGTCTCGAACTCTTTGCCGGCGCAGCCGCCACCGGACAAAACGACAATTGGGGCGGCCGACCCGAGCTTGCCTCAGCGATGGCCTCCGTCGGAGCCTTTGCTCTCACTGGTCCTGCCTCCCTCGACGCCGCGGTCACGACCGCGTTAACCACGCGCGACAATTCAGTCGCCGTGTCCGCCACCGGACCCGGCAAAGTAATCGCTGAAGTTTACGATGCCACCCCTGCCGCGTCGTTCTTCACCGCCACGCCGCGCCTGCTCAATGTCTCGGTCCTCAAATCCCTCGGCACCGGCCTCACCGTCGGGTTCACCCTCGCTGGCCCCACGTCCAAGACCGTGCTCATCCGCGCAATTGGTCCCACCTTGGGCGACTTCGGCGTTCCCGGCACCGTAGCCGATCCTCAGCTCACGCTCTTTGATTCCACCTCGACCAAGCTTGCCGAAAACGACAACTGGGCTGCCACTCCCGCACTCGCCGCCTCACTCTCCTCCGTCTTCTCCTCCGTCGGCGCCTTCGCCCTTCCGCTTGCGTCCCGCGACGCTGCCCTCCTCACCACGCTCCCGCCCGGTGGTTACTCCGTCCAAGTTTCAGGCGCAAATAACTCCACCGGCACCGCGCTCGTGGAGGTCTATGAAGTGCCCTGAATTTCTCGTGGTTTCGCTGGCAGTTAGCCAAGCTTGGCTGCCGCGTCGGCAAACCACGTCTTGCGTTTGCTCGCATCACTTTTCCGGTCGGTGCGCACCTCGATCACGCGCAGGCCGCCCGTGGGAAGAACGGAGACGAGTTCAGTAAAATGCGTCCAGTCGCGAACGAGCACGTGCTCGACGCCATAGGCTGCAGCCAACTTGGCAAAATCCATATCCTGCGGTGTCGCAAAAAACTCCTCAAACGGCGGATCGAATTGTGCGACGGGAAGGTGTCCGAATATTCCGCCCCCGTTATTGTTGATTAACACAATCGTCAGCGACCCACGAAATTTAGACCGCAGCAGAAACCCGTTGGTATCGTGCAGCAGCGCGAGATCTCCGACCAACAACACCGCCGGCCGCCCGGCGTCATGGGCGACTCCAAGTGCGGTTGAGAGGGTGCCATCGATCCCGTTTGCCCCTCGGTTGCAGAGGAGTCGTAGCCGGCGATCCGACGCCGGGAAAAAATACTCCGCGTCGCGAATCGGCATCGAGTTTGCCACCACCAGCGAAGTTTCGACGGGCAAATGGCGTGCGAGCAACCATGCGGCCTTGCCCTCAAACAGCCCCGATTCCGCCTCCAATCGTCCATCGATCTCACTTCGCGCTTTCTGCTCATACATCGCCCACATCCGTTCGTAACCATTGGGCGCGGCAAAAGTCGGGAGCTGGGCCGCCAGCGCTACCAGGGAAAGGGGCAGGGTGCGCGCACGCCCGTGGAGTGCATCACGATTATCCAGGCGCTCGGTGGCGAGCCACGTCGTGGCGCTGGACGCCTCCAACCACGCCCGAAGCACTTTGCTCGTCGGCCAGTTTCCGACACACAGAATCGACTCCGGCTGCAATCGCTCCGCGACGCTGGGATTGCGTAAAATAACGTCGTAGCTCGTCACCAAGTGCGGAACCACGTCGGCATGCTGGCGCAGGGGCGACAAGGCATCCGCCACCACTGGCCAGCCCAATTTTCGCGCCACCTCTCCCACCGCCGCGGCGTAGCGCGCCGGGTCTGCGGGTTGCGCCGGTCCGGCAACAATCACTCCATGCACGTCAGGCAAAAAACGCGGCAGGGGCGCCGTGGTTACGGCCATCACGTTTGGTCCGAGATGGGAGAAGAAACGGCTCCAATCGCACCCGGCGAACTCGCTCGCGAGGTCCCCCTGCACCACCGGCGGCAATGGATCACGGAAGGGCGCATTCAGGTGGACCGGTCCGGCCGACTCCCGGCTGCGTTCAACGGCGTGCGCCACCGTTTGCCGCAGGTAGCGCAGCATCGATTCGCTCGCGACCGGCACGGCGAATTCATGAAAAAAGGCGACGTGGTCGCCAAAGAGTTTCTGCTGGTCAATGGTCTGCCCCGAGGCGCACGCGCGCATCTCGGGCGGGCGATCTGCCGTGATCACGATCAGAGGCACGCCGCCTTCCTGCGCTTCAATCACGGCGGGGAAGTAATTCGCCCCGGCCGTGCCACTAGTGCACACCAGCACCGCCGGAGCGCCCGTGCGCTTGGCCATTCCCAGCGCAAAGAATGCCGCCGAGCGCTCATCTACTACCGGGGTCGCCTTGACCAACGGATGGCGGGCCAAAGCCATGGTCAGTGGAGTTGAGCGTGATCCCGGCGAAATAACCGCGTGCCGCACGCCCGTGCGCACCAGCGTTTCCACGAGCACGCTGCACCAGAGCGCGTTTACATTGCGGAAATCAAAATGTGACGGCGCGTTCATGGTGCGAGCAAGGCTTCCAACATGGCCTTAAACTTCAGTTCAGTTTCTGCAAATTCCTTATCTGGCGTCGACCCGGCGACGATCCCAGCGCCGGCAAACACGCGCGCCTTTCGTCCGTCAATTTCAGCCGAGCGAATGCCGACAAAAAACTCTCCCCCGCCCCGCGCATTCAACCAACCGAGGGCTCCCGCATACAACCCACGGGGAAAACCCTCCAGCTCCCGGATCGCCGCCATCGCCGCTTCCCGGGGACTGCCCCCGACAGCCGGCGTCGGATGCAATGCCGCTAGCGCGTCCAAAAGTCTCACCTTCTCCGGTAACGCGGCCCGAACCGGCGTGTGCAGATGTTGCACATTCGCCAGTCGGCGCACTTGCGGACGCGGGGAAAACTCCAGGTCGAGTCCGAGCGGCGTCAGGCGCGCGACGATATCATCGAGCACTTCTCGTTGCTCCCGGATATCCTTCTCACTGGCCAGCAGTGCCGCGGCGAGCGCGGCGTCTTCACTCGCCCCGGCGCCACGCCGGATCGAACCCGCCAGCGCTTCGGTTTCGAGCACGCCCTTGCTCACCCGCACGAGGCGCTCCGGACTTGCGCCGATGAAACTCTGGCCGCGTCCATTCGCGAACGAGAAGGAGTAGCAATCCGTGAAGCGCTGGCGCAATCCATTCAACACGCGCAGGGGATGTAGGGGGCGGGTCGCCGTAAGATCTTTGGCTCGGGCCAGCACGATCTTTTTGAACTCACCCTGGCCGATCCGCTCCACCGCCCGCGCCACCGTGCTCCGGTAGTCGCCCGCCTCGGTCGTTGCGACCTGCGTTGCTGTTTCCGTGACCACCGGATCCGCCTCCGCGTTGTCCCGGTAGCGGAAACTGCGAAATTTTCCATGGGCCCGCCACACCCGCTCGACGAGCGTTTCCAGCTCAGCGTCGGGCGCTACGAGCAAGTTGGCCACCGCCGTCGTGGTCGCTCCTGCGCGCGCGACTTGCCAGCGGGGCACAAACACCGTCGCCGCGGGAAAGGCCGCCCCGGCTTCGCTCTCCCCTTGAAACCCGAACGCCGCGAAAAAATGGGGACCGCCAAATGGCGCATTTACGTCCCCCACGGCAATCGTGTGCGCCAACGTGTCGTCGATGAACCGCTGCACCGCGGCAAATCGATCCGGCCCACGCGCCTCACCGGCCACCGCTACCTCCGCCCCGGCCACGGCACTTTCGATCCCCGGGCGTTCCGCATAGAAATGCGGTTCGCCTGATTCGAAAATTGACTCGAGCACGGCCAGGGGATCGAGGGCGTCGACCGCCAGCGATATGCTCACCAATTTGGGCCGCCCGGCTCGTGCTGCCGCGTCACGACATTGACCGAGAAATGCCCGCAACGCATCCGGTGACGCGTTCTCCGCGGGATGAATCGGCAGGATGGTCACGGCCTAGCGTGCTTACGCCTTGGGCGCTGCGGCCGCCTTCTCCGGCGGCGCAGGGCGCGGGAAGAGCACCAATGCCTCGGCTACCTTGGCCCCGGTGAGTTTGGTCCCCCAGACGAGTTCGTCCCGCCACGTGGTGCCGGGCGTGTAGCCGAGCACGGCGTTGATCTTCTCCGTCGTCGAGGGGGTCACGTGTTGCATCATCGCCACGGCGAGGCGCAGTGACTCGGCCATCGTCGCGAGCGAGGTGCGCATCAGCGCCTGATCCTTGGGCTCCGCCGACTTCGCGAGCCGGAACGGCGCGCGTTTTTCCACGTAGGCGTTAGCCTCGGTCAAAAATTCCATCACCCGCTCCAGCGCGGTGTGAAACTGATAGCCCTCACACAATGGAATGAACTCCGCCTGCGTTTTCTCCCATAGTTGGCGCAGGCCGTTCTCGAGTTCCTCCTCCACCTCCGGCGCCGGGACGATACCGCCGGTATAGCGGGTCGTCATGTTAAGGGTGCGGTTGACGAGATTCCCCAGCTTGTTGGCCAGTTCGCTGTTGTAGCGCACGAGGAACTGCTCGCGGGTGAAATCGCTATCCTGCCCCACGTTCATTTCGCGAATCAGAAAGTAGCGGAATGCGTCCGTGCCGAACTCCGTCACAAGATCCAGCGGGTTGAGCGCATTGCCCGTGCTCTTCGACATTTTAGCCCCGCGCTGCAGCCACCAGCCGTGGGCGATGATACCCTTGGGCAGCGATATGCCCGCCGCCTTCAGCATGATCGGCCAATAGACCGCATGCGGCGGCACGAGAATATCCTTACCGATGACGTGGTGGGCCTCGGCCCAGATCTCGGGTCGATCTACGACCGCCGAGTAATAGTTGAGCAAGGCATCAAACCAAACGTAGGTGACGTAGTTCTCGTCGAACGGCAGCGAAATCCCCCACTCCAGCCGCTCGCGCGGGCGCGAAATACAGAGGTCATTCAGCGGCTCTTTGAGGAACTCGAGCACTTGTTTCTGCCGGTAGGCGGGAAAGATGAAATTCTCGTTCGTGGTGAGAAAATCCACCAGCCACTCCTGATACTGCTTCAACTTGAAGAAGTAATTCGACTCCACGATCTCGGTTACCTCGCCAAACAGTTCCGGCCAGGTCCCATCCGGGAGGCGGTCCTTTTCCTGCAAAAACTGCTCCTGTCGCGTCGAGTAAAAGCCCTTGTATTCGGCCTTGTAGATCTCGCCCTTATCGAAGAGTTGCTGGAGCACCGCGCGCACGACTTTCTTGTGCCGCTCTTCGGTCGTGCGGATGAAATCATCGTTGGTGATGTTTAGCTTGGGCAGGAGCGCGCGAAACTCCGCACTCACTTCATCACAAAATTGCTGGGGTGGTATGCCCCTCTTCTTCGCGCTAGCCTGCACTTTTTGCCCGTGTTCGTCGACTCCGGTTAGAAAGTGCACCTGGTCGCCCATCTGCCGACGGAATCGTGCAATGGTGTCCGTCAGCACCTTTTCATAGGCGTGGCCCAGGTGTGGCGAACCGTTCACATAGTCGATGGCGGTCGTGATGTAGAAGGACTTCATGTCGAGCCGAACAATAAAACGCGCCCGCGTCGAAATGTCGAAAGTTTTGACGCCCGCGGCTCCCGGAGGCACCGTATCGCAGCCTTTGTATGAATTCGCTGCCGCGCTTCCTCGCCCTCGCCTTGTTTGTCGTGCTGGCAGCGCTCACCGCCCTTTTGTTGGTGCCGCTTTGGCAGGCCGGACAGCCCGAGGTCACTCCTACCACCGTCCGTCTCGCCTCTATTCCGCCCCGCTTCGCGCTTGGACTCGCCGTCGCCGGCACCGTTCTTGCAGTCGTTTTGGTCATCAGCCTCGCCCGGCGTCCGCTGCGCGGCGGCGAGACAAAGCAGCCATTTTCCGTTGCCCGCCAGGAGATCGATACTCTGACCAAACTCGCCGTGTCATCCGCCGCCCAAGGCGCGGAACTAAGCCGGGAGCGCGATGTGCGGCGTCGCGCAGAAGAAGATGCCCGCCTCCGGCAACAACTACTGGCCCGGTCCCATGAGGAGAAAATCCGCCTCGGTCACGATCTTCACGATGGAATCATCCAATCACTCTACGCCGTCGGCCTGACGCTCGAGTCCGTTCGTGCCCTGATCGCTTCCGAGCCCGCCGAAGCGGACCGCCGTCTCGCTCAAAGCCTCGATGCGCTCAACGCCACCATCCGCGATGTGCGCTCCTACATTACCGGGCTAACCCCCGACGCCTTGCGCCGCGGAGGATTCGCGCATGGCCTCGATACCCTCCTGGAGGAGATTCGGGCCGGTCGCGATGTGCGCTTCGACGTGAAGATCGACGACCACGCCGCGGCCCATCTTTCAGCGGAGCAGGTAATCGACGCCCTCCAGATTTCCCGTGAGGCGGTCAGCAACGCCTTGCGCCATGGCGGCGCCTCGCTCGTCACGGTCCGCGTCCATGAAGGGGGTGACGAGGTGTGCCTGCTCGTGCAGGACAATGGCACCGGATTCGATTCCGCCGCGCCGCGTGCGGGCGGCCACGGTCTCGCGAATATCCGCGCCAGAGCCGATCGCCTTGGCGCCACGGTGCGGTTCACGAGCAAACCGGGCGAAGGCACCCGCGTCGTCATTACTTTGCCGCTCCATCGCACCAGCCCTGTATGACCACTCTATCCACACCGACTGCCCCGATTCGTCTCTTGCTGGTCGACGACAGCGAGGTGGTCCGCATGGGGCTCCGCGCCCTGCTCGGGACCGATCGAACCATTCAGATCGTGGGTGAAGCAGGCAACGTCACCACCGCGATCGAAACCTGCGTCCGCCTCAAACCCGACGTCGCCTTGCTCGATATCCGCCTACCCGACGGCACCGGCTTCGATGTATGTCGCGCCGTGCTGCAGACCGTCACTGATCTTCGCGTCATTATTCTGACCTCGGTCGCTGACGAAACGTTGGTCGATGAGGCCATTCGCGCCGGCGCCCACGGCTATTTGCTCAAGGAAATCGATGGCCGTGGTCTCGTGCAGGCGATTCACGACGTCGCCCAGGGAAAATCGATCCTCGATCCCGCGGTCACCGCTCGGGTGATGCAATTGGTCAAATCGGGTGCCGGGACCGAAAAATCCCTCGCCTTGCTTTCCCCGCAGGAGAAACGCGTGTTGGCACTTATCTCTGAAGGCTGCACCAACAAGGAAGTGGCCGCCCGGCTCGGCCTGAGCGACAAGACGGTCAAAAACTATCTTAGCACCGTGTTCGAAAAACTCCACGTCTCCCGTCGCGCCGAAGCTGCCGTCATTTACGCGCAGCAGAAAAAGTAAGCGCGCTAGGCTCTGTCCGTCGCGCCGAGACTATCCCTGTCTCAGCCCACGTTCACGCCCGCGGGTGAGCCTTCGCGTAAATCTCCTTCAGCCGCGCCACGCTCACGTGGGTGTAAACCTGTGTCGTCGCCAGTTGTGAATGGCCCAGCAGCTCCTGCACGAGGCGCAAGTCGGCTCCGGCATTGAGCAGGTGGGTCGCATACGAATGCCGCAACTTGTGGGGGGTAAGATCGAGCGGTAGGCCGGCAAGCGCGAGGTAGCGCTTCAACCGCAACTGCACCTCTCGCACGCTTGTGCGCCGACCCTTGGGACCAGCGAGCACTGGTCCACTCGCCCCCTGGTCGACCGCGAATTCGTCCCGCACCTTTTTCACCACCGCGATCGCCACCCGCCCGAGCGGACAGAGTCGCTCCTTGCTGCCCTTTCCGACTACCCGGGCCACGCCTGACTCGAAGTCGATCGCTCCAAAATTCAGCCCCACGACTTCGCTCACGCGCAGGCCGCCGCCGTAGAGCAACTCCATCGCCAACCGGTCATGCCACGCCTCGTGCGGCGAGATGCCTTCGTTGGCGAGGAGGCGCTCCGGGCCGCTCAGCAGTAGCTTCATCTGCTCTTCAGTGAGAAACTGCGGCAGCCGTTTCTCCAGCTTCGGCAGCGGCACCCCGAGCAGCGGATTTACCCGCAGCTTTCCGTGCCACATCCAATACTTGAAAAAGGTCCGCAACCCCGATGCATGGTTGTGCAGCGTGCGCCGGTCGAAGCGTCGCTGTCCCTCGATGACAAAGTCGCGCATCTCCCGCGGCCCGAGGGCTCCGATCCCTTTGCCCCACAGTCCGCTGCCCGCCAGCCAGCGATAGAAATCATCAAACGCCTGCCGATAGTTGCGCACCGTGTAGAGCGAGTAGCGCCGTTCCTTCGCCAGAAAATCTTCGAACGGCATCCACCACTCCGCCACTACCTCGGGCGGCGGCGGGACGGGCGCGGCGCCCGGAGAGCCGTCACTGGCCGCCGGTTTGGACGCGCGCTTCGACATCGGACATGACTTTGGTGGCATGCAGCCGCAGCGCACCCTCGGGATCGAGGCCCTTGGCTCGCGCCGCCGCCGCCAATTCGAAGAGCATCTTGCCCAGCATCGCCTCGTCGAGCTGCGCCCCCAGTGCCTTCACTTGTGCCGCATCGACGATCCCCTCGGCCGGCAGCGATTTTTTCTCAATCTGCTTCCAAATCGTCTCGGCAAACATGAGCGCCGGCAGTCGCGGCGGCAGTTCCTTGAATACCCCCTTCGCCACCGGCCCGTTCTTCTTCTCCGTGGCCTTGATCTCCTCCCACTTCGCAATCACCTGCTCGGACGTGTTCAACTTGCCCGTCCCAAATACGTGCGGGTGCCGCCGCACCAGTTTCTCGTTAATTTCGCGCGCGACGTCGTCAAAGTTGAACCGCCCCGCCTCTTCCTCGATGCGCGCGTGAAACACAATTTGTATCAGCACGTCGCCCAGCTCCTCGCGCATGTGCGCGGAATCATTGCGATCGATCGTGTCGATCAGCTCGCTCACCTCGTCGATCAGGCAGCGCACCAGCGAAGCGTGCGTCTGTTCCTGGTCCCACGGACAGCCGTCCGGCGCCCGCAGGCGGGCCATCGTCGTTTTGAGGTCTTCGATCGCGCTCATCCGTGCAAGCTGCCCGCAGAACTTCCGGAATACACGGAAATTTTCCGCGAAAAACTTCGGCTTTGAGTTCCGGGTGTTCCGTGTGTTCCGTGGGCCATCTCATGTCCGACAAACTTACCGAAATCATGGCGTGGAAGCGCCGCGAAATCGCCCCGCTCGTCCGTCCGGTCTCCGACGCCGAGCTGGCCCGCGCCGATGCCGCCCACCCGCGCCCGCCCTCGTTTGCCGCCGCTTTGCGCCGGGCCGATGGCTCGCTCGCGGTCATTTCGGAAATCAAGCGCCGCTCGCCCTCGGCGGGAGATATTAAGGCCGGCGCTTCTTCGGTCGCCCAGGCCCAGCGCTACCAAGCCGCCGGGGCCGACGCCCTGTCTGTGCTCACCGACGAAAAATTCTTCGGCGGCACGCTCGACGACCTCCGTGACGTGACGGCGCACTTCTGCGCCCACGCCCCTGCGCGCCCGTGCATTCGCAAGGATTTCTTCGTTCACCCGATCCAGGTCCTGCAAGCCCGCGAAGCCGGCGCCAGCGCCATCCTGATCATCGTCCGCGCGCTCACCGACGAGGAGATGAAAACGCTCGCCTCCGCCGCAACCGCCGCCGGTCTTGACGCGCTGTTCGAGATTCACACCGAGGCCGAGATTGCCCGCGCCCACGCCCACGGCGCCAAGATCATCGGCGTCAACAATCGCGATCTTGCGATCTTCAAAACCGACCTCGGCCTCAGCGAGCGCCTGATCCCCCTCTTCCCGCGCGACGTGACCGCCGTGAGCGAGAGTGGTATCCACACTGCCGCTGATGCGAAGCGCGTCCGCGCCGCCGGCGCCCATGCCGTCCTCGTCGGTGAAGCGCTGATGCGCGCACCCGATCCCACTGCGCTCATCGCAGATTTCCGCCGCTGATTTCCCCATGACCCAACGCCCCGTCTCCGCCTACGCCAAACTCGGCGGCTTCTATTTTCTGCCACGCACGCTCGACAAGATCCGTCTCCACGCCCGCGGTGAACTCCACCCCGATCACCACGAGTTCCTCGGC
>CANGHW010000148.1 GCA_947453695.1 Opitutia bacterium
CATCCGCACCCGTCCTCCGGCTGTCGCGAAGCTAAAATCTCCTTCACCCTGCGGGTGAATCACCTCCGTCTTCTTGGTCTGCGCCATAGTCCCTCATCTCAGCACTTTCCGTGAAAAACCAAACTCTCAACTGCGGAATCTAGGTTGAATGCATCATAAGATAGGTGGGGACGTAATTCAGGTGTGAAACTGCATATCCTACGGTTTCGGCCGGTTGCCGTCCTGTCGTTTTGTGACTACAATTCCGGCGCTTCCGCCGGCTCAGCGCCCGCCCCACCGCCGGCGAGCCCTCCATCGGCCTCGGTCTCGCGCTCGTGCACGATCTCGTTACGCAGCATCACGGCCGCATCTGGGCTGAACCCGCCACCGGCGGCGGCACGATCTTCATCGCCGAGTTCCCCTCCGCGCGACCGGTCGCCTGATTGACCGTGTCACGGGATAATCCACCGCCACGCGTCGCCAAACGATCGCGGTAGAGCCAGCGCCGCCAAGCCTGCGTGGCGGCCCCACGCCCAAACGCTTCCGACCCGGTCCGAAACCCGTCCGACCTTGGTCCGAAGGTGCAATCTCTAGCTCCGAGCGTGCCCCACCCGAACCCGAGCAGGCATCACGTCCTCCCGCGCGCGCTCCACCTGCATCCGAACGCGTTCCTCCTCTTCCCGAGCGTGCTCCACCTTCATCCGAGCGGGCTCCACCTCGTCCCGAGCGGGCGCCACCTCCATCCGAGCGTGCTCCACCTCCATCCGAGCGCGCTCCACCTCCATCCGAGCGGGCGCCACCTCGTCCCGAGCGGGCATTACCTCCGACCGAACGCGTCCAGCCCGCGTCCGAGGGGGCATTACCCGGTCCCGAGCGTGTCACACCTCGTCGCGAGCGGGCACCGCCTCTTCCCAAGCGGTGCCAACCCTATTCCGAGCGGGAGCAACCCGTTCCCGAGCGAGCCCCACCGCCATTCGCACATGCGCCCCATCATGTTCCGGGCGGGGCCGCAATCTCCCCATCGGAGAGGTCGCGCTCAAACCGGCCATGAGCGCTGATGTTCACGCCGCAGCCCACCGAGGGCAGGGCGTTCCGCCTTTAGGAGGTCTGACCCACTTAGGCACCGCCAAAAGGCGGCACTCCCCCATGGCCGGCGTCTGCGTATTCGGCGCGGGGAGCCGATCCCATTAGAGATCCGCTCCACCGTCCGAAAAACACCGACGGCTTAACCCACCAGAGATTTCAACAAGCGCTCCAGCTCCGCGCGTTTAGCCTTCTGATCGGCGAGCTGCTTGCGCGCGCCTTCTAGCACGGCCGGCGGCGCTTTGCTGACGAAGGCTTCGTTGGAGAGTCGGGCCTCCGTACCGGCGATATGCTTCGCCAGCTGATCGAGCTCCTTCGTCAAGCGCGCCTTCTCCGCCACCGGATCGACGGTGCTGGCGAGATCGAGATAGAGCGTGCCGAGCGTGGTCACGACCGCGGGCGCACCGTCGACTTTATCGCAGCGTTCGAGGCTGGTCGCACCGCACATGCGGAGGAGCTTGGCGAGATTCCCCTCGACGGTCTGCCACTCGCGGTCACCGGTCGTGAGGAAGAACTTCACATCGCGGCGACTCGCCAGGTTGTGATCGGCCTTGAGGGCGCGGGACTTCGAAACCAGTTCCTTCAGGCTCTCCACGGCCGCGGCGGCGGCGGTATCGAGCACGATACCGTGGACATTGGCCGCGTGAGCGACCTTCGAAGCGTTGTCGATCTGCACATCCTCGATGGAAGTGCCCGGCGCACCGTAGCCGAGCTGGTGCCAGAGTTCTTCCGTGATGAAGGGGATGACCGGATGCAGCAACAGCAGCGTCTGCCGCAGCACCAAATCCTGAATCGCGAGGCAGGTCGGCTTCGTCTCGGCCGACTGGAGCTTCGACTTCGAGACTTCCACATACCAGTCGCAGAAATCATTCCAGAAAAAGCCGTAGAGGGCCTGCACGGCGGCACTGAACTCAAACTCCGCGAAGCACCGGTCGACCTCACGCGTGGTGGAGAGCAGTCGCTGGAGGATGGCGTGGTCGTCGGAGTCGAACTTGTCAGGCACGAGGCGCGACAGGATCGCCGAGAGCGAGGAGTTGTCGCCCGCCTCGCCACTCATTTGGCGGAAACGGCAGGCGTTCCAGAGCTTGTTGCAGAAGTTCTTGCCGCTTTCGATCCGGTCTTCCTGGAATCGAATATCCTGCCCCTGCGGCGCGATCGACACGATGCCGAAGCGGAGGCCGTCGGCGCCGTAGGTATCGATGAGGTCGAGCGGGTCGGGGGAATTGCCGAGGGACTTCGACATCTTGCGGCCCTGCTGGTCGCGAATGATGCCGGTGAAGTAGACGTGCTTGAACGGGATGCGCCGCTCGATCGAATCGCCCGGCCGCATGAACTCGAGACCGGCCATGATCATGCGCGCGACCCAGAAGAATATAATATCGGGCCCGGTCACGAGCGTCGTGGTCGGGTAGAAGTAGTCGAGGCCCTGCGCCTTCATCTTGTCTTCGTCGGGCCAGCCCATCGTCGCGAAGGGCCAGAGCCACGAGGAGGCCCAGGTGTCGAGGACGTCGTCTTCCTGCACCCAGTTTTCGGGATCGGCCGGGCCGGCGAGGGACACGTGCACCTTGGTCGGATCATTGATGTCCGCCTCGGTGAGCTTCTCCTTGTCGAGGCCCTTGCGATACCACACCGGGATGCGATGGCCCCACCAGAGCTGGCGGCTGATGCACCAGTCCTGGATATTTTCGAGCCAGTGGAGGTAAACTTTGCTCCAGCGCTCGGGGTGAAACTTGATGTGGCCATCACGCACCGCCGCCTTGGCCTCTTCGATGCGCGGATACTTGAGCCACCATTGCCACGTGAGACGCGGCTCGATCGGCACATCGGCACGCTCGGAGTAGCCGACGTTATTGGCGTAGGCTTCTTCGGCCACGAGGGCACCGCGCTCTTTAAGGAGTTCCGCAGCTTTCTTACGACCAGCGAAACGATCCATCCCCGCGAGGTCGGGGCCAGCCAGGGCGTTGAGCTTTCCGTCTGCCTCGAGCACATCGATGACCGGCAGCTTGTGGCGCACGCCGATCTCGAAATCGACCTTGTCGTGGGCCGGCGTGATCTTGAGCGCGCCGGTGCCGAATTCCTTGTCCACGGATTCATCGGCGATGATCGGGATCTCCGCGTCGGGCCCGAGGGCCCGGCGGACTTTCTTGCCGACCCAGCCCTCGTAGCGCGGGTCCGCGGGATGGACCGCGATGGCCACGTCGCCCGGGATCGTCTCGGGACGCGTGGTTTTCACTTCCACGAAGAGGCCCGGCGCATCCGTGCGCTCGTAGCGCACGCGGTAGATAGTGCCGTTCACCGGCTTCATGATCACTTCCTCGTCCGAGAGAGCGGTCTGCGAAACCGGGCACCAATTGACCATGCGCTTCCCCCGGTAAATGTGGCCGCGGTCGAAGAGCTTCACGAACACGTCGAGGACGGCCTTTGAGTAATGCGCATCCATCGTGAACTGCGTGCGATCCCAGTCGCACGAGGCGCCGAGGCGACGGAGCTGTTCAAGGATGATGCCGCCCTTCTCGGTGCGCCATTCCCAGACCTTTTCCAAAAACTTTTCCCGGCCGAAGTCGTGCCGCGTCTTCTTCTCCTTGCGCAACTGGCGCTCGACGACGGTCTGCGTGGCGATGCCCGCATGGTCGGTGCCGGGGAGCCACATGGCGGACTTCCCCTCCAGGCGCGCACGGCGGATCAGCATGTCCTGAATCGTGTTATTGAGCACGTGCCCCATCGTGAGCACGCCCGTGACATTGGGCGGCGGGATGACGATCGTGTAGGGATCCTTGCCGGGCGTGACCTTCCCCGCGAAGGCGTGAGCGGACAGCCATTCGGCATACCACTTCTTTTCAACGTCGCGCGGTTCGTAGCTCTTGGTGATCTCGGCCATGGGTCAGTTCAGGATTGGAATCGCCGAGAAAACCGGTCGGCGCGCAGCGATGCAAGCATGGCGTTGGCGCGCAAGAATGGGAGATTGCCTATTGGTCGCAGGTTATTGCTTACTGGACCCTCAATCGATGCCCGAACGCCTCCAGTTGCACGCCAGCGAACGTCTCCGCTTTGTCGGCGAGGTTTCCGTGCCCCAGCGGCTCGCCGCCTGCAAAGAGTTCCTGAAAATCGAAATGGCGGCACTGCGCGACCGGCACAGCGCCGGCGCCTCGGGCCTGTCCGTCGCCCATGATCGCTCCGCGATCATCGATGCGATGCTCTCACGCCTCTTCGATTACGCCAACGAGTCCTTCGCCCGCAAACACGGCCCCCTCCCCGCCCCGGTCGCCCTCGTGGCTCTCGGCGGCTATGGGCGCGGCGAACTCTGCCCGCTCAGCGACATCGATGTGATGTTTCTCTTCCCCACGAAGACGAAGCCCGCCCTCGCCAAGCCGCTCCAGGAACACCTCACCAACGAGATCCTCTACCCCCTGTGGGACTGCGGACTCAAGGTCGGCCACTCCACCCGCACGATCGACGAAGCGTTTGAGGAAGCCCGCCGCGAGATCCAGTCCAAGACCGCCTTGCTCGAAGCCCGCCTCGTCGCCGGTTCGACCAAGCTCTATGACACATTTTCCCAGGCCTACCGTAGCTACTATGTAAGCGAGGACCCCAAGGCCTACATCGCCGCCCGCCTCGACGACCAAAACTCCCGTCGCTCCAAATACAGCAACACCGTCTTCAACCAGGAGCCCGATCTGAAGAACGGCGTCGGTGGTCTGCGCGATTACCAAAACGCCGTCTGGATGGCCCGCGTGAAGCTCGGCATCCTCACCCTCGACGAACTCGCCAGTCAGAGTTACCTCCGCGCCGACGACCTCGTCGCCTTCCGCCGCGGTTACGATTTCCTGCTCCGCGTCCGCAACGACCTCCACTTCATGAGCACCCGGGCCACGGATGTCATGAGTTTGGACCTCCAGCCCCGCATCGCCCAGAACCTCGGCTACACCGAGGTCGAGATGCTCCCCCGCGTGGAGCACTTCATGCAGGACTTTTACCGCGCCGCGCAGGCCATCTTCCGGGTCTCCAAACTCGTCGAAGACCGGCTCGCCCTCAGCATCGGCCGTGGCGGCGCCAATGGCGAAGGCGGCTCCTCCTTCCGCGAGCGCCTGCGCGCCACTCGCTTCACCCGCGCCAAGCGCCTCGATGGCTTCGTCCTTCGCGGCCGCGAACTCGCCGCCGAGACGCCCGAGGTCTTCATCGACGACCCGGTCCGCCTCCTCCGCGTCTTTCGCCACAGTCAGCAACTCGACGCCACCCTCGATCTCAACCTCGCCCAGCTGATCCGGGCGTCGTTGGCCCGTCTCACCCCCGAGGTCGCCCAATCCCCCGATGCCGGCGTGTGTTTTCGGGCCATTCTATCCGAAGTCGGAGCCGTCCATCCGGTCTTGGAAAAGATGCACGAGCTCGGCGTGCTCGGCCGCTTCATCCCGGAGTTCGATGCCCTCACCTGCCTCGTCCAGCACGAATACTATCATCGCTATACGGCCGACGTGCATACGTTGAACGCGATCCGCGAGCTCGACCGGGTGTTCACCGAGGCCGAACCCATCACGCTCAAATACCGCGCCGTGCTCCACGAGAGCACTGATCCGGCGCTCCTCTATCTTACCCTCCTGCTCCACGACATTGGCAAGGCCGAGGCCATCCAGGGCCACGCCGAAAGTGGCGTCCGTCTCGCCGCCCCGCTGCTCGAGCGCTTCGGCGTTTCGCCGGAAGGACGGGAGCTGGTTTCGTTCACAATTAAAAATCATCTGGCGATGGCACGCTTCTGGCAGAAGCGGGATGTCGATGACCCGAAGACCGCTGCTGCCTTTGCCGAATTGGTGGGCGACGCCGAGCGCCTGCGACACCTCTACGTCCACACTTTTTGCGATGCACGCGGCACCGCGGCGGACCTTTGGAACAGCTACAAGGACACGTTGCATACCTCGCTTTACCGCTCCACCCTTGAGCGACTTAAGCTTGGCGCCGACCTTGAGGCCAGCCATCAGGAAAAGAAGAAAATGACCCAACAGGAACTCATCGCGAAAACCATCCCCGGTATCAGTGCGGACGAAATCAACGCACACTTCGGGCTCCTCCCCGATCGCTACTTCGTCCACACCGACTCGGCGGAGATCGCTCTGCACATCCAGATGGTCAACCGGCTCTTCAAGTCGATCACCACCGCAGATTCCGTTGGCACCCTGAAACCCATCATCGAGTGGAAGGACGACCTCAACCGCTCCTTTACCGTCGTAAACGTCGTCACCTGGGATCGTGCCGGACTCTTCTATAAACTCGCCGGTGCTTTCAGCGTCGCCGGTCTGAGCATCCTTGGCTCCAAGGTCATCTCCCGCACTGACCACATCGCGATCGACACTTTCTACGTCGTCGAACCCGGCCGTGGCGTCGTCCAGAGTGCCGCCGCGCAGGAGAAATTCGCCCGCACCATCGAGGAAGCCCTCGTGGCCAACAAGGACCTGCTCCCCGACATCGTCGCCCAGGCCAAGAAGATCGCCTCCACGCGCTACCTTACATCGATCAGCGGCGAGACGCTTCACAGCTCGTTTCCTCCCACCGTCGAGGTTTACCACGAGTTGTCGATGCAGCGCACGATCATCGAGATTCAGGCCCGCGACCAAATCGGCCTCCTCTACCGCTTGGCGAAAATCATCTCCGATCACGCCTTCGATATCACCTTTGCCCGCATCGGCACCGAGCGCGGCGTCGCGATTGACACCTTTTACATCGAAAGTGCCAACCACGAGCCGGTCGACAGTTCGGAGCGCCTCATCGCCCTGCGCGACGCGTTGACCGAAGTGATCACCCCCGCCCCGGCTCCGGTGGCCGGACCGGCGAAGTAAACCGCCGCCCCTTCCCGCCCTCCTTGGTCCGCGCCCCCGTGCGCTTGGCCGACTGCCACTATGGACGCGATGCCTGACGCCCAGATTCTGCCTGCGCTTTACCGCATCGCCCGCCTCGCAGCGCATGCAGAAGACCCCCGCGACGCCTTGCGCGAGACGCTCGGCATCCTGGTGGAGGTTTTTCACGCCGACGCCGGCTCGATCGCGCTCCTTAGCCCCAACACCGGTCGCCTCGAAACAGAAGTCCAGTGGGGCCATCCCGAGAATTCCGGCCATACCGAACTCAAACTGGGCCACGGCATCACCGGCTGGTGCGTGCTCAACCGTCGTCCGCTTCTCGTGCCCGACGTCACCCGCGAGCCGCGCTACATCGCCGTGCGATCCGAAGCCCGCTGCGAGATGGCGGCGCCCATGCTCGACGGCGAACAAATCGTCGGCGTCATCGATCTCGAAGGCGATACGCCCGGCGTCTTTTCCTCCGACGACCTGGCGCGCCTGGAGACCCTCGCGTCCGAGGCCGCCCGCGTCATGCAGCGCCTCTGGAAGCTGCGCCATCTCAGCGGCAAGGCCCGCCAGCTCGAATCCCTCATCACGGCCGGCCAATCACTCGTCACCAAGTTCGAGCAGGAAGAATTGATCGACGCGCTGACCCGCGAGGCCCGGCACATGATGCAGGCCCGCACCGCGGCGCTCTACCTCCATCACGCACCGACCGCCACCGTCCGCTGCGTCTCGCTCACTGCCACCGCCGTCACGCCGATGCCCGAGGGCGACCAGCCCATTCACGCCTCGCTCGCCGGTGCCGCCATCCACACGCGCCGCCAAGTCAGTTTCTTCGACGTCCAATCGCGCGATTACCTCGATCTCGTCGATCTTCCGCGCGACCCCGCCCTCCGCTCGGTGCTCTTCAGTCCGCTCCTCTTCGAAGGTGAAGTCCTCGCCGTCCTCGCCGTCTTCACCGACCGGCCCCACCGTTTCGACAACGACGAGAAACGCCTTTGTGCCGCGCTCGCCAGCCTCGGCGCCATCGCGCTCCAAAACGCCCGGCTCTACGCCCGCGTCTTCCAGAGCGAGGACGTCCTCCGCAAGAACGAGCGCCTCACCACGCTTGGTCTGCTCGCCGCCGAAATCGCGCACGAGATCCGCAATCCCCTGACCGTCCTTAAACTCCTCCACGGCGGCCTCGACGTCGATTTCCCCGCGGGCGATCCGCGGCGCACGGATATGCGCGTGATCGGGGAGAAGCTCGATCAGCTCGAGGCGATCGTCACTCGCGTGCTCGGTTTCGCCAAGGCACCCAGCAGCCTCCACTCCCGCTGGTCGCTCGCCGATATCGTCGAAGACACCCTCGTCCTCGTCCGACTCAAACTCGCCCAGAGTAAGGTCTCGCTGCACTTCGACCGCCCGGCCGCACCGCTTTTCGTCGAGGCCCACAAGGGCCAGATTCAGCAGGTCCTCCTCAACCTCCTCATCAACGCCACTCAGGCAATGCCAGAGGGCGGCACGATTACGCTCACCGTCAGCACCGAGGATCGGCCGGGCGTGCACCTCGCACTCCTCGATATCGCCGACACCGGCACGGGCATTCCCGCCGCCATTCGCGACCGCGTCTTCGATTCCTTCCTGTCCGGTCGACCGGACGGCACTGGCCTCGGCTTGGCGATCGCCAAGCGCATTCTGCTCTCCCATCACGGCGACATCACCCTGCTCAACACGAGCCCGGCCGGCACGACCATGCGCGTGGCCCTGCCCCGCGCCAAGTAAGCCAACGTCATGTCCGCGCCTGCCCAGCTTCCGCCCGCCCCTCCGCCGCCATCCCCCGCGCAGCGCGCCCGGCTCCGGAAGCAAATGCTCGTGCTGGCCACCGCGCTCTTGGTCGGAGGCATCGTCGTCCTCGCTTTCCTCAGCCGCATCCCACTGCCTCTCCGCCTCGCCGTCGGCCTGACGGACGTAATCGCGAGCGCCGTGCTCTTCACCGTCGTGCGGCAAAAATTCCCGGCCTGATTTGCCTGGCACGCCTCCGAATGGCGGTGACGCTCCTACCCCTTCGCGGGCGCCAGCTTCAGGTCCACCATCAGGTCCGCCGCGATCTTTTCCAGATCACCACGCAACGCCACGACGCTGACCGTCGCCGGCACGAGCACCGTCGCCCGTGCTTGGAACAACGTGCCGCCGCCCATGGGCGCGCTCACGCGTTCCGACGACAACTCTTCGACGTTTACGCCATGCGCGGCAAATACGCCGGACACGCTGCGCAAAATCCCCGGCCGGTCCTGCCCGACCAATTCCACCACCGCCACCGCCCCGGCGATCTTCGCCGCCGCTCCGCCACCCTCGGAGTGAACGAGCACGCGCAGGCCGTCTTTCTCCAAGCGATGCAACGCCCCCACGAGTTCATCGACGCGCTCCGCGGCGACTTCGACGCGCAGGATACCGGCAAACTGCCCACCAAGGTGACACATCCGGCTCTCCAGCCAATTCCCGCCGTGATCCGCCACGCGTGAAGCGACGAGTTGCACCAAGCCGGGACGATCTGCCCCGATGACGGTCATGACGAGGGTAGCGAGCATAGTGCGACCAAGTTGGTCAACGGCCGTTACGCCCGCAACTCTCCATTCCGTCCTCGTCGTCTACCGCGCCCACACCGTGCTTACTCTTCGAGTTCCACGTTCCAATACGCCACGTCGAGAAAGTCCTTCCACACTTCGTGGTGCTGCTGGTTCCCGAGCACGAGCGAGATTACCGGCCGCCACTTCGGGCGCACGGGCTTGCGGATCAGGCGCATGTTCGCCTCGTGGGGGAGACGGTTCGCCTTGCGCGTATTACACTTGATGCACGAGCACACGATGTTCTCCCACGTCGTCTTGCCGCCGTAAGCACGGGGGATCACGTGATCGAGATTGAGCTGCTCGCGGGGCAGCGTCCGCGAGCAATACTGGCACGTCGCCTTGTCGCGATCGAAGACATTATTGCGGGTCAGCTTGAGCTCCTTGCAGGGCAGCCGATCGAAAAATGTGAGCAAGATCACGCGCGGCAGGCGGATCACCCGACTCGGAGTGTGCACCGTCTCGACCGCCTCGATCGGCGGATTGTGCCGAGAAAAATCCACCCAGTCCAACAACGCAAAGGTGCGGAAATCATCGTCGTGGTGATGGACCACTTGCGCGTGCCCGCGGGCGAGAAGCGCAAAGGCCCGGCGAGCGCCGATGACGTTAACCGCCTGCCAGAGGCGATTCAAAACCAGCACCGGTTGATCGAGCGCGGCTTGTTGCATACGGGGCCACGGCTTTAACGGTGCCCCGGCACCACTGTCAAGGACGCGGCCGGAATCGACCGCGTCCGCGTGCGTTACGATTGCGCGGCGTCGCCCGGAGTCGCCCGCGCTGGCTCCAGTGCGATACCCTTCACTTTGATGCCAGTCAGCTTCTGCACGATGAGATCCACCTCGGCCTCCGCGACGTCCACCAGCGTGTGGCGTTGGTGGATGTCGATCGCGCCGACGACATTCGGGGGCAGGCGCGTAACGCCCGCGATTTTACCGACGATGTCCGCCGGCGTGACGATCTGTTTGCGTCCGACGTTGAGGAAAATCGTCGTCATACCTGGCTCGCGACCCGTGCGTGCCGGGCGCTCGTATTTTGATTTACGCGGACGAGAATCCTCGTCGCCGCCGTCGTCTTGGACCTGCGGCTCGGGCGCGGCCTCCGCCGGAGTCTCCACCGCTTTCGCCGGCACCGGCTTCGTCGTCGCACGCTCAGGCTTGGCCTCCGGAGCCGCCGCTGCAGCAGGTTTCGGTGCCGCGGTCGTCTTGGGCGTCGAGGCTTGTTGCACCCACGCGGGTGCAGCTTTCGCAGGGGCCCCTTTGGCGGCCGGAGCCCCGGCGGGGCTGGCCGTGCGCGGGGCACTGGTGGGCGAAGGCGCATTGCCCGCCGGGCCACCACCGGGACCCGCTCCACCTTGCAACAGGTGGATCAGCGCCGAACAGATGTCCGTGCTGGCATAGCCCTGGTCGAGCAAGCGGTCGATCATCCGGTCATGCGGCTTGAATTTCTTCTCGTCGAGCGTGCTGCGGATCTTTTCGAAGAAGACACTCGTGCGCGCCTCCTCGACCTCGTCGAGCGACGGAATTTTGCCGCGGCCGATATCAAGCTTCGCCCAGCGCACCATGCTCTGGAGTTTGTAAATTTCCTGGCCGCTCACGAAGGTGAACGCCTGCCCCTTCCGTCCCGCGCGACCCGTGCGACCGACGCGGTGAGTGTAATCCTCGGCGTCGTTGGGCAAATCGAAGTTGAACACCACCTCGAGGTCGTCGACGTCGAGACCGCGGGCCGCGACATCCGTCGCCACGAGAAACTCGAAGCCGCGCCGGCGAAACTTGTCCATCACACGATCGCGCTGTGCCTGCGAAATGTCGCCGTGCAGACGGTCCGTCTGATAGCCGCGCGAGTGCAGGTGCTCGTCGAGATCATCAACCATGATCTTCGTGCTGCAGAAAATGATGCCGTAGCGGAAATCGTTCACATCGATCAGGCGCGTGAGTGCCTCGATCTTCGAGCGGCGGTCCACCTCGAAATAGGTCTGCACGACCTGCGGTTTGTTCTGCGCTACGGACTCGATCTTGATCCACGCCGGATCCTTCGAATAGCGGCCGATCAGGTCTTGAATCGCGCGCGGGATCGTCGCGGAGAAAAATAGCAGCTGTCGCGTCGCCGGCACGGATTTCAGGATATGCTCGATGTCGTCGCGGAAGCCCATGTCGAGCATGCGGTCCGTCTCGTCGAGGATCACCATCTTGAGTTTGTCGAGTTTCATGGAGCCGCGCTCCATGTGATCCATCACGCGACCCGGCGTGCCGATCACCACCTGCGCACCGGCATCCAGCGCGCGAAATTGCCGCTCGTAGCTCTGCCCGCCGTAAATCGGCACGCCCATCACGCCGCGCTTAAAGAGCGCGATCTTGCCGGTCTCCTCCGCGACCTGCACCGCAAGTTCGCGCGTGGGGCAGAGAATCAACACCTGCACGGCCCGGATCTTCGGATCGACTTTCTCGATCGCGGGAATGGCAAAGGCCACGGTCTTGCCCGAACCAGTCGACGACTGTCCGACCACGTCGCGCCCTTGCATGATCGTCGGGATCACGGCGCTCTGAATCGGCGAGGCTTCCTCAAATCCCATCTTGTCGACGGCCTTGAGAATGTCGGCCGAGAGGCCCAGTTCCGTGAAACGAAGTTTTTCCATACCACAGCCTGCGTCACCTCGCGCCCGCCCGCGAGCACCGATTCACGCCGTCCTTCCACCGGCACGTTTACGTAAACCGACTTTTTTCTCGGCAGGCGCGCCCTCCTCCCCCTCCTTCTCTCTGACAATCCCCGGCGAGCCTTCGCCACCATCTGCGCAGACCCCGCACGTTTATTTCGCTAGTCTGATCGTTAACCCTCCCCTTCCCCCCCCCCGCCATGTCGCTCCCCCCTGCCACTCCCCTCACCCGCCGCGCCGTGCTCAAGGGCGGCCTCTCCGGCATCTTCGCCTACGCCGTCGCCCCCAACGTTTTCCCCGCGTCGCTCTTCGGCAAGAGCGCCCCAAGCAACCGCCTCAACGTCGGCCTCGTCGGCAATGGCCTCATCTGCAACAGCCACATCGGCACGCTCCTCGGCCGCGACGACTGCCGCATCCTCGCCGTCTGCGACGTCTGGCGCACCAAGGCCGTCAAGGCCCGCGACCGCATCGAGAAATCCTACGCCGCCGACAAGGACAAGGGCACCTACAAGGGCGTCGACATCTACGCCAAACACGAGGACCTCGTCGCCCG
>CANGHW010000149.1 GCA_947453695.1 Opitutia bacterium
AAAAAATGCTTCGTGTGAGGTCGTGAAGAAGCCGGAAAACTCGATTTCAGCTCTCAAACTGGCAGCGCAGAACAATAGGAGCGTGAGGTATGTTTTCATAATTCTTCCGAAGGTCTCGGTCAGCCGCGCCTCAGCAACGGCGGGGAGGTCGGGTTGGGCTTCAACGCCTTCATCTTGATACGCGAAAAGCATGTCGCTCGGACCCGGGAGAATGCAACCACACGGAAACCTACCGGCTTCCAGCCGTGACACCGCACGTCGAAAGAACCGCGGAAGGCTGGGAAACGCGGCGCCAAACGATACCATCCACCTAACCTGCGCCGCCCTCCGCAGCGCGGTGCTTCAGCCCAGGCTGCTCGGCCCTCGCGCGCACCGGCGTGCTGCCGGCCTCAGGGCGTTGCCCTTCGGGGCATCCTCAACCCAAGGTCCATCTCTCAGCATCCCATTCTTACTTCAATCGCCGCGACAACTTCACTTCGGAGCAGTTCAAACCTGAAACCATTCTGGTCCGCTACGGGCTAGTCTACGACAAACAACTTTGCTCCGCTTCTGGTATAGGATCGATGCGGCTCAGCGCCATCGGCCACTTGATAACTCATGCCTGGCCGAAGCACGAACTCGCGACCGTCTTCCAATTCGGTGACTAACTCGCCTTCGAGACACAAAAGAATGTGTCCCTTCGTGCACCAGTGATCGGCTTTGTAGCCGGGCGAATATTCAAGCATCCGCACGCGAACAGCACCAAACTGACGGACTTTCCAATCCGCCCAGCCAGTCTCTCCACTCTTGCGCTCAGAGGTCACGCCGGCCCAGTCCGTGGTCCCGAATGGAATTTGTGTAATCTGCATAGTCGATTTCGCCCAACCGCCTAAATCGCCCCACGGCCGGGTGCCAGCCCGGACGTTGGATCGGACCGCTGGATGAACCAATCCACTGCTCGGCGGAAGGGAGCGGGAGCGGCGGGGTGGAGTCGCGTCACGATGGGATCGTTGGCAGCGGCGGAGCAGCGGGCAAGGCCGGAGGGCACTGTGCGAAGTTTGCGCTGGAGCAAACGGGCTCGCTCCCACGCACCCATCCCCACACCTTCGCACGCAAAACAATCTGTGTAATCTGAGGTCCACCGCGCGCCGTTACTCGCGCCAGACTGATGAGAGGCGGCCCAAAGGGGTAATCGGCCATGGCCGCTCAGGAAATGGAAATGGCCAAAAAGGGTTTCGAAACGGTCAAAAGGTAATCGGCAATGACCTCCCAGGAAACAGAGATGGCTTTTCGGGTTTTCCCAATCGTCAAAAGGCGATCCGCAATGGTGTCCTGGGAAACGAAAATGGCCAAAAGGTAATCGGCAACGACGTTTCGGGAAACCGAAATGGGCTTCCGGGACTCCAAAATGGCCAAAAGGTTTTCCGAAATGGCCTTCAGGGAAACCCAAACGGTCAAAAAGTTTTCCGAAATGCCCTAAAGTTAATGCGCAATGCCCTTCCGGGAAACCGCAACGGGCTTACGGGGTTTCCGAATGGTCAAAAAGCTTTCCGCTATGGTCTCCCAGGAAACGGCAACGGTCCAAAAGCTTCTCGAAACGGCCTAAAAGTGATCGGCCAGGGCCTGACGGGAGACCGCAACGGGCATACGGGCGCGGTTTGTCGCTCGCGGGCCTGCTGCCGGGCCTAATCGGCGGGGTTCAGACGCTAATCGGAGGGTCACAGACGCCGATGAGAGCGACCCAGACGCCGAGAAGCGCTTCTCAGCCGACCACCGGCCCAACTGCGGCACGCGCCTGACCGACCACGGCAACTATCGGCCCCGTGAACCCCATCTCCCGTCCCCCATCTTCCATTGTCCATTTTCCAGACCCTAGACCCGCCCCCTCCCCCGCCACCGGCGAATCGTGCGCGCCGGCCTGGCACTGCGCGACAACCGCCCCCCGCCGTCCACGGGTCCGGGCGGGATCGCCCTGCCCGGTGTTGGACGTGCACTGTTTCCGCGCTCGTCAGCCCGCCGCCGCCTTCCCCATCGTGCGGAGATGCGCTTCCCCACCCCGCTATGCCGCGCTGTCGGATTCCTCGGACTACCGCTCGCCCTCGCTGTTAACGTTGCCTTTCCCACCGCGCTCCGGGCCGCGGCCGCCGCTACGCCACCTTCCGTCGCATCTCCGGGCGACCAGATGATCGCCACCTATTTCCGCGACGAGACCGCGCGCGTGCACGGCGCCAATTTCGCCGGCCTCAAATCCCTGGCCGATTGGGAAGCGCAGCGCGGCCGCCTGCGCGCCGAGCTTTTCGAAATGATGGGGCTCTCCCCGCTTCCACCCCGCGGTGATCTCCAGGCCACCGTCACGGGTCGCATCGAGCACCCCGAGTTCACGGTCGAGAAACTCCACTACCAGTCACTCCCCGGCCTTTACGTCACGGCCAACCTCTATGTGCCCAAGGTCCGCACAGGCCCCGTGCCCGCGATCCTCTACGTCTGCGGCCACGGTCAGGTGAAGGATAACGGCGTAGCCTACGGCGCCAAGGCGAGCTACCAGCACCACGGCGCTTGGCTCGCGCGTCACGGTTACGTCTGCCTCATGATCGATCCCATCGAGCTCGGCGAACTCGAGGGCACGCACCACGGCACGCACCGCGAGGGCAAGTGGTGGTGGAACGCGCGCGGCTACTCGCCCGGCGGCGTCGAAGCGTGGAACTCGATGCGCGCGCTCGACTACCTGCAGTCCCGCCCGGAAGTCGACGGCACCAAGCTCGGCATGACCGGCCGCTCCGGTGGCGGTGCCTACACGTGGTTCACGGCGGCGCTCGACGAACGCGTCAAAGTCGTCGTCCCCGTCGCTGGTATCACCGACCTCCAAAACCACGTCGTCGATGGCTGCGTCTCCGGCCACTGCGACTGCATGTTTCCCGTCAATACTTACCGCTGGGACTTCGCCAAGCTCGCCGCCCTCATCGCCCCGCGCCCGCTCCTCTTCGCCAACTCCGACAAAGACACGATCTTCCCACTCGACGGCGTGATCCGCGTGCACGGTGAACTCGCCGCCATCTACAAACTCTACAAAGCCTCCGACAAGCTCGGTCTCCTCATCACGGAAGGACCACACAAGGACACGCAGGACCTGCAGGTGCCTGCGCTCCGCTGGTTCAACCGTTTCCTGAAAAACGACGAGACGCCGATCCGCCTCGCGGCCGAGAAGCTCTTCAAGCCCGCCGAGCTCAAAGTCTTTCCCGTCGGCCAGCTCCCCACCGACCAACGCACCACCGTGATCCACGAAACCTTTGTGCCGGTCGCCACGCCGGTCGTCCCCGCCACCGCTGACGCCTGGGCCGCGCAACGTGACGCGTGGATCAAGATCCTCGCCGAGAAATGCTTCGCCGGCTGGCCCCAAACCGAGGAGCCGCTCGCGCTCAATCGCGTCGGTGAGGTCACGATCGACCGCCTCCGCCAGACGCGCGTCGACTTCACGAGCCAGGGGGCGATCCGCCTGCCGCTCCGCGTCACCACGCTCGTCGGCGCGACCAAGCCGCCCGCGCGCGTCGTCTTCCGCATCGTCGACGGCACCACCTGGGGCCACACCACCAGCGGCATCACGGGACCGATTGAGCCCGCGCTCCGCGCGCAGATCGAGAGCGGCGAAATCGCCCTGATCGAGTTTGCGCCGCGCGGCCTCGGCGCCACCGCCTCGACCCTCAACGAAAAGGACCAGACACATCAGCGCCGCCGCTACCAACTCCTCGGCCAGACCGTCGACGGCATGCGCGTGTGGGACATCCGCCGCGCGGTCGCCGCCGTGCGCTCCGCAGAGCTCTTCGGCTCCGCCCCGCTGGAACTCCACGCCTCCGGCCCGCAGGCGATCAACGCCCTCTACGCCTCGCTCTACGGTGCGCCGGTGGCCGCGCTCGACCTCACTGCCCCACCCGCCTCGCACCGCACCGGTCCCGACTACCTCAACGTCCTCCGCTTTCTCGACGTCCCGCAAGCCGCCGCCCTCGCCGCCGACCGCGCCCCCGTGCGCCTCCACGCCGCAAACGTCGAGGAGTGGTCCTGGACCCGCGCCACCGCCAAGCAGCTGAAGTGGCCGGCAGAGCGGTTGACGTGGTGAGGCCGGTTCGACCGATCCCGCAGCTCACGAAGTCGGCCACCTCTGCTGCGTAGCCCGCCTCGTAAGAGGCGGGACGAGGGCCACCATCGCGGATCATACTTAAGCCGCAGCCGCCCGGAGCGCCGCCGACTCAGGGGCCCGGCGCATCGAGAGAGATCGGGACCTTCGCCCGCAAATACCGCTCGCCGCGTGTGCTCCGGCGCGTTGAGGTCAATGCGCTCCTATTCGCTCTTCTTCGCTCCCGTTCGTCTTCGCGCCGCCCCGCCCCATGTCCTCCCGCTCCCTAAATCGTCGCACCTTCCTCGCCCGCACCGCAGCTGCCACGCTCGCTGCGCCCTTCATCGCGCGCAGCGCTGAAACGTCGCCCGTCCTCGGCTCCGGTGATTTCCGCTACCGTGTCGTGCCCGGCTGGGGCCAACTCGGCGCGGCCACACCCGTCGCCAACTGCCACGGCATCGTATGCGACCGCGAGGGGCATCTCATTCTGTTCACCGACAATGTCGCCAACAACGTCATCGTCTACGACACCGCCGGCCGTCTCGTGCACAAGTGGGGCACGACGTTTCCCGGTGCCCACGGCCTCTCGCTCGTCGTCGAGGGCGGGCGCGAGGTGCTCTACCTCACGGATCTCAAGCGCAGCCGAGTGTTCAAGACCACGACCTCGGGCGAACTCCTCGACGAGTGGGGCTGGCCGGCCGCGACGGGCAAATACACGAAGGAGGCCGACTACAAACCGTCATGGACGCTGCATCTGCCCGACGGCGGCTTCTTCATTCTCGATGGCTACGGGCGCGACTACATCGCGCGCCATGGCGCGGACGGGAAATTTCAAAAACTCTTCGGCGGGGCCGAGGGCGGAATCGTCCACTGGGGGCCGCACGGCGGTATGGTCGATGCGCGTGCCGGCGCCGACCCAACGTTGCTCATCGCCATGAGCGACCAGCAATATCTCCTGCGTCTCGACCTCGACGGAAAAAAACTCGCGCAGACTGATCTCCCCGGGGGCAATCCGCGCCAGATCCGCCGCGTGGGAAATCACCTCTTCGTCGCCCATCTCGCCGACAACTGGCCGAAGGATCGCAATAGCCGCGGCTTCGTCTCGGTGCTCGATGCGAACCTCCGCGTCGTCGCCAACATTGGTGGCACCGCGCCCGAGCATGGGGAAGACGGGCGACTCCGCCCGATGCGCAGCATCGGCGAAACGTTTCTCCACCCGCACGACCTTTGCGTCGATCGCGAGGGCAGCCTCTACGTCGCGCAATTCGCATCCGGGAATACCTACCCGATCAAGCTGGAGCGAGTGTGAGGCAGTAGGGCGGACTTTGATCCGCCCTATCCCGCACCGAGTATGCGCAGCAAAGGCGGACGGAAGTCCGTTCACCTTTGGCCGCCGGGAGCTGCCGCGACGAAACTACCACCCGGACGCGTCCGGCTCGCGCGCGCCTCAGACTGTGACCACGCGCCCGTCGCGCGCCGACGCCGTGGCAGCGAGCGCGATCTTTTGGGCGGCGATGCCGTCGGCACACGTGATGAGTGGCGGACGGTTGTTGAGCATATTCTGAACGAAGTCCTGGAGCTGGACGATGTAGGCGTTTTCGAAGCGCTCGTAGAAGCCGGGCACGGTGTCATGGGCGATGACGTTGTCTTTCATCACCAGCACGGGCGTCTCACGATCGTAGCCGATCTGGAGCGTGCCCTCGGTGCCGAGAATCTCGGTGTGGATGCCGTAGCCATAGACGCCATTCCGGCTGAGCGAGACGGAGCCAATGCAACCATTGGCAAAGCGCAGGGTCGCGATCGCGTTATCCCAGTCACCGATGCCATCCATCTCCGGATAGGCCAGCACGCCGCCGACACTATGGACACTCGTGACGTCGCCCATGAACCAGCGCGCGAGGTCAAAATCATGGATGCCCATATCGATGAAGAGGCCGCCGCTGTTTTCCGGGCGGAGATAGTCGACGCTCGGCCGGGCCTTGTCCTTGGACGATGATTTGAAGACGCACGGCTTACCGATGGCGCCCTCGGCGATCTTCTTCTTCGCGGCCGCGTAGCCGGCATCGAAGCGACGCATGAAGCCGAGCTGGAAAAAGACGCCGGACTTCACCACGGCCTCGTTCATCGCGAGGGCCTCGCCGAGATCGAGCGAGAGCGGCTTCTCGCAGAAGATCGCCTTCCCCGCGCGCGCGGCGTCGATGACGACATCTTTGTGAAGTTTCGTCGGCGTCATGACGACGACGGCATCGACATTGGGATCGGTCAGGAGTTCGCGGTAGTCGCCGACCGCCCGCGCCGCGCCGAACTCGGCGCCCACTGACCGGGCAACATCGGCGCGCACATCGGCGACAGCATAAAGCGAGGCGCCGGGGACGCGGCTCGAGAGATAGCGGGCGTAGGCAATGCCCATGCGGCCAGTGCCGACGAGGGCGAGATTAAGTTTAGTTTTCATAGAGGAGGAAAGTCGTTGGTGGGAAAGATTGTCGGACGGGGAGCGCACGCTACTTCACGAGCTCGATTGCGACCGGCGTGAAGGGGGCAATCTTTTCGCCGGCCAGAAGCTTGTGCGCGTTCTCAACGGCCGTGCTTCCCATGCGGGAGGCAAATTGCGCGACCGTCGCGGCCATCGTGCCCTTCTTGATCGCCTCACGCGCCTCGGGCTGCGCATCGAAACCGACGACGACGATCTTCCCCGCCTTCCCGGCGGCCGCGATCGCCTCGGTGGCGCCGAGCGCCATGAGATCGTTGCACGCGAAGAGCGCCGTGACCGTGGGATTCGACTGGAGGATGTTCTGAAACACATTGAAGCCCTGATCGCGCTCCCAGTTGGCGGGCTGCGACGCGACGATCTTGAGCCCGGGAAAAGCGGCGACCGCCTCACGGAAGCCGCGGAGACGGGCGTCACCGGTCTCGTGGCCGGGAATACCCTCGAGCACGGCGACGTTGCCCTTGCCGCCCAGCTTTTCGGCGACAAAGGCACCGGCGAGTTTGCCGCCGTCGTTATTGTCGGAGCCGATGAAGGTGACGATTTTTCCGCCTGCGGCCGCGAGGGCTTTCTCGTCGACGCGGGTATCGACAATCAACACGGGGATGCCGGCCTTGTTGGCTTTGACGATCACGGGGACGATCTCGCGTGAGCCGCTGGGCGCGATGCAGAGGGCGGAGACTTTGCGCTCGATGAGATTCTCGATGATCTGCATCTGGCGCTCCACGTCGATTTCGCGATCGGCAGCCTGGACGATGAGATTCACGCCGGCCTTTTTCGCGGCCTCCTCCGCGCCTTTCTGCATATCGATAAAGAACGGGTTATTGAGCGTCTTCACGACAAGCGCGATCGTCGGTTTGCCGGCGCCGGAGGCAGCAGCAGAACCGGCCGCGGCGGGCTCACTGCGATTGCAACCCGGGAGGGCGGCCAAGGCGCAGGCCGCAAGCGAGAGGAAACAACGGAGGGATTTCATGGGGTAAAAGGTGAAGGAACCGGCCATCAGCGCTTCGGGCGCTTAAACGCGGTGTCGAGTAACACGGCGAGGATGATGACGGCGCCGATCACGACCTGCTGGACGAAGGACGAGACGCCGAGGAGATTGAGGCCATTGCGCAGGACACCCATGATGAGCGCACCGATGAGCGTGCCGACCACACTGCCCTGCCCTCCCATGAGGCTGGTCCCGCCGATGACCGTCGCCGCGATGGCATCGAGCTCGTAATTGATCCCGGCAATAGGTTGCGCGGAGTTAAGTCGCGCGGTCAGTAACACCGAGGCAAGGGCACTCAGAAGACCACACACACCGTAGACGAGCGTCTTGTGAAAGCGCACGGGCACACCGGAAAGGACCGCCGCCTCCTCATTGCCACCCATGGCGAAGAGGTAGCGGCCGAACGGCGTGAGCCGCAGCACGAAGTGAGCGATCGCATAAACCGCGAGCATCACCACGACCGGGACCGGCACATGGAGCAGCTCGCCCGTCGCGAGCCAGCGAAATCCCTCGTCGAAGCCCGACACGGGACGCCCGTCCGTGAAGAGCAGCCCACCACCCCGCGCCATGCTCATCATCCCGAGAGTAGCGATGAACGGCGGCAATCGGCCGAAGGAAATCAACAGGCCATTGGCCAGGCCACAGCCGAACCCGAAGCCGAGACCAGCCAGAATCGCAAGTGGCACGGGGACGGCGCGCTGGAGCAAGGTCGCCATCACGACACCGGCGAAGGCCACAATCGAACCCACCGAAAGATCGATCCCCCCGCTGATAATCACAAACGTCAGGCCCACTGCGATGACGGCATTGATGGCGGTCTGCTGGGCCACGTTGAGCAGATTCGAGACCGTCAGGAAATGGGGCGTCAGCGCCCAGAGCACGGCGCAGAGCACGAGCAAACCGGCCAGCGTCCCAAACTGGCGGCCGTAGTGCGTGAGGAGTTCCCGCGGTTTCATGCGGCCGAAAGCCCGGCCCGGCCCAGGGCCGCGGCGAGGATCTTTTCCTGCGTGGCGTCAGCCGCGCTGAACTCGGCCGCAAGTCGGCCCGCCTGCATGACGAGGATACGATCACTCATCCCGAGAATCTCCGGCAGTTCGGACGAGATCATGAGGATCGCAGCTCCGCGGGCAGCGAGTTGGTTGATCAATTGATAGATCTCCACCTTGGCGCCGACGTCGATGCCGCGCGTCGGCTCATCGAAGATCAGAATGTCCGCATCGGTCGTGAGCCATTTGCCAAGGACGACCTTTTGCTGGTTCCCGCCGCTGAGATTGAAGACGCGCTGATGCGGTCCGGGGGTCTTGATTCGAAGATCGGCGATGCGTTGGGCCGTCGCCGACGCCTCGCGCGCCGGCTGCATAACGCCGAACCGGGAGAACACGGAGACGCTCGGCAGGCACGTGTTTTCCTGCACGGAAAGGCCGAGCACAAGTCCCTGATGTTTCCGGTCCTCCGTCAGGAAACCCAGGCCGAGCGCGATCGCCGCGCGAGGCGACGCAATCACCTGCTCGTGACCGCGCACAAAAATCTTGCCCGCATCGAGACGGTCGGCGCCAAAGATTGCCCGGGCCAGCTCGGTGCGCCCCGAACCCATGAGGCCGGCAATCCCAACCACCTCGCCCCGCCGAAGCGTAAAACTAACGTCATGCAATAGGCCGGCTCGCGACAGCCCCTCCACCCGGAGCGCCTCGTCGCCGGCACCCGCCGCCTGCTTGGGAAATTGCTCCTTCAGATCGCGACCAACCATGAGACGCACGAGCTCGGGCAGCGAAGTGTCCCGGATGAGGCGAGTGCCGACGTGGCGCCCGTCGCGCAAGACGGTCACGCGATCGCCGATGGCAAAGAGCTCCTCCATGCGGTGTGAAATGTAGACGAGCGCGACGCCGCGGGCTTTCAGGCGCTCGATGGCAGCAAAGAGTTCACGAATCTCCTGCTCCGTCAGCGCCGAGGTCGGCTCGTCCATGATGAGGACGCGAGCGTTGAGCGAAAGCGCCTTAGCCACTTCCACCATTTGCTGCTGGGCGACGCTCAGGCGACTCACGGCGGTGCGCGCATCGATCGCCACTCCGAGGTTATTCAACAGCTGCTGAGCACGATCAAGCAGCGTGGCCTGATCAATCACTCCCGCCGCGCGCCGGGGCTCACGTCCCAAAAAAATATTCTCCCCGGCCGAGAGATGGGGGATAAGGTTGAACTCCTGGTAGATGATGCCGAGCCCGAGCGACTGAGCGTGCCGCGGTCCGCGCAGCTCAACGGGCGCGCCGTCGAGCAAGATCTCGCCGGCATCGCGGGCCACCGCGCCGCTGATCACCTTCATCAGGGTGGACTTGCCGGCGCCATTCTCCCCGAGGAGCACGTGCACCTCGCCCGCCTGCAACGTGAGGTCGACACCATCCAGCGCTACCACGCCAGGGTAGGCTTTGCGAATGCCGCGCAGGGTAAGGACGGGGGGAATCGACACGGGTGGGGTAACGGGTGCGAGAAATCGTGATAACGTTTACATTTTCGCCCGCCGCAAGCCAAAATCCGCGCCTTTTGCGCGGCCGGACTAGCTGGAGCGACGCACCACCAACTCCGGAAGCAGGCGGACTGTGACGGGCGGGCGCGTGGGCTCCATGATACGTTTTAGGAGCAACTCCATCGCTTGCTGGCCGACATCATACGCGGGCTGGCGCACCACCGTGGGCGGCGGATCGAGTGCCTCCGCCCATGGAAGATCATCGAAGCCGACGACAGCTACATCTTGCGGAATACGCAGGCGGCGCTGATGGATGGCGGCGAGCGCACCCACGGTCATCAGGTTGTTGCAGACAAACAGCGCGGTCGGCGGACGGCGCAGGTCGAGCAGCTCATTGGCCAGCACGCGCCCGCTTTCCTGTTTGAAGTCACCGGCGCGCATGAACTCCTTTCGCGCGGTCAGGCCGTGCTCGGCAAGGGCATCAAGGTAACCGCGACGCCGCTCGCGGCTCGTCGAGACCTGCGTGCGTCCCTCGATGAGGCCGATGTGCTTGTGACCACGCGCGATGAGATGGGAAACGGCTTCGTGCGCACCACGGTAATTGTCGATCTCAACGAGATCCGTCTTCGCCTTGGCCAGACTACGGTCGACGCAGACGACCGGGATGCCAGTCTGGATGGTGTCGACGACGGCGGCGTCGGCTTCATCGAACGGAGGCAGGATGATGCCGTCGACCGATTCGTCACGCATGACACCGAGATAGAACCGCTCCTTGTCCGGATTTTCGTCCGAGTTGCAGAGCAGCAAAGCATACTCGGCGGCGTAGGCGGCATCCTCAACGCCGCGGGCAATCTCGGCGTAGAAAGGGTTTTGAATGTCCGGAATGATCAGGCCAACGAGGTGGGCGCGGCCATCCTTCATGCGCAAGCGACGGGCGACACGACTCGGCCGGTAGCCAAGATCACGCAAGGCCTGTTCGACGACGGCCCGCGTCTCCGGCACGACCTTGTCGGATTGATTCAGGACGCGGGAAACCGTGGCGATGGAGACATTGGCGCGGCGGGCGACTTCCTGGAGGCTGGCCATGCGGAAAGGGTATTTGAGGCGGCGCCAGCGATGTCCACGTATTTGTCAGACCCGCGTTGCCATGCACGGCCTTACGCTATGGCGTGCGGCCACCCGGACCGCCGGGCGCAGCGGCCGTGGTGAGGAGGAAATCGCGTAGGGCAGTAAGATGATCGGTGTTGATGAAATCGACGCCGGCGGCACGAAGGAGCTGCCACGCTTCGGGGGTATCAGGCGTGCCCCAAAAACGAATGAGGCGGCCCTGCGCGTGGGCCTGCGCGATGAGTGCATGGAACTTGGCCCGCTCGGCGTCGGGCATGTGGCCAGTCCATTTCCAAGTGAAATGCTTCGTCCAGTTGTCGCTGATCCACGGCACGAGTGCGACGGAGGGATTAGCGGCGAGGTCGTCGAGGCGGCCGTCGAGCGCGGCGTAGCGGACGGGTTGCGCGGCCAGCTCGGCGCGGGCGCGGTTGCCCGAGATGATGACGGTGACGGCGCCGGGCGTAGCGACGCCGTCGCGAAAGACGGTGAGCATGGCGGCGTATTTCTCTAGGCGGCGATGGAGCGCGGCGTAAGTAGCGACGGCCTCGGACTTCACATCGACGAGCAGCGTGACGGAGGGGCCGCCACGGTAGACGCGGCCGCCGTTCTTTAGGACGCGAGCGCTGAGCGGATCGAGGTAAAGCGCTTCGAGCGTGCGTTCGGGCTTCACGTCCCTGGCGTTGTGCGCGACGAGGAGATGCCCATCCACAAGATAGATATCGGCTTCGATGCTAACGAAGCCGCAGTCGAGAGCGTCGAGAAGCGGACGCGGATGCTCATAGTCGTTGTGCGCGTGGGCGCGGACGAGCGGCACGGGGTCGGCGGCGCGGGTTAGCGAGACGGCGAGAAGGAGCGAAAGAGAGACGAGGAGACCGGGACACATGGCGGGTGGATCGAAGAAGGCGTTCTGCGGATATCGGAGTAAAGAAAAGGCGGATAGAAGTCCGCCCTACTTTTTAAAAGCGGCCGCGGACGCCCAGGGTCCAGACCGGGCCGAGGATCTCGCGGGAACGGAGGAGCCCAGGCTGGTTGGAATAGTAATTTTGGAACGAGTTGGTGATGTTACGCCCGCTGAGCGTGAGTTCGTAGGTGCGGGTGAGCTTGTAGCCGGCACTCAGATCAGCGAGCAACTGCTCGCTCCACCACCGAATTTCGTTTGTCGCAAAAGCATCGATCTTGGCCGACTGCCAGGTGGTGCGCAGTTGGATATTGAAAGTCCGGTTGCTGAAGCGAATGCCACCGTTCGCCGCCTTGGGGACGACATCGGCCAGCGGCACTTCGGCGATGGTCCGTGAAACGGAACCGAACACGCTGAAGCCACGCCAGAAGCCGGGAAGAAAAACGAGTTGCTGGCTGTATTCGAAATCCACGCCCTTCATCGTGATCCGCTGAGTGAGATTGGTGGGCTGGCGGAAACTATAGCCCGTGTAATCCGGATC
>CANGHW010000150.1 GCA_947453695.1 Opitutia bacterium
GGTCAAACACACCGGTCACCCAATCGCTGTTCAACACCACTTCAAAGGCTCGTTCCCGCCATACCTCTGCTCCTTGTGCGGGGCGCTCCCACACCGGGCGCAACGCCGCCGCCCGCAAACACGCCGCCGCCTCCGCCCCGGCCGGACCCCGCTTCTCCATGGCCGCTGCGTGGCGCTCCACGGTCGCCTCACTGCCCCACTCCACTCCTGCCAGCAGCGCGTGCACGTCCCGGCCGAACTGCACCGCGTCGTTTTGCTCCGCCGCAAAGAGCTGCGGGCCTTCGACCACGCCTCCCCGCTCCCCCGATGGCTGCCGCGCCAGGTGACGCGGCGCGGCCGGCGCATCGACCGGTTCAATCACTTCCCGCGCCTGCTCCGTTCGAAGCTCGGGCGTGACCGCTTGAAACCAGGTCGGATCGCCACTCGCCCACGTCCCCGGCAGGCGCAGCTCGCCCACGGCGATCTCCACCATCTCTTCGCCCAACGTGTCCGCCAGGACCCGCGGAAAATTGCGCGAGACCGATTTTCCCGGCGGCTTGGTCAGAACATACATCGCGCGCTTGGCCCGCGTCATCGCCACATAGAGCAACGACAGGCTTTCGTAACCCGCCTCGGCCTCCGCTTCCGCGACGTAGGCCGCCAGCACCGGCTCGTGCTCGTAAAATACCTTGGAGGGCAGATCCAATACCCACTCCACCGACCGGTCACCGGCCCGCTGCACGGCCAGCCCGTCGCGCTTCTGATCCAGCTTCTTCCCTTCCAGCTCGGGCAGTAGCACCACATCGTAGCCCAGCCCCTTGGATTTGTGGATCGTCAACACGCGCACGACCGCTGCGCTCTCGGGCTCGCGCACGGTATACTCCCGCATAAAGGTCACAAACTCCGCGGCCTCGCGGCTCCCCGTCGCATCAAATTCCGCGGCCGCCACCACGAACTGCTGCAATCGCTCCCGGGAGAATCCATCGTCCGGTGCCAGGGCTTCGCTCAATCGCCGCGCCCAGCCTTCCGCCATCCGCTCGAAGCCCCCGGCGTGAATCTCCCCGAGCACCCGCCATGTGAGTTCATTTTGGGTGGTCACACCTTGCCCGGCCAAAATGCCCCCCAGCGGCGTCATGCGCACGTGTTCCCATGCAATCGTGTCGCCCGGATGCGCGGCCGCCATCACCAGCGAGAGTAAAGCCGCCGCGGCCGGGTTGTCGTCCGCCACGCGGAGGTCTGCGCCCGCGACGGCTGCCACGCCACCTTCCCGCAGAAACTCCGCGATCTCCGCCGCGGTCGCATTATCCCGCACCAAGACCGCACAGCTCAGACCGCGGGCCAGGGGATCGATCTCGGCAATGATTTCCCGCATGCGCTGCCAGCGCTCGGCTTCGTCTTCGCCGTGGAGCAACACCGCCTGCCCGGTGCGACCCGGCAGCGCCGACACATGCTCGCGCCATTCCCGGCTCCATCGCGCACTCGTCTGCCCCGGAAACAACGCCTCCAGCGCCCCCGCATCGCCAAACACCGCGTTCACCATCTCGATGATCGCCGGTCCCGACCGCCACGACTCCACGAGGTGTCGCTCCGCGATCGTGTCCGGCGCCATCGCGTTGTAGTGCGAGAAGATCTCGCGAAACAGCCGCGCATCACCGCCGCGCCAGCCGAAGATCGCCTGCTTCACGTCACCGACGTAAAAGAAACTCCGCCGCTGCTCGGGATCCTGCACCGCTTCGTCGATCAAGCTCCGCAATACGCTCCACTGCGCAAAACTCGTATCCTGAAATTCGTCCAGCAGCCAGTGGTCGATCTCCGCATCGAGCCGGTAGTCGATCGCCAGCCGCCCCGGCGCCTCCTCGCCCTGCGTCAGCACCCGCGCCCCGGTATCGGGCTCCAGCAGTCGTCGGATATCGTCGAACCCCAGTTTTCCCGCCCGCCTCACCGCGTCGTGGTAGACCGTCTCATAGCCACGCAGGACTTCTCCCAGCCCGCGCGTCGTCGCCAGGCAGCGCCTGAACTCGCCGCCAACCACGCGTCGCACCAACACCGCGAGCGCCGCCGACGCCGCCGGCGTGAGGTCCTGTTTTTTGCGGTCAAACTCCAGCATCACCGCCCGGCCCGCCCCGACGTCGCTCCACGCCGCGAGCGCCTTCTCGAGGAGAAACTCCAGCTCCCGCGGCATCACGGCGCCCGGCGTCCACGCCGCGACCGCCGCGATGAAATTTTCCCACCGCGCCCGCTGCTTGTCCCCGAGGCCCGCGCCGGCGGCCCACGCTCGCAGCTCGCGCGCCGCTTCCGACGCATCGCCGGTTTCGAACCAATCGCAGCCGTCGGGCCAAATCAGGTCCGCTTCGCCCCAGCGCACGAGTTCCGGCGCGGCGAGCCAGATTTGATGATGTTCGTCGAGGAAGGCCTCCAGCTTGGTGCCGAGTTGCTTTTCCTCCCGGCCAAACGTCGCCCGCTTGAAGGCCTCCGCAAACTCCCGCTGCGCTTCCGAGAGGCCGCGCGCCCCCCCGGCAAACATCCGCCGCAGCACTCCGCGCCGCTCCGCCCGCGCCACATGCTCTTCCATCACTTCAAAGTCCCCCGCGAGCCCGAGCTCGAGTGGAAACGCCTGCACCACGCGGGCAAAGAATCCGTCGAGCGTGCCCAACCGCAGCCGGGGCATCGCATCCGTCATCCCGCGCAACAATCGCAAAAAATCCTCCGCGCCCAGCTCCGGTCGATCGATCTCCCGGGCCAGTTTTTGCGCGGCCGCGCGATCGCCGGCGGCGTGGGCCAGTTTCTCCAGAATCTTGTCGAAAAACTCGCCCGCCGCCTTGCGCGTGAAGGTCAGCGCCACGATGCGCTCCGGCTTCGCGCCGTGCGCGAGCAGCTTCACAAATCGGTTCGTCAGGGCGTAGGTTTTGCCCGACCCCGCCGACGCCAAGATCATCTCGTGACCGAGGTGGTTCATCGTGCGCCGTCCTCCCGCGCGACGCTCGCCGCCGCGCCGTGGTGAAACAAGGCGGCAAAGTCGTCGCGTTCCGCGTCCCGTCCCGCGAGCTCCCGCGGCGGCCAAAATTCGCCCGCCCGGATCGCCCCGCACACTCCTTCTGCGCACCGCCACGCCGACTCCCGCAGGTCCGCGGAAAAGTCCTCCCACAAAATAATCCCCGCATCGCTCACCGCCTTCGGGAGCACGAAGTAGCCACAGGCCACCTTGCCGCCAAACTCCGCCGCCAGCACGCGTTCATAAAGCGGCAGCTGCAGATCGACCCATACGCGCGGTTTCTCCTCCGCGCTCTCAGCGATCACCCACTCCCGGGGCGTTTCGGTGCTGCGCAGCCCGCGGAGATGGGCCTGCTCGGGTGCCACCGGCGAATCCGAGGTCTTGTAGTCGAGCACGCGCACCGCCCCGGTCTGGCCGTGACGGTCGATGCGGTCGATTTTCCCTTTCACGGTCAGCCCGCCGATCTCGATCGCGAAGGCCCGCTCCACCACTTCCGTGCGCCACCCGGCCGCCCGCTCCGCCGCCTCGATCTCCGCCGCCTTCGCCAGGCGTTGTCGGGCCGACTCCAGTTGGATGACGAGGGGCAGGGTCAGCTCGGCGCCGAATTTGGCCCGCGCCCGGCGCGTCAGCGCCGCATCGAGAAACTCCCGCAACACACCCGCATCCGTGCAATCCCGCAGGCCCGCCTCACCGGCCAAGGACTCCAGCGCCCCGTGGATCAAGGTGCCGAAATCGCGCGCATCCATCTCGCTCTTCCCGGGATCGACCGACGTCATTTTCTTCCCGTAGCGCAGGTAGAATCGAAACGGACAATCCAGCCACGCCCGCAAGGCCGTCACCGCGACGCTCGTGACCGGCTCCGCGCCGCCCGGCCGCAGCCGCCACGCTCGCGTCCAAGGGAATCCCGGACGCCCGTTCTCGAGCTCCCGAAAGAGAAACGCCACCCGGCGCGGCAGCTCCGCCTCCGCGCATTGCAGGAGCAGCCGCGAGGGCCGCAGGGGCTCGCCCGCCGCCGCCGTCTTGCCCAGCACCACATCGAGCCGTGGCCGGCACGCCGCCAGCGCCTGCAACAGATACGCGTCGCGCGCGAAGCGACCCGCGTTGGTCTTCAATCCCAACTTGACGCGCATCGACTCCGGGAGAAACGCGTCGCCCGGGGCCGACTCCGGCACGAACCCGTCGTTGAGTCCCGCCACCGCCAGGTGCGGCGCATCCTCGAAGAGCAACTCCAGCCAGCCGTGCAATTCCAGCGCACCGGCCACCTTGTCGGTCGGGCTCGCCTCCTCGCCATACAGGCGCAGCGCCAGATCCCACCACGCCGCATCCGCCACCTGCGGAAACCGCTCCCGCGCGGCCGAGCAGCCGCGGGTCACCTCGCTCCACGCGGTCGCGGCTTCTTCCAACCGCGCGTCCGCTTCCTGCTCCAGATCGAGGCGCCTCGCGCCGAAGAGTTCCGCCAACACGGCCGCGGCATTCGCGGGAAACGCGCCCCGCGCCAGCAGCGCGCGCAGCTGCGCGAGGTCAGCCAGTTCGGGCACTTGCTCCAAGCCCAACGCCAGCGCCACGTCGAAATCTGCCGGCAGGCGCTCTTCGCGCAACCGGTCCAGCGAGCGCAAAAACCGGGCCGCCGCGAAGCCTTCCCCGCGCCGCGTCCGCAACCAGGTCAAGATATCCGGACACCGGGCGAGCGCGGCGACCGCTTCCCACGTCGCGTCGCGCCCCAGCCGCGCCAGCGCTTCCAGCAGATAAAACAGCGGCTCCGTCCGTCGCAACCGGCCTTCCGGGTTAAACACCGGGAATCCCGCCCGCCCGAGCTCGCGTTCGATAAGGGGCAGCACTTCCGGATCCGCCACGCCGAGCGCGATCCGTCCATCGGGTGAGTCGTAGCGTTTCACGCCTTCGGCCACGAGCGCAGCCTGCGCCGCCGGATCGGCGCAGAGGTGCACGCGGCGCTCAAACTCCGGCAAGCTCACGTCTCGCCGCGCCCACCCGTCCAGCGTGGTGCGTCCCCACGCATCGAAGCGTTCCGCCTCGGATTCCGGGGCAAATATCACCACCTCCACCGGATGCTGCCGGGCGATTTCGCCCAGCGCCTCCACGACCAGCGGCGTGGGATCCGGCGTGGCCAGCAGCACGACTTGCGTGATGCCGCCCGGCAGCTGGGGCTGCTTCGCCGCGGCGATCCGCCCAACGTGTGGATCGACCAGCCCAAGGTCGGCGAGTTGCTCCGCGTAGCGCCGCTCCAGTTCGCCCAGTTGCCGCCAGCGGTCCGCCTCCGGCGTATCCGCCCCGGCTCGCTCCACGACGTCGGCGATCGTCACCCCGCCCTCGGCCAGCGTGAACTGCAGCCGCGCCAATTGCTCCGCGAGCCGCAGCGCCCAGGCAAAGTTTCGCTCGGGCGGATCGATCGGAAATACCTCCCGAAATTCACCCAAATCGATGTTCAGTGCGACATCGGCCCACGCGAGCAACGCCTCCAGGCGCGAGGCCCCGGCCCCCAGCGGCCCCTCGGCTGCGCCGATGACCAGCTCGGGCGTCACGACGCGCGGCGGAAACACCGCCTGTCCGCTCGCGGCGGCAAATTCCGCCAGCGCCTCGCGCAGCCGGCGCCCGGCCTGGCGCGTGGGCACCACCACGAGGCGGTGACTCAAATCCAGCGGCGCTTGCCCGCTCCAGCCTTCTGCGAGCCACGCCACGGCCTGCGGCAGCAGGGGGCGATCCCACGGAAGGAAGTGACGGCGGGGCGGAAAAACCATTCGCCGGAGCATGGGCACGCCGTCCGTCCCCGTGCAAGGCGCCCTTCAATCGTTTCCTGCCGACACGAAAAAGCCCCGCAGCTCGCAGCCGAGCAGCGGGGCGGGGAAAGCGGGAGACCGCGTCGCGTTTACTTCGCGAGCACGAACTTCGAGACGTGCGCCTTGGCGCGGGAGGCGGCGTTCTTGTGCACGACGCCCGACTTCACGGCCTTGTCCATCGCGGAGGCGTAGGCGCTGCCGAGCGTCTTCGAGGCAGCGGCGTCCTTGGCGGTCACGGCGGCGTCGAGCTTCTTGCGCAGCGTCTTGAGACGGGTTTTGACGCCCTGATTGCGGGTTTGCAGACGAGCGGACTTACGCGCGGCTTTGATGGCAGATTTGGTGTTGGCCATGGTCGTTAGAGAGTTTTAAGCCGGCCAAAGACTCAAACGCCCGGGGGAGAGTCAAGGGTTTTGTCAGGCGGCCCCATCGCCGACCGTCATAACTCGGCCGCTGGTTTTGTCGAACTGCGCTCGTCCGTTCGCCCTCATCCGGGCCAAATGGCCCTAATAGGATAGGTCCAAATAAGGGGCCATCCGCCTCTTCCCCTGCCGCCCGATTCCCGCTAAGGTGTGGGCGTGCAACTGCTCCGCGCTCTCCCGCCCCCCTCCCCCACGCGCCTCCCCCGCATGTTTCGCGCGCGTGCCTTCACCCTGATTGAGGTCCTGATCTCGTCGCTCGTGCTTTCGATCCTGTGTGGCGGCATCCTCGCGATGATCATCCAGTCCCGCCGCCTCACCGAGGGCAGCATCGTGCAAAACTCCGTCGTCACGATCATGCAGGGTTACATCGAGCAGATTAAGAGCATGGAATACTCCCTCCTCGCTCCTTCGCTTCCCAGCGCACCCTCGATCAATCCCACCATCCCCACCGTCCTCGACGAATCCACCCCGGACCCGCTCACGCTCTCGTGGGGCACGCCACCCACCACCATGCCCGCCATCGGCAGCACGCCCACCGGGGCCGTGACGAACACCAAGGTCATCGCGATCAAAAACCCCGCGGTGAACCCCAACGATAGCATCACCATTACGATTTGGATCTGGGTGCAGGATCTCACCGATATCCCGAGCAACGTCGGCGGCTCCAAGGCCGTAACGATGATCTATACCTACCAGTTCCGCGATGGCGGCCGCACCACTTCCATCCGCAATTCCATCCGCACCATCCGCTCCGTCGTCCCCAGTTTCTGAGCCCCCGCCCCATGATTGCTCGCTTCCTCCCCCGCTCTCCGCGCACCCGCCGCGCCTTCACCCTCGTCGAGATGCTCATCGCCACGTCGGTGATGGCCCTCGTTTCCGTCGGCATCCTCCGCGTCTTCGTCCAGGCCCTGAATGTCTACTACTACGACACCGGGAAAATTCTCGTGAACAAAGACATCCGGAAGTTCACGAGCGAGATGACGGAGAACGCCACCTATGCGAACTACTTCCGCATCTTCCCATCCTACACCAATCTCACCCGCACCGTTAACACTTACGTCAACCCCGCCGACCCCGACCAGGGCTTCACTGAGGCGATTGCCGATACGTCGGTGAACGACGGCCTCTCCGGCGATTGCCTGGTGCTCGTGTATAAGGATGCCACCGACGATCGCAAAATCGCCCGCCTCATCGCCTACTTCCGCGCCCCCACCAATCCGAGCGACCCGACGAGCACCGGCCCGGTGCGGCGCATGGATCTGCCGATCACGCCGAGTTCCACGCTACCCGTCTACCAACTCATCCCCACCGTCTCGAATCCCGCCGTTTACCCCGAGGTCGTGGAGCTCTCCCGCGGCCTCGCCAACGGCAAGCTCTTCTACAATTTCTACGACAAGAGCATCATCGTGAAGGGTGAGATCATCCACCGCGGCGGCATGATCAATTCGCGCAACGCCAGCGCCACCAACACCTACAACTTTACCGTCTCGCCCCGCGGCTGAGCGGCCCCGCCCCTGCCATGCACTCTCTCCTCTCCACTCGTCCGACCCGTGGCCAGCGCGGCAGCGCGCTCGTCACCGTGATGATGCTCGGTCTCGCCCTAATTTTGATCGTCACCTCGATCTTGGGCTACTCGCTCAACGAGCGCCGGCTCAACTACCGCGAGGCCATGCGCCTCGAAGCCCGCAACGCCGCCGAGGCCATGTCGGAATACGGTCTCGCCCAAGTTCGCCAGCTCATGGAGACACGCTCCGACTTTACCCCCACCCGCTTCACCTCCAATGAGGGCGCGATCCTCCAACCGTCGTCCACCTTCTGGTCCGGCAGCAACGTAGCCAGCTCCGGCACCAACGCCCCCGAGCTCATCATCGGCGTCATCAGCCCGGTCACGGCCAATGCCACCACCAGCCTCTACTACTTCGATCCCGCCGACCCCAACAACGAATTCGAACCCCTCAAGGGTCGCTACGCCTTCCGCTTCGACATCAAGGTCATCTCCAAGGCCACCGTGAATCCCGTGACCGGCGGCGCCGGCGGTCCGCAGACCTGCTACATGACCCAGACGCTCTCCGCCCGCGCCTCGCCCCTCTTCTCGCACGCGATCTTCTACAACATGGACCTCGAGTTCATGCCCGGCGCCACGATGAACATCGTCGGCCCCGTCCACACCAACGGCCGCCTCTTCGCCCGCTCCCAAAACACCTCCACCTCGGTCTCCCTCAATTTCACCAGCCAGGTCACCACCGCCCGCGGCCTCTATTCCGCTGCGCAAAAGCAATATTTCATGCAGCGCAACGGCACCCTCGACACCACCAATTACACGTCGCAGGTCACCTTCGTCGCTTCCTCCGGCACCGTCACCGGCCTGCGCAACACCAGCACCGGCGTGTGGAACGATCAGGCCTGGAATAGCGGCGCCGCCCCCGGCTCGGAATCGGCCGCCTCCAAGGATTCTTTCCGCAGTTGGAGCTCCCAGACCTACCAGGGCAACGTCCAGACCGAGGTCCACGGCGTGCCCACCTACAACCCCGTCGCCATCGGCAACTACGTCGAGGGCTCCGTCAACGATGCCCACAAGCTCATCGAGCCCTCCCAGGTTTCGTCCGACGCCGGCTACAATTCCGAAGTCGAAAACCAAAAATACGCCCGCCTCTCCGGCATCCACATCATAGTCAATCCCAGCAGCACCACCCGCAACGCCCGCATGCCCGACGGCTCCACCGTGAGCATTCCCGCCGGCAAATACCGCGTGTTCTCCAAAAACGGCACCGAGCTCGTCCTCCCCGGCCAGCCCACTTACGGCCTCAACAACGGCACCCTCAATCCCGGCACCAGCCTCAACTCCCCCCTCGCCGCCGTCCCGGCCCGGCCGATCATCATCATCAAGCCGGACCAAATGACGGATATGCGCCGCAGTTCCCACAATTTCGCCGCCGCCCGCAGCGGCACCAATCCCTACACGCCGCGCGTCCTCGACATTATTGAGGTCGACATGACCGAGCTGAAAAAGGCCGTCGACTACACGGTCAACGGCCTCACCACCAGCAACGTCTACCTCACCGGCGCCCCGCCCGCGACCGGCACCCTCGCCACCGCCGCCGCGTGGGTAAACTACATCTACAACCCGGCCACCCCCGCCACCCCGGCCACCTACGCCGCGCTCCTCAGCGGCGCCAACGCCATCACCAACTACTCCACCGGCATGTGGAACGGCGCCGTCTACATTCAGTCCGTCGACGCCTCCACCCGCAAAGACTCCGGCGTCCGCCTCATCTACGGCCGCGGCCGCGTCGCCTCCGCCACGAGCGGCAACACCGGCCTCACCATCGCCACGAACGATGCCCTCTACGTCCTCGGCCACTACAATGCCGATGGCCTCATCGATTCTTCCACCGGCGCCACCTCGAGCGCCCGCGCCGCCGAAGCGGGCGAGATGCCCTGCTCCATCATCTGCGATGCGTTTACCATCCTCAGCCAGCCCACGTTCTCCGTCAGCGGCTCCGGCGCCACCACCACCTACACCCAGGCCTCCGGGTGGAATGACAAAATCAGCGATCACGTCTGCGACGCCGATTCCTGGGTGACCACCTGGGCCAGCTCCGCTCCCTCCAACACCAACAAAGTGGACGGCAGCATGACGGCCGTGAACGTGACGCGCGACCCCGTCGGCCTCCCGGCCTCCACGCTCGACACCTCCTTCACCCGCACGACGAAGTTCCTGTCCTCCAACACCGAGCTCTCCACCGCGATCATGACCGGCCTGGTGCCCTCCAACCTCGCGAACTCCGGCTACTACAGCGGCGGCTGTCACAACTTCCCGCGCTTCCTCGAAAACAATTCCTCCGGCACGCAGCGCATCATGGCCATCCGCGGGTCCCTCGTGGCGATGTATGAAAGCACCGTCTCCGTGGAACCCTGGTCCCTCCGCGTCTACGACGCCCCCGTGCGCCTCTGGGGCTTCAACGACCTCTTCGCCAACGGCCAATTCCCCCCGCTGACCCCGAAAGTCATGTCCTACCGCCGCGTGGATTTCACCGACATCAGCAAAGCCCAATACGACAGCATCAAGACCACCTGGGGCCTGTAAGCGGCTTCAACCCTGGCCCACCCTGGAGGCCGGCCTCGCGGCTGCTGCCGCACCGCTCAACCAGCTCGGTCACGCCCAAGCGTCCGCTGCGCGCGGGTATCACGAATCGAAGGAGCGCTTCCCCGTTGGTTACGCTTTTCCAAGGCATCGCCCTACTCGGAGCCTACCTCGCCAGCTTAACGGCCGGACAGCCCCACTCCCCTTTCGGCAACAGGCCCTTGAGGGCCTGTTGCCCAAATCGTGCCGTAGTTGAACATCCGTGACTCAGGCTCGTCTGACATCGTCAAGATGATGGGCCAACACGAAGGACAAAAGGAGTTGTTCAGCTATGGAGTGGATCTCGACCGACGGGTGCGAGCGGATCACCCGCTGCGCCGAGTGCAGGCAATGGTCGACTTCACGTTCGCACGCGCAGCGGTCGCACACACCTACGGCGACAACGGCAATGTCTCGGTCGATCCAGTCGTGCTGTTGAAGCTAATGTTTCTGCTCTTCCACGAGAACGTCCGCAGCGAACGCGAGTTGGTGCGGCGTCTGCCTGAGCGGCTGGATTGGCTGTGGTTTCTGGGCTACAGCCTCGACGACGAGGCGCCCAATCACAGCGTGCTTTCGAAGGCCCGGGCCCGCTGGGGCGGCGAGCTGTTCGAGGAGCTGTTTGTGCGCACGGTGCAGCAGTGCGTCGAGGCCGGGCTGGTCGATGGCACCAAAGTGCATCTCGACGGCAGCCTGGTCGATGCCGACGCCTCGCGCGACAGTGTCGTGAAAGCGGATGCAGCGACCATCGCGCGAATCCGTGCTGCGTATGGGGCGCAGGAGCGCAAGCTTGACGAAACGAAGCCGCCGTCGGCGCGCTGCGAGACCAATCTCAAACTGGTGAGCACGACCGATCCCGACGCGCCTTGCGTGTCGAAGGGACCATCCAGCGGAACAGCCCGTCCGCGCTACAAACATCACCGGATGGTGGACGATCGGTGCGGCGTGATCACCGCGGTGGCCACCACGGCCGGCGATGTCTCCGAGGCCTCACAGGTTGCTCCGCTCGTGACGCAACACGAGGCCAACACCGGAGAAGAGATCGCCGCACTCGTGGGAGATCGCGGCTACGGGACGGTGGAGACTTACTGCGATCTGATCGCGCGCGGCGTGCGGCCGCACATGAGTCCGATGCAGCCGGCCGGCCATAAGAGCGACGGACTCTTCACGAAAGACGATTTTCGCTACGATGAAACCGACGACGTCTACGTGTGCCCGGTGGGCCAACGACTCAAACCACGCCGGTTCCACGAGCGCCGCCAGATGACCGACTATGTCGCCGACAAGAAAGTCTGTGCGCAGTGTCCGCTGCGGGCGGAATGCACGAAGAGTAAGACGGGCCGGTCAGTCGCGCGACACTGGCGGGAGGAAGAGCTCGAGGTGGGGTTGGCGTTTGCGCGCCTGCCCGAAGCGCAAGCGGATCGCCGGCGCCGTCGACATCTGATGGAAGGCAGCTTCGCGCACGCGGCGAATCACTATCACTTTAAACGAGCGCGCTGGCGCCGACTCTGGCGGCAGCAAATCCAGGACTGGATCATCGCCGCGGTGCAAAATATCGCGCGGCTGTGCGGCACCACGGGCGCCGAGGTTACGGCCACGCGGCCCAACAGGCCCCCACAGGACGTGGCGGCGGCGCAGCGGCCGCGCTTTTTCGCGCGAATCGGAGCCAATGGCGCGCGTATCGACAGATTCCCGCAATTTTTGGACTCTACCGTCGCCGCCCGCGCCGCGTAATCGAAAATCGAACACCGCTCACTCTCTTCAGGGAAAACTACCCTTTGGGCAACAGGCCCTCAACCCATGACCCTCGGGCGCGAAGCGCTGCGCCGGCTGCGGCGAGGTGCCGTCGATCTGGCGCACCACGACGTGTTCGCGCCAATGCACATCGACACCGAGCTTGATCACTCGGTGAGGTTTCGCGCTTTGCATTGCGTCGGTTGGAGGCGTAGCGGTCGCGGCGGTGGCCGGTGGGGTGCGCTGGGGATTATTTGTGATCATAGCGATTGTCAGGTTGCACCTCAGCGCTCGCCTGACCACCCCATGTAAACTTTTGCCACCTTCGAATGTTGCTGCCAATTTGCCGGGCGTTTCTGCTGGAGATGCACGCCGACATCGGACGACCGGACATGAGCGAGCGGAATTTTATCGGAGCGCTGAAC
>CANGHW010000151.1 GCA_947453695.1 Opitutia bacterium
GGGACCATGCTCCGGACTTCCGAGAGACCGCTCCCCATGTCCGGGGCGGTGCCGGGCGGCGCTAGGCTTCCCGTGCTTCGGCTTCCGTTATCCCGGGCGGCGGGGCGGAGTTCGGCGGCGAGGGGGTGACGAATGTCGGCTGGAGGCGATTGGGCTGGGGATAATAGCTAGTCTTGAGGCGGGCGACTTAGGTTGCGTCGGAGCGAGTGTTTATACCAATAGCCGCTAGCTTTTACGCTTCACAAGCAGGCTGAAACCGTGCAGGAAAAGAGGATGGCCCGCCAAATACCACCGCTGGGAGAAGAATTGGTGAAGGAAATCGAAGCCGCGTGGGAGCGGCCACAGGCAGACTGGGCGCGGCAGCGACTGCTGGTGGTGCGGTTGATTGCGCAGCATGAGCTGACGACGGAGCAGATCGCGAAAGTCGCCGGGGTGAGCCGCAAGAGTGTCTTCAACTATCGGGACAAGGTGGAGCGTGGCGGGGTGGCCGAGTTGCTCACGCGGGACTGGGCCGGAGCCCGGACGCCGGCGGTGCGAGGGGCGGTAGCCGAAGAATTTGTCGCGCGGCTGGAGACGGGGCAGTTCCGGCAGGCGAAGGACGCGCAGGCGTGGATCAAGAAGCGCACCCGCAAGACGCTGAGCGTGAGCGGGGCGCTCAAGGTTTTGCGGCGACTGGGCGGGAAACTAAAAGTCCCGCGCAAGTCGCACGCGAAAAAGGATCCGGTCAAAGCGGCCAAGTTTAAGGTGGAACTGCCCGCGCGGTTGCAGGCGGTGGCCGGTCCAGCGCCAGCGCAACCAGTGCGGGTGTGGGTGCTCGACGAGCATCGTTACGGACTGTTGCCGGTGATCCGCCGGGTCTGGGGTCGCCGCGGCGTGCGGGTGCATGCGCCCTACGCGACGCGTTACCAATGGGGTTACTTGCACGAGGCCTTGGAAGTGGACGGCGCGCACGCCGTCGAGCTGCTGTTCACTCCGGCCATCGACCGCGACATCCACGCGCTCTTTCTGCGCCAAATCGCCGACTCCGACCCCAAGGCGCTCCATGTCGTCATCGCCGATCAGGCCGGCTTCCATCTGCCCGAGGACGATGTCCGCTTGCCGGCCAATCTGCGGCTGTTGCCCCTACCGCCCTACTGCCCAGAGCTCAATCCGGTCGAACGCTTCGGCGGCCTGCTCAAAGCCGCCGTCGCCAACCGCCTCTATCCGACGTTGCGCCGGCTCGAAGATCATCTCGCCGCCGCGGCGCGCCCTTGGTCCGCCCCGGCCGCGGTCTCCTCCCTCATCCACACCTGGCTCGCCGATCAGGTAAACTCTGGCGCGCCAACCTAAAGTGTATTAGCTAGCGGCGTTTGGTATTATGCCGCACAATGGTGCATTATTTGCTTAGGTATGAGCCGTCGATCGTTTAACCTTAACATCCATGGATGGTCCCACTCCCTCGCCTTGGCCCAGTCCGGATTTGGCGGCGGCGCAGTCGGCGGATGAGATTCTCCCGTTGGTTTACGGGGAATTGCGGAAGCTGGCCGCGGCCAAACTCGCACGGGAATCAGCGGCGCAGACGCTGCAGCCCACGGCCTTGGTGCACGAAGCATGGCTGCGTTTGGGGGGCGATCACCAGACCGCCTGGAAGGACCGCTCTCATTTCTTCGCTGCCGCGGCCGAGGCGATGCGACGGATTTTGATCGAAAATGCCCGTCGGCGGGCCGCGATCCGGCACGGTGGAGGGCTGGAGAAAGTGAGCACCACCACCGGGAGTTTTGAGGTCCCGGCTCCGGATATGTCCGGGCCGGAGTTGCTGCTCCTCAACGAGGCGCTCGACAATCTCGCGGCGCACGATGAGCGCCGGGCGAGTCTCGTGAAACAGTGGTATTTTGTCGGGCTGACGCTGGAGGAGATCGCCCGGTCCATGGAAATTTCCGAGCGCACGGCCATGCGCGACTGGGCTTACGCCCGGGCTTGGCTGATCCAGGAAATGGACCGCCTGCGGGGCTGATTCGCCCTCTTCGGCAAAAAGCGCCGCCGTGATGTCAGATTTTGCCGGGAAATTTCGCAGTGAGTCCGCCACTCCCCGCATGACTCCCGACATCGATATCTTTGCCGACGCCCTCGAGCGTCCGCTGTTCGAGCGCGAGGTCTTTGTCGTGGCCGCTTGCGGTGAGGACACCACCCAGCGCGAGCGCATCTTCGGTCTCTTACGAGCGCATGAACGGGCCCAGGAAAAATTGGCGGCGCCGTTGGCCTCCCGTCCGCCTCATCCCGCCAACGAGGCCGGCACCTCGATCGGCCGCTATAAGCTGCTCGAAAAGATCGGCGAGGGCGGGTGCGGTGTCGTGTGGATGGCGGAGCAGGAGGAGCCCGTGCGGCGCCGGGTGGCGCTGAAGATTATCAAGCTCGGGATGGACACCAAAGAGGTGATCGCGCGCTTCGAGGCGGAGCGGCAGGCGCTGGCCCTGATGGAGCACCCCAATATTGCCCGGGTGTTCGACGCGGGCGCGACCGAGAAGGGCCGTCCGTATTTCGTAATGGAGCTCGTCCGCGGCCAGCCAATCACCCGGTATTGCGATGAGCGCAGTATTCCGACCGGCGAGCGCCTCGCCCTCTTCGTGCAGGTCTGCCGCGCGATCCAGCACGCCCACGAGAAGGGCGTGATCCACCGCGATATCAAGCCCTCCAATGTTCTCGTCACGCACGAGGACGGCGCGCCCCTGCCCAAGGTGATCGACTTCGGTATTGCGAAGGCCACGCAGGGCCGGCTCACCGATAAGACGCTCTTCACTGCGTTCGAGCAGTTCATCGGCACGCCGGCCTATATGAGTCCGGAGCAGGCGGATTTTAATGCGCACGACGTCGATGCGCGCAGCGATGTCTATTCGCTGGGCGCGTTGCTCTACGAATTGGTCGTCGGCCGGGCGCCCTTCGATCCGAAGACGCTTACGGCGCAGGGCATCGACGAAGTGCGGCGCATCATCCGCGAAGTCGAGCCGCAGCGCCCTTCGACGCAGCTCCACACCTTGCCTGCGGCGGAGCGCACGTTGTTTGCCCAACACCACGGCCTCCGGCCGGCCGAGCACGCGCTGGCGCTCAAAGGCGATCTCGATTGGATCGTGATGAAGACGCTCGAGAAGAACCGCGCGCGCCGCTACCCCACCGCGGCGGATCTGGCCGCCGATGTGCAGCGCTACCTTGAGGACCAGCCGGTGCAGGCGCGTCCCCCGAGCGCGACCTACATTGTCGGAAAGTTTGCCCGCCGCCATCGCCTGCCGCTCCTCGCCGGCGCGGCGGTGGCGGTTGCCTTGGCCCTAGGAGCGGTCGTGAGCCTCTGGCAGGCTCGTCGCGCCGGACGAGCCGAGCAGGAGCGCACGCGCCTGGCAGAAGAACAGCGCACCACGTCGTTCCAGACCGTGTTGAAAAAGGCCGTGCCGCCCCCGGCTCCGCCGCCCGCCTCGGCGGAAGCGCTCGCCCAGGCGCGGGAGTTGGTCGCCGATCTGCGCACAAACTTTTTTGCCGACTGCGCATTTGCGTCGCGCGAAGACTGGATGGAGGCGCGCGCGCAACAGGCGGTTGATGCCTTCGACCAAGTGGCGCCCGCGGAGCGCGATGCCGCGTGGAAACGCGATCGCGTTTGGGCCCTGGCCCGCCTCGGGCTCGCGCAGCGGCGGCAGGCGAACGCGAATTTCAACGCGCCAGCCGAGCGGGCTCGCCAGGAAATCGAAGAGGCGAGGGCCGCGGGCGACACCAGTGACGATGCGGCGCTGCTGCTCGCGACGGTGTGTCTGGTGGCCTACGAGCCCATCGTAACGCAGCGGATTTATGGGCCGCATCCCGACGCCCCCCAACGCGCGGCCTCGTTGCAACGGGCCGAGGCGGTGGTGCAACCGCTGCTCGATTCCCGCGAATCGGCCCGGGCGCGGCAGCTCTACGCCGAGGTGCTGCTGGCGCACGCCGGCTGGCACCCCGACGAGTCGGCGCTGGGGCTGGCGCGGCAGGCGCGCCAGCTCATTGATGGCCTAGACCTGCCCACCGCGCGTTTGACCCACGCGCGCGTCCTGATGCAGCTCGGCCGCTATTCCGCCGCGGCGGAGAAAATCAGGCTCCAGCACGAAGCGATCGCCCTCGCGGATGAGCTGCTCGCGAAGCAGCCAGGATCGCCTGCGGCGCTGCGCGTGAAATTCTGGGCTTGGTGGGCGCTCGCCGAGGTGAGTCGCGCCCGCTCTGACCACGCGGCCGATCTGGCGCAGCTCACCACCGCGGACCAGATCGCCGCGGCGCTGGTGAACAACGATCCTTCGAGTGACGACGACTGGTATATGGTCCTCCTGGCGCGACGTCAGATCGCCAGTATCCTGACCGAATTCGGCCGTATCGCCGACACCCTCGTCGTGCTCCATCAGACCGCGATCGACGCCGGGCATCCGGCCACGCAAGCGCAGGCGGTGGAGGGCGGCAGCCGGCGTTACATGAAGGGCATACTGGAGCGCATCGCGCTCCTCGAAGCGGAACGCGGCAACTTCACTGCGGCGGATCAGGCAATGACCGCGCAGCAGGTCTACGTCGCTTCGTTGAAGGTCCCGGCCGGAGCGAGTGAGCGAGCAGCCCTGATCCGCGACAGCGTGGCCGCCGCTCGCATCGAGCGTCAAGTCGCGCTGTTCCGCGGCGACCATGAGGCCGTGCGCGTCAGCGGCGAGCGCAGCCTCGCGCAACTCACGTCGCTGCTCACTGGTCCCGGCGCCAGCGAGGCAGACCGCATGCCTTACAGTGGCGAAGTGGCCTGGCTGCGCGAGCATCTCGCGGAGGCGCTGGTGCAAACCGGCCGTTGGGCCGAGGTCGAAACGATGCTCACGACCACCGCGCCCCTGCTGCCGCGCAATACGGGCCCTTACCCCATGCGCCAGCGCATCTGGCTCGCCATGGCGATGGCTCGACAGGAGCGATCGGCCGAGGCGCTCACGGTGCTCGGGCCAGCCGTGGCCAATCTCAAGCCGCGGCACGAGAATCGCACGGCCTTGCTCGAGCAGCGGCAGGTGTTCGCGCACGCCCTCGTCGTCGAGGCCATCGCGCAACCGGCCACGGACGAGGGACGCGCGCGGCGTGCCGCAGCGCTGGCGGAGGCTCAGAGCATCCTCGACGCGATGACGGCCGAAGCCCGGCAGCTGTATAATGCGCGGGTCGGCGCGAGGGCGCGAGCGGCGGGCGTATTGGACTTGGCGTTGGGCGAGGCGACGGGCGCCGTGGATTTTTGGGTTGTGACCATCCACGGATGATGCGCCGGCGCGGAGTTTGCCGCTATGGGGTGTTATAGGCCGTCTCGTCTGGAGGCGCGATGAGTTGCGGCGCGTAGGGCAGGGCGCGAAATTGCAGGACCTGAACCAGTCCACCCGGTGGTTGACGGACGATACCACGACGAGGCGTATGCGCGGCGAGGGCCGCGGGGGTGATCGCGGGCGAGGACGCGGGTGAAACGATTTTCCCGCGGGCGCGCCGAGTGCCGGGATGATTCTGCGGGGCGGAGGGGAACGGCCACTCAACGCCGCCGGGAGGCCGGGTGCACCGAGAGCGGACGACAGGGTGGGCGGTCCCGGCCGGGCTGCGCGTTACAGGTGGGCTTTCTGCTTGGAGGCCTTGAGGACCCCGATGCAGTGGAGATTCCGATAGCGCTCGGCGAAATCGAGGCCGTAGCCGACAACAAATTTATCGGGGATGCCGAAGCCGACGAAGTCTGCTTCGAAGGGGACCTGACGGCGGCCTTTCTTGTCGAGGAGCACGCACACGCGGAGGCTGGCGGGGCGCATGCCGCGGATCATGCTGGCGATGAGCGAGAGCGTCTTCCCGGTGTCGAGGATATCGTCGACAATCAGGACGTGGCGGTCGGCGACGTCGAGGGTGAGGCCGTGGACGAGCTTGGGTGTGCCGTGCGACTCGGTCGAGCTGCCGTAGCTCGTGGTGCGGATGCAGTCGAGGCGGACGACGTTGTCCACCTCGCGGAGCAAGTCGGCGGTGAAGATGAGGGCGCCGTTCATGATGGAGACGACGGTGATCTCCTCGTTGCCATAGGTCTTCTTCAATTCGCGGCCGAGGGAGCGGACGCGGCGGCGGATTTGGGCGTCGGTGACGAGGACGCTTTCGAGGTCGGGATGCGGGGCGGGGACTTTTTTCGCGGGCATGGGGACGGGGAAAGGTGAGGGTGGAGCGCGGTGCGTGAAGTGAAGGAGAGGAAGAGTGGAGAGAGGTAAAGGCCGGGTGCGAGGCAAACTTGCGGGCGCGGCGGGGGTTAATTCTTTTGACAGGGAAAGGGCGCGGACCTTGCTTCGCGCCACGGCACACGGCGCATGATTTCCATTCGGATTGAGCAACTCACCAAGCGATTCGGAGGCGTCACCGCGCTGCACGGGCTGGATCTCACGATCGCCTCCGGGGAGCTGTTCTTTTTGCTCGGCCCGAGCGGCTGCGGAAAGACGACGCTGCTGCGCAGCCTGGCGGGTTTTTATATCCCGGAGGAAGGCACGATTCGCTTTGGTGAGGAGGACGTCACGCGGCTCGCGCCCCACAAGCGCAATACGGGCATGATGTTTCAGAGCTACGCGCTATGGCCGCACATGACGGTGGCGGAGAATGTGGCGTTTGGCCTCGAGGAGCGAAAGGTGCCCAAGGAGGAGATCAAACGACGGGTGGGCGAGGCGCTGGAGTCGGTGCGGATGGGGAACTACGGCGAGCGGAAGCCGAATCAATTGTCGGGTGGACAACAGCAGCGGGTGGCGCTGGCGCGGGCGCTGGTGATCCGGCCAAGGTGTTTGCTGCTGGACGAGCCGCTGTCGAATCTGGACGCGAAGCTGCGGCTGGAGATGCGCACGGAAATCCGCCGCGTGTGCAAGGAGTTCAACCTGACGACCGTCTATGTGACCCACGATCAGAAGGAGGCGCTCTCGGTGTCGGACCGCATGGCCATCCTCGATGGAGGGCGCATCCGCCAGGTGGGTTCGCCGCGGGAAGTCTACCGGCGCCCGACCTGCAAGCTCGTGGCCAACTTTATCGGTGAAACGGATTTCATCGACGGAACGCTGGTCTCGCTGGAGAGCGGGCGGGCCCTGGTGGAAACGGCCGTGGGCCGGTTTGAGGGTGTGCTGGGCGATGCGGCGGCGCGACCGGCGGCGGGAGCCGCGGTGACCCTGTCGGTGCGGCCGGAATGCTGGACCCTGAGTGCGGAAACGCGCCCGGGTAACGTGGTGCGCGGCCGGATCGGCGAGTGCACCTATCTGGGCGAGACGGCGCAGTATGAATTTCAGGCGGGTCCGCTGGCGCTGAAGATCTTCGAGTTGAATCCCCGTTTCACCGAGCAGGCCGGGCGGGGCGAGTTGTTTGCCAGTGCGGCGCCGGAAGACGTCGTGGTGTTGACCGAGTAAGGGCGCACGATGGTCAAACAGGCCGTCATCATCGTGGTGTTGATCGCGACCCTGGCCCTGCCATTTGCGCTGCGGCCGAAGCACCGTGCGCTGCGGGAGACGCAGGATGTGGTCGTGATCATCACACCGCACAACGAGGCGATCCGCTATGAATACGAGCGGGGCTTTCAGGCGTGGTATCGGGCGAAGACCGGGCGCGCGGTGGAGATGGACTGGCGCGTGATCGGCGGCACCAGCGAGATCGCGCGCTATCTCGAAGGCGAATACACCGCAGCCTTTCGCAATCACTGGACGCGCACCCTCGGGCGGGAGTGGAGCAGCGAGGTGCAGGCGGGATTTCAAAACGGACGTCTCGGCGACACCGCGACGGAGCAGGTAAAGGAGGCGCGCGCGGCGTTTCTGGCTTCGGAGGTGGGGTGTGGCATCGACGTGTTTTTCGGCGGCGGCACCTATGATTTTATCCGCCAAGCGCAGGCCGGCCGCATCGTGGACAGCGGCATCCGCGAACTGCACCCGGAGTGGTTTCGCGACGGTGTGATTCCGCGGACGCAATCGGGGGAGGAATATTGGGGCCGCCAAGGCCGGTGGATCGGCACGGTGCTGAGCTCGTATGGCCTGATCTTCAACCGCGATGCCCTGACCCGCCTCGGCGTGACGCAGGATCCGAGTGACTGGGCAAACCTGACTGATCCGCGGCTCATGGGCGAAGTGGCCCTGGCCGATCCGACCAAGAGCAGCTCGATCGCCAAGGCCTTCGAGAATATGGTGCAGCAGCAAATGCAACGCCGGCTCGGGGCGCTGCGCCGGGAGCGCCCCGCCGGAGAGGCGAAGGAGATCGAGGCACAGGCCGTGCGCGAAGGGTGGGTGGCCGGGTTGCAGCTGGTGCAATTGGCCGGGGCGAATGCGCGCTACTTCACCGATTCTTCGCAGAAGCCGCCGATCGATGTGGCGGCGGGAAACTGTGCAGTGGGCCTCTGCATTGATTTTTACGGACGGCAGCAGGAAGAGGCGGTGCATCGGCGGGGGGCGTCAAATCGCGTCGACTACGTTTCGCCGGAAGGAGGCTCGGTGGCATCGGTCGACCCCATTGCCTTGCTGCGCGGGGCGAAACATCGCGCGGCGGCCGTGGCCTTCATCGAATACACGCTCTCGATGGAAGGGCAGAAACTGTGGAATTTCCGGCCGGGGACGGAGGGCGGACCGGAACGATTCGCGCTGCGGCGTTTGCCCGTGCGACAAGATTTTTATACGGAGAAAGCGTGGCAGGCTTTGCGCTCCGACCCCAGGGATGCGCCTTACGAGCAGCGCGAACAGCTGGTCTATCGCGAGGAGTGGACCGGCGGGCTGTTCCGGGAGATGAGCTTCATCATTCGCGTCATGTGTCAGGATACACACCCGGAGCTGACCAAGGCGTGGCGGGCGATCAATGCGGCGACGCCGACAGCGCGCGCGCGGGCTCTGGCGGAACTCCAGGACATGACGATCGTGGACTATGCGCGGGCCAGCGGGGCCATCAAACGGTCCCTCGGCTCAAAGGCCAAGGTGGACGAAGTCCGGCTGGCGCGGGAACTCGGCGAGGCGTTTCGGGCGCAGTATGCGCGGGCCGAAGCGATCGCCCGCGGCGGCGGTTGACTAGGACGCCGGGGGGAGGCGGCGATAAACCTCGGGGTCGCGCTTTTCCATGTGGCGGTCGGGCTGATCGACCACGGAAAAACCAAATTGGGCGTAGAGACCGTGCGCGTCGCGGGTGACGAGGTGTTGGCGGCGCAGGTTTTGCAGGCGGGGATGGGAGGTGAGGAGGCGCAGGGCAGCCTTGGACAAGCCGTGGCCCCGATGGGCCTCGAGCACGTAAACATCGCAGAGATAGGCGAACGTCGTGTAATCGGAGATCACGCGGACGAGACCTACCTGGCGTCCGTCGGGAGCGTAGATCCCCAGAGCGAGAGAGTGGGCGAGGGACCGGGCGACCGTCTCCACGGGGATGCCCGCGGCCCAATAGGACGTGGTCAGGAAGGCGTGAATGGCCGACACATCGAGCCGGGCGGGATCGTCGGAAAGGAGATAGCCGGCGTGGTGGGCTTCGTGCGGCATGGGGGAGAGAGGCGAGGGGCGAAGGGCGAGGGGCGATGGTCAGGGAGGCGAGGGGCGATGGTGCGACAGGCGGGAGGTGAAGGGGCGCGGGGGAGGTGAGAACGCTTATGCTGGAGGGAACGGAGAATACGGACGGAGTGGCAGGCAGGTGCGCGGGAGGCTCGGTGTCGTCCTTTCCGCCTCTGAAAATCCGTCAGAGTTTGGCGAAGGCGGAGGCGAAGGCGGGTTTGTCGGGGGCCTTGAAGAAGGAGGTGCCGGCGACAAACGTATCGGCCCCGGCGGCGCGACATTCAGCGCCGGTGGCAAGGTCGATGCCGCCGTCGACTTCGAGGCGGAAGCTCAAATCGCGGGCGGCGCGCCAGTCGCGGAGTTGGCTGATTTTCGGGAGTATATCGCGGCGGAAGCTCTGTCCGCCGAAGCCGGGCTGCACAGTCATGACGAGCACGAGGTCGACGAGCGGGAGCAGGGCTTCGACCGCGCGCGCTGGGGTGCCGGGGTTGAGCACGATCCCATTTTGGCAACCGAGCTCACGGATGCGCGCGAGGGTGGCGACGTGATCGTAAGCCGGCTCGATGTGAATGCTAATGAGATTGGCGCCGGCTTTGGCGAAGGGCTCAACGTAGCGGTGCGGCTCGCTGAGCATCAGATGGGTGTCGAAGAAGAGCTTTGAGCCGGCGCGGCGCAGGGCGGCGAGGGTCTCCGGCCCGAAGGAGAGATTGGGGACGAAGTGGCCGTCCATGATATCGCAGTGTAGCCACGTCACGCCAAGATCGGCGACGGTGCGGGCACCGGCGGCCAGGTTCGCGTGATCGGCGGCGAGGAGGGACGGAGCGAGTTGCGGTGCGTGCATGGCGGAAAACACACTGGGTCCAGCGGCCGAGAAATCTCAACCCCGGACTGAACTCGTTTGGGCCGAATCATACGGCGCCGCGGCACCGCGCGATCTCAGGCGTAGGAGGAAGCGAAGACCTACCACACGTCGAGGGCGGCGTGGGTGACTTTGGCGGCGAGGGATTCGGCGAGGAGGGGGAGCGTCTGGTATTCGCTCTGGAGCTGGCCGCTGTCGGTAAAGACTTCGCGCTGGGCCTCGATGGGGCGATTTTCGAAGAGGGGCTTTGGGCCTTTGCGCTCCTTGAGCGTGCAGGTCGTCGCGAGGGTGACGTTGAATTTGCGGGCGAGGCCGGTGTCGCCTTCGCGGACGGTGAGCACATCGCGGCGGTAGCTGGTGATAGTCACGGCGAGGGTGGCGTCGGCAGCTTCCGGAGAATTCACGAGGGCGACGCGGCCGTCGCGGGCGAAGGCTTCGCGGAGCTGTGTGGAGAGGAGCGCGCGGGCCTGCGGGAGCAGCGTCTTGTTTTCAACGGGCTCGAGGTAAATCGTTTGAAAGGCCAGTTTGCCGCCGGTGCCCAAACGGTAATTGGCGCAGCCGGAGCTGAGGACGGCGGACAACAGACAGAGGACGGCGGCGAGAAGGCCTAGAGCGCGACGGGGCATGAGAAAAGGCGGGCGGGATGCCCGCGCTCCCGGATCAGAACAGCCAGAAACGTTTCTTCTTCGGCTCGCCCTCGACCTTCTTGCCGGAGGCCTTAGCTTCCACATCGACGAGGCGGGCTTTGGCGCGTCCGGCGATGGGCGACTCAGGGTAGGCGGTGATGGCTTCGTTGTAGAAAACCTTCGCGGCGGTGTAGTTGTCGCGGCGGTAGAAGTAGAAGTCGCCAATCTTCATTTTGCTCTCGGCGAGCATGGTCTTCATGCTGTCGAGACCCTTTTCCGCGGCGGCGACGCCGGTGTCGGACGGGAAGAGGAGCATGAAGTCGGTGAAGTAGGTCATCGCTTCCCTGGTGGACGCCTGGTCGTAGTAGGGACCGTCGACGAGCGTGGCGTGGGTCTGGCCCAGTTTGAGGTAGGCGTCGGGGGCGAGGAGGCTCTGCGGGTAATTGTTGATCATGCGGTCGAGGGCATCGATCGCATCCTCGGTTTGCTTCAGCTTCTGGTGGCCGCGCGCAATGTTCATGAGCGAGAGCGGCGCGTAGTCGCTGTAGGGGGCGTTGGCCAAAATGGTCTCGAAATACTCCAGCGCTTTGTCGCGTGCGGTGAAGCCGGGCAGGAGGCCCCAGAGCATACGAGGGCGGGCGCCGTCGAGGAGGGCACTGGCGATGCGGTATTGCTCGCCGATGATTTCGTTGAAGCGCTTGGTGTTGGGATAACGACCGACGACACCTTGGTAATCATCGAAGGCCTTGGTGTATTCCTTGCGGACCAAGTGGAGGCGGGCGGAGCGGTAGAGGGCCTCGGGGGCGTAAATGGAGTTGGGATACTTCTTCGCGACGGAGGCGTAGGACTTGATCGCGGAGCGGGTGGAGCCCTTTTCCTCGCTCGCGCGGGCATCGTTCATGAGGTCGAGGGCCTTGCGGCCATCGGTGCCGGCGAGGCCGGAGAGGGCGCCGCCTTCGACGCGCCAGCCGTCCTGCGGTGTCCACACGAGGTCGGCACGACTGGCGGAGGCGCAGAGTCCGAGAACGGCGGAAAGAAGGAAGAGGAGGCGCAGGGCGCGGACGGGGAGGAGACGCATCGAAAAAATGAGTTACCAGCGAAGCAGGGCACTTCCGTAGGTCAAGCCCGCCCCAAAGGCGACGAGCAGGGTGATATCGCCTGACTTGATGCGACCCGTGCGGCGGGCTTCGTCCAGCGCGAGCGGAATCGAGGCAGCTGAGGTGTTGCCGTAACGGTCGACGTTGACGAAGAAGCGGTCCATCGGGAGTTCGAGATATTCAGAAATGGCCTCGATAATCCGCAGATTGGCCTGATGGGGGATCACGAGGGCAATTTGGTCTGCCCGGAGGTGATGTTGTTCCAAAATATCCCGGGCGGCTTCATCCATGACCCGGAC
>CANGHW010000152.1 GCA_947453695.1 Opitutia bacterium
ATGGCCCAGAGGAAGCCGGCGGAGCCGAGGGCGAGGCCGGATTTCAGGGCAAAGCCGATCGTGGCGAAAACCATGCCGGTGAAACGGCGGCCGGTTTGCCACTCAGAGTAATCGGCGACGTCGGCGTAGATGGCCCAGACGAGCGGAATGGTGGGCGCGTAAAATATGGAGCCGCTGATGGTGAGGAGGATCATCCCGGTGGCGTTGTCCGGCGCAAGGAGGTAGAAGGCGAAAGCGTTAACCGTGGAGAGCGCGAAGCCCGCGACGGCGACGGCTTTTTTCCCGAAGCGTTGGGCGAATCCGGCTGAGAGCATGATGACGACTATGGTGACGGCGGTGCCGACCATGTTGATGATGCTGTTGAAGACGTCGGCGACGTTGGAGCTGGCGAGTTGGTCGCGGTTGCCGTGGACGATGTAGCCGAGCGAATCGAGGATGCCGTCGGACTTGGCGGCGGCGAGTGTGGTGAGGCCGAGTTTCTCGACGAAGTCGAACATCGCGGCGCGGTCGGCGTAGTGGTGATAATAGTTGTAGAGCGCGCCGCCACGGAAGGAGAGGATGGCAAAGTGGACGAGGGTCATCACGGCCATGACGACCCACGGGCTGTTTTTGAGGAGGTCGGCGAAATCCTGCTTCGGCGAGGATTTCACTTCGTTGACGGGCTGAATGCGCTCTTTGGTGGTGAAGAACGTGACGAGGAAGAGCACGAGGCAGAGGACGGCCCAGATCGTCATCGTGATTTGCCAACCGTGCTGACGGTCGGAGCCGGTGGAGAACTTGGCGACGAGCGGGAGGGTGAAGCCGCCGACGACGAACTGCGCGAGGTTGACGGCGACGAAGCGGTAGGAGTTGAGGCGGGCGCGCTCGTTGAGGTCGGCCGTCATGACGCCGCCCAAGGCCGAGTAGGGCATGTTGTTCATCGAATAGAGCGTCATGAGGACGGTGTTCGTGATGGCGGCGTAGGCGATGAGCATGCCCATGCTCCAGCCCTGCGGCGTGGTGTAGGCGAGGATCATGACCACGGCCCACGGGACGGCGGTCCAGATGATCCACGGGCGGAACTTGCCCCAGCGGGTTTGGGTGCGATCGGCGAGGACGCCCATAATCGGGTCAAACACGGCGTCCCACAGGCGCGGCCAGAGCAAGATGGCGGCGGCGGCGCTGGCACTTAGTCCGAACACGTCGGTGTAGAAGTTCAGCTGAAACAGAATCATCGTCATGAAGACGAAGTTCGCGGCGGCGTCTCCGCAGCTGTAGCCGAGTTTTTCGCTGAGGGAGAGTTTTTGGGTAGGGGCGACGGACATGGGGCGGGGTAGGGATGAAAGCGCGAGGGGTTAGCGCAGACGGATGGTCGTCACCGCGGGCGAGGGGGCGCCGAGGGCGGGGGCGAGATCACCGGGGGAGGCTGAACCAACGACGAGGCCGTAGGCACCAGGAACGTGGACGGACCGTCCGGCGGCGTCGATCTGTGCAAAAGAGGCGGCGGGGAGCGTGAAGCGCACGGCGACGGTTGTCCGGGCGGGCACGGAGAGTTTTTGGAACCCGATGAGCGTCGCGAGCGGGGCCTCGGGCCAGTCGAGCGGCGGAGTGAGGTAGCACTGCACGGTTTCGCTGACCGCGCGGTCGCTGGCGTTTGAGACGGTGGTCTCGGCGACGACCGTCTCGTGGGAGGCGAGCGTCGGCGCGCTGAGTGTGAGCGGGCCGTAGGAGAGCCGAGCGTAGCTTAGACCGAAACCGAACGGGTAGAGCGGCGCGACGGTGGCGAAGCGATAGGTGCGGCCGCGCATCGCGTAGTCGCGGAACGGCGGGAGATCGGCGGTGCGACGCGGAACAGTGAGCGGGAGTTTGCCGGAGGGCGAAGTGTCGCCGAAGAGCACGGAGGCGAGGGCGCGACCGCCTTCGCAGCCGGGATACCAGACATGGAGGACCGCGTCGGCGAGTTCGTGGACTTCGGGTGCGGCGATGGAGCTGCCGCCGGTGAGAACGACGATGAGTTTTCGCGCGTGCTTCCGGAGCTCGACCAGGAAGTCGAGTTGGACGGCAGGGAGCTCAATGACATCGCGGTCGCCGCCGGACGGGGAGGCGACGGTGTCGCCCTCTTCGCCCTCGAGCGAGGGGTCGAGGCCGAGGACGGCGATCGTGATCTCGTTTTCCGCGGCGGTGCCGAAGGTGTAGTTGACGCCCGGAGCCATGGGGCTCGAGAGCGGGCAGCCCATGCGATAAACGACGCGGCAGCTTTCCGGAGCGCGTTCGAGGATACCCTCGGCGAGCGTGACGAGCTTCGGCGAAAAACCGTAGTAGTTGCCGAGGAGGGCCGGCACGCTGGCGGCGGTGGGGCCGGTGACGAGCAGGCTCTCGTGGTCTGCGCGCAGGGGGAGCACGCCATTGTTTTTGAGCAGAACGATGGATTCGGCGGCGGCTTCGCGGGCGAGGGCGCGGTGCTTTTCGCAATCGACGACGGCGGACGAGAGGCCGGACCACGGCACTTGGGCGGGTGGGTCGAAGAGGCCGAGCTTGAACTTGGTGGCGAGGAGCCGGCGGACGGAGACTTCGATCTCGGCCTCGGTGACGAGGCCCTGTTGCACGGCCACGACGAGGTCGTTGTAAGTGCAGCCGCAATTGAGATCGCAGCCGTTTTTTACGGCGAGGGCGGCGGACGAGGCGGCGTCGGTCGTGACGTGGTGGTGGCGGTGAAAATCGTCGATCGCGCCGCAGTCGCTGACGACGTGGCCCTGAAAGCCCCAACGAGTGCGGAGGACGTCGCCAAGGAGAAATTTGCTGCCGCAGCACGGCTCACCGAGAGTGCGGTTGTAGGCGCCCATCACGGCTTCGACGCCGGTGGCGACGAGCTTCTCGAAGGCGGGCAGGTAGGTCTCGTGGAGATCTTTGGGCGTGGGGCAGGCGTCGAAACCGTGGCGCTCCTGCTCGGGACCGCTGTGCACGGCGTAGTGTTTCGCGCAGGCGGCGGTCTTGAGGTAACGCGGATCGTTGCCCTGCAGGCCACGCACCATGGCGGAGCCGAGCTCGCCGGTGAGAAACGGGTCCTCGCCAAACGTTTCCTGGCCGCGGCCCCAACGCGGGTCGCGGAAAATGTTTATATTGGGCGTCCAGAACGTGAGCCCCTGGTATTGGCCGTGGCGACCGGCGGCGAGAGCGGTGTGATGCTTGGCGCGGGCTTCGTCGGCGATGGTGTCGGCGACTCGTTGGACGAGGGCGCGGTTCCACGTGGCACCGAGGCCGATGACCTGGGGGAAAACGGTAGCGCGGCCATTGCGGCCGACGCCGTGGCAGGCTTCGTTCCACCAATTGTAGGCAGGGACGCCGAGACGCGGGACGGCGTTGTTCTCGTGGAGGAGCTGGTTGATCTTCTCCGGGAGTGTGAGGCGGGCGACGAGGTCGTCGACACGGGCGGGCAGAGGCAAGGCGGAGTCGAGAAAAGGAAAAGGAGCCGACATGGCGGAAGGAAGGGGAACGGGCAGGGTGGCCCGGAGAGGAGAGCGTCGCCGGGGCGGCGGTAGGGCGACAACGGGGGGTCCGCGCTAACTGTAGACTTGAACGGAGCCGCGGGACTCGCCGTGATGCGCGGCACCCCATGAATGAGCGACGAGTAACTTTGGCTGATGTGGCGAAGCGGGCGGACGTGCACGTCACGACCGTCTCGCTGGCGATGCGGAATCATCCGCGCCTGCCGGAAGAAACGCGCAAGCGCATCCAGGCACTCGCGGAAGAAATGGGTTATCGGCCGGATCCCATGATGCGGGCGCTGGTGTCGTATCGCGGAAAAGTGATGGAGCGGCGCAATACGCCCACGCTGGCGTATGTGACGAACTGGACGACGCGGTTGGGGTGGAAGAAGGTCACGGCGCACCCGGAGTTTTTCGCTGGAGCTGAGGCGATGGCAAACCAGCTCGGGTTCAAGTTGGAGCATTTTTGGATGCGTGAACCGGGCCTGACGGACGGGCGGTTGAGCCGGATGCTCTACGCACGAGGCATCAATGGGCTGATCATCGCATCGCACGGTCGCGAAATGGGCGACGCGTTGCAGTTCGACTGGCCGAACTTCAGTGCGGTGAAAATCGACTATTTTCCCCATCAGCCGGTGTTGCACAACGTGACCAACAACCAGTGCGACATCGTGCGACTCGCGATGCAAAAGGTGATCGCGATGGGCTATCGGCGCATCGGATTTGTGATGCACCGGGGCTGGGATCATGCCGTTGACCACTTGTGGACGGCGGGGTTTTTGTGCGAACAGCAGCATCTCGCAATGCGCGACCGGGTGCCGGCGCACATTTTCCCGGCGCCGGAGCCGGTCGAGCGATGGTTTAACGAAAACAACGCGCCGGTGGTCGTGGACCGGGCTGAACTGAAGGCGTGGATCGAGCGTTATCGGCCGGAAGTGATCATCAGCAAAGGTAGTTTTGTGCTGCCGGTGTTGAAGGAACTCGGGCGGGAAATTCCGCGCGACGTGGCCTTTGTGGATGTGTTTTTGGAGGACTTTTCCGGCAAAACGGCGGGCGTGAGGCAGAATCATCGCACGGTGGGGGCGACGGCAGTGGAGATCCTCGCGGGCCAGCTGCAGCACAACAAATTTGGCGTGCCGGAGATACCGACGACGACCTATGTGGAAGGCACGTGGTTCGGCGGGGCTTCGTGTCCCGAGGTAACGAAGGTGGAGAAGTAGAGGCAGGGGAGGAACGATGAGTAGAGAGGCGTGCTTGTCGCGGAATCGCGGGCTGTCTTAGTGGCGCGCGATGCCCAAAATCCTCCTCGTTGCCGAAAAGCCCTCCGCGGGCCGCGATTTTGCCGCGGCGCTGACGGGCGGGACGTTTGGCGGGCAGGGACCGCATCGCGGAAAAATGGCGGACGGCACGGAGCTGACGGTGGTGTCGGCGCGTGGGCATTTGTTCGAGTTGGCCAAGCCAGAGACCTACGACCCGAAGTTCGGCAACTGGAACGTCCACGATCTGCCGATCGTGCCGACCAAGCGTTGGGAGTTTGTTGAAGAGCCACGCGCGGACGGCGGGAGTTTCTTAGATATGCTGCGTGCCGAGGCGAAGGCGCACGCGGGCTGTGAGATCGTCAATGGCTGCGACGCGGAGCGGGAGGGCGAAGTGATTTTCCGGAAGGCCTTGCGCGGGGTCGGCGCACCGGCGGGCACGGCCTACTCGCGGATGTGGGCGCAGACGATGACGGTGGACGGCCTGAAGGAGGCGTTTGCCGCGCGGAAACCGCTGAAGGACTACGGCGGGCTGGCGCAGGCGGGGTTTACGCGTGATCAGGCGGACTGGCTCGTGGGCATGAACGTGACCGTGCTCGCGACAAAGACGTTGCCGCGCGGGCGCGGCGACTGGAAGGTGTGGTCGGTGGGGCGCGTGCAGACGCCGACGCTCGCGCTGATCGTGGCGCGCGATTTGTTAATCGAGAATTTCGTGCCGCAGAAATTCTGGGAGGCGTATGGTAATTTCGGCGGACTGGAGGCGAAGGCGGAATTGGATGCTTACGCAGCGTCGACCGACCGGGTGAAACTTCTCGGCGCACCGGCGGTGAGCAGCGAGCGCGACAAGAAAGTGTTTTGGGACAAGGCGAAGGCCGAGGCGTTTGGCGCATCGGCGAAAGCGCCGCCGACGTATCGGGCGACAGAGAAGAAGACGACTCGCACGGAGAAACCGCCGTTGCCGTTCGATCTGCAGGAAATGCAGAAGCTGATGTCGAAGAAGTTTGGGCTCACGGCAACGGACACCCTGGCGATTCTGCAGAAACTGTATGATGCGAAATTAATCAGCTATCCGCGCACGGACTGCCGCCACCTGCGGGAGGATATGAAGGACAAGCTCTACTCTTCGCTGGTGGATGTGCACGCACACCTGAAGGCGACGCGCCCGGCGATGCATTTGTCGCAGCAGGAATTGATGCAGAAGAAGGTGGCGGTGGCGTCGCGGGCGTTCGACGACAAGCAGGTGGAAGGTCACTACGGCCTCGTGCCGACGGGCGAGGTGAATGGTGTTACGCAGCTTACAGGCAACGACCTATTTGCCTACCTGACGGTGGTGCAGACGACGTTGATGGCGCTCGACGAAGCGGCGAAATACAAGGGCGTCACGCGGCGCTATACGCAGGAAGGTGGAGCGGGGGCGTATGCGCCGGCGGTGTTCAAGGCGACGCGCGAGCAGATTGATTTTCCCGGGTTTAATCGCTGGGTGAGGCGCGAGGCGAAGACGGTGGTGGAACTGCCACCGATCACGGAGGCGCAGACGCTCGACGCCGTGACGCTCAAGGAGCTGACGACCAAACCGCCGGAGCATTTCACGGATGCGACGCTCCTCGATGCGATGCGCTATGCGGGGGAAACCTTCGATGACGACATGCCGGAGGAGCAGCGCGAGGCGATGGTCGACGTGATGAAGGACAAAGGCATCGGCACGGCGGCGACGCGGGCGTCGATTATCGAGAAGATCGTGCTGCGCGGCTTTGTGGTGCGGGAGAAATCGCGGCTACTTTCGACGGAGAACGGGCGGCTCCTGTGCCGCGAACTCGGCGCGCGCACGCCGACGATGCTTTCCGCGAAACTTACGGGCGAGTGGGAGCTGATCTTGAAGAAGATGGAGCGAAACGTGTCGCCGATGACGCGCGAGCAGTTCCTCGATGCGCTGCTGGAAAACGTCGTCGCGATGAAGGACGCGTTTATCAAGGGCAGCGCGCGGCCGGGCATCAATGAGCCGGTCATTCCGGTGACGGCGGGCACGCCGGTGATCGACGCGATCTGCCCGAAGTCGAAGGAAGCACTGCTGGACCGCGGGCCATTTTTCGAGGCGGCGGGGTGGCCGGGCGTGCGGCTGTGGAAGAGCGCGTTTGGGCGCGCGTGGAGCGCGGGGGAGTTTGTCGCGCTCTTGGAGAGTGTGATGGCGGGAAAGCCTTGGCACGCGACGGGCCTTAAGGCGGCGACGGGCAACCGGGAATACGACGCGGATCTCACGATCGACGAGACGCAGAAGAAGCTGGTGATTTTCACGCCAGAACCGACGAAGGTAAAAGGGGTGAAGTGTCCGAAGTCCGGGAAGCTGATGATGGACTGCGGTGGATGGTTCGAAGCGCCGGGCTGGCCGGGCGTGCGGTTGTGGAAGAATGCCTTTGGGAAGATTTGGGCGGCGGCTGACTACGTGCCGATTTTGCAGGGATGGAAGGAGGGTGCGCCGATCGACGTGGCGGGACTGGTGTCGGCGAAATCGGGCAAAACCTACACGGCTAAGATCGTGCTGGATGAAAAGGCCGGGAAAGTGAAGTTGGACTTCGGGGTCCCTCCAGCCGCTCCACCGGCAGCGGGGTAAGCATTTAGCTAAGGCAACAGCGGTGTAACCCGCGGCGCGGAGAGTTCTGCGGAAGACTCGGCGCGCGGTGAAGACGGACTGCGTTCAATGGGCAACGCCGGTCTATTGACGAGGCCGGGGAGCAGGCGTCGGCGGTGGCTCCGATTCAGGGGAAGGTTCAATCCCGTGCGGATTGAAAAGTTCCGGGTGTCGGGCCACGAAGCGGAAGAGCGGGACGACCGCCAATGTCAGAACGGCGACCGTGACGGCGAGATTCTCGCCCTCCCAGCGTTCGGCGAACCAAGCTTGGAATTCGGCGAGGGCGACATTGGCGTGGCCACCCATGACCCGAAGCTCGTGCATGTATTTCTTCGAATGGAGCGGGTTACCGATCAGTGGATCGATGGTGACTGGTGCGGCGCGAAAATAGATGAGCAGCGCGCTGCCGAAACCGAGGAGGAGCAGCAGGACGGACAGCTGGTTGATGCGACGCGAGCTCACGGGGCGGCACCGTGCCTTCGCCCGACTCTGGGATCAATGGTATTACCGAATGCTCCGACTATTTGAGGGCATCGAGGACGATGCCGGGGCCAAGGAGTTCAGGGAGAACCACCGGAGTATCTTTGCCGGGAAGCCAGATGAGGTTGAAGGGCACGGCGCTGCGTTGGTAGGTGGCGAGTTCGGCAGTAATGCGGGGATCCTTGTTGGTCCAGTCCGCACGGAGAGTGGCGACCTTCCTGTCGGCGAACGTCTTGAGGACTTCGGTGGAACCAAAGACGAGTTTTTTGTTAGTCTGGCAGGTGGCGCACCAGCGGGCCGTGAAGTCGACGTAGATGATCCGGTTTTCGGCGCGTAGTTTGGTGACGGCTTCGGGGCTCCATGGCTCCCAAGTGAGTTTGGCTTTGGCTGGCCAGCCGAGCCATGCGCCGACCAGAAGGAGCGCGACAAGCCCGGTGTAGCCGAAGCGCACCCGCCCGGCCGATGCCCCTGGGGCTGTCCACCGGCCATAGATCCATACTCCGAGGGCAATGGCGACGAGGCCGAAGATCGCCATGAGGCTGTCGTCACCCAGTTGGCCGGTCAGCACCCAGATCAGTGCACCGACGGTGCCGTAGAGCGGGAACGCCATGAATTGTTTGAACGTCTCCATCCACGCGCCGGGGCGCGGGAGAACTTTCACGGCAGCGGGAAAGATGGAGAGAAGCAGGTAGGGCGTGGAAAGACCGACGGCGATGGCGGTGAAGATCACGAATGATTCGCCGGTCGGCACAGCGAGTGCGGCGCCGAGAGCCGGAGCCAGAAACGGCGCGCTGCACGGCGTGGCGACGGCGGTAGCGAGGACCCCGGTGAAAAAAGAGCCGGCGAAACCGGACTTCATCTGGAGCTCGGCGCCCACTCCGGTGGCGGCGAGACCGAATTCAAACACGCCGCTCATGTTCATCGCAAACACGAGCATTACAGCAGCAAGGATAAACACGAAGCCGGGCTCTTGCAGTTGGAAGCCCCAGCCGAGTTCCTGACCGCCGGCCCGAAGGATGGCGAGGATGGCGGCGAGCGACCAGAACGAGAGGAGGACTCCCGCCGTGAAGACGAGGCCGTGAAGCACGACCTTTTTCTTGTCCTGTCCGGATTGGTTGACGAACCCGAGGATCTTTATGCCGAGGACCGGAAAGACGCAGGGCATGAGGTTCAGGACGAGGCCACCAAGAAAGGCGAGAGCCAGCGTGCCGAGCAGTTGCGCGATCGGCGTGGAGGGCAGGGGCGCGGCGGCGAATGGCACGTCCACGCGCAGGCCGCGCAGGGTCTCGCCTGGGAGCCAGCTGCTGGAGGTGGTCAAAACTCCGAGGAGTTTCTTGGCCTCTTTCGGAGCGTCTGCGGCCAAAGGTATGGTGATCTTGAACCCACCCTGATCATCGGGCTGTGCCGTTTGGGGCTCTTCAAACGCGACGAGCCCGTCGTCCGAGAAAAAATGTAGCTTCGGTGCAGATGAGGGGGTGGGGGAGACTTTGGAGTTGGTGGGTGTAACGTGGAGAGACACGGATTTCACGGCGCGCGTGGCGGTGATTTTCCAGGCCGGATCGACGCGAGGGAGGGAGGAGAGGGTGGCGCGAATCTTTGCGCCCATCGCGGCATCGGGTTGGGGTGATTCCACCGTGACCGGCAGCGACAGGGAAACGACGGCGCTACCGGGCACACAGATCTCCTCGCACATGAGCCAATCCGCCGCGGCTTTCAGCTCTGCGGTGGAGCCAGGTGCGAGTGACGCGGGCGGAGTCAGCGTGACGGGTAGAAAAAGTTCACCTTCATAGCCGTTGCCGACCACGTTGCCGGCCTTATCTTTGAGCACGACAGGGGCCGGCCATTGAATTTCTCCGGCCGTCCAACCCGCTGGGAGGGTCCATTTGATGGAGGTGGGGAGGCCCGTGCCCGGATTGAGCCAATAGGTGTGCCAGTGTTCATCATGCACGAGACGCAGGGCGACCGTGATGGGCTGACCGGGTTTGACCGATGAGTCGGCCGCGACCAGCGACGCTTGGACGCGAGAGGGTTTGGCCGCGGCGGCATGCAGAAACGACGTTGCGACAAGGGCAACGAGCATGGATGCGACAAAGGAGAGCGCGGACGACGGACGGCGGAACGAAAGCATGAAGAGGAGGGTGGGAGAATGTGGTCGGAGGCGCAAACCGGTAGGATTGTTCCCGGGGAGGACGCGGCGATGTGAAAAGGGTAACGTGGAGGTTACGTGGACCGCTGTGAGGAGAGAAACAAAGACCAGTTTGCTTTAACGGAAAACGACCGCTCGGGGGTTGAGACGGTGGCACTCGCTCTGCAGGGTGCTTTCCACCGTCGTGTCGCCGCCCAATCCAGAACAGTCGCGTTGGTTTGCCGAAGAGGTCCTGCCTCACGAGGCGAAGCTGCGCGCGTGGCTGCGGGGGCGGTTTCCGGCGGTGACGGACGTGGATGACCTCGTGCAGGAAGCCTACGCGCGACTGATGGAGGTGCACGCGACGGGGCCGATCGCGTGTCCGCGGGCACTACTTTTCGTGACAGCGCGGAATCTCGCGCTGAATCACCTGCGTCACCAGCGGATCGAGCGGCCTGAGGGGGCGGTGGAAATCGACGCCTTGTCGGTCGCGGACGAGCGGATCGGCGCGCCTGAGGCGCTCGCGCAGGCGGAAGATTTCCAGGTGCTGATCCGTGCGATCCAGTCACTGCCCGAGCGTTGCCGGCAGATCGTGACGCTGCGTAAAATTTACGGACTGTCGCAAAAAGAGGTCGCGGAGCGACTTGGCCTCTCCGAGCACACGGTCGAGGCACAAGGCGGTATTGGCCTGCGCAAGTGCATCGAATACTTCCGTCGCCACGGCTACGGTCCGAAACCCCGTCCATGAACCGTCCGCCCTCCAATCCTCGTTCGCGCGAAGCGATCGCCGCGGCCGCCGCCCAATGGGTGTTGCGGCGCGACCGTGGTCTGAGCGCTGCAGAGCAGGATGAATTTTCGCAGTGGCTCGCCGCCGACCAACGGCACGGTGAGGCGCTCGCGCTGCATCGGTGGGGCTGGGATGAGCTTGATCGCTTGACCGGCTTGCAGACTTCGCTGGGGGCGGTGCCGGATCCGGATCTATTCGCGCCGTCAGAGAAAGCGCGGAAACGCCGCTGGTGGTGGCTGGCGGGAGCATCATCGTTTCTGGCGGCCGCGGCGGCGGTGGCGGTGATGTTCTATTTTCATGGCCGCGATGGCGGCCGGGGTGGCGCGAAACCGATCGAGGTGACGGCCGAAGTGGCGGCACTCGCGGCGCCCTGCGAGCGGCGCACGCTGGAGGACGGATCGGTGGTGGATCTCAATCGCGGAGCGTCGATCGAAGTGACCTTTACGGCGACGGAGCGGCGAGTGGCGCTCTTGCAGGGTGAAGCGAATTTCACGGTCGCGAAAGATGCGGCGCGGCCGTTCATCGTGACGGCGAGGGGCGTGGCAGTGCGCGCAGTCGGCACCGTGTTTAATGTGCGGCTGGGGGGGGCCGGCGTGGAGGTGGTGGTCGCCGAGGGCCGTGTGCGGGTCGATCCACCGAGCGGAGCAGTGCAACCTGAAGCGCAGGTGCTTTCGGTGGGTCAGAGCGCCGTGGTTCCGCTCGCGAAGGTGGTGGCGTCGCCGCAGGTCGTAATGTTGACCGACGCACAGCTCGCGGAGCGCCTTGCCTGGCAGCCGCGCCTGCTGGATTTTACGAATGCCCCGCTCAGCGAGATCGTCGCAGATTTTAACCGCCGTAATCCCGTGCAACTCGTCGTTGGCGAACCGGCGCTCGGAGCGCTGCGGCTGAGTGCCGCGTTTCGCTCCGACAATGTCGAGGGCTTCGTCCGACTTATGGAGTCGGACTTTGGTATGCGCGCCGAGTGGCGGAGTGAGCGCGAGATCGTGTTGCGGCGGGCGAAGTAGGCGTTGGCGGGTCACGTTTCGGTGACGAAACGCGGTAGAGGGAAAAACTTTTAGCGGAAAACGGCTGCTTGCGGTTTGTCACTGCGAATCCACTTCGAATCACCCATGCACCTTGCTCCTTTCTCTCTATTTTTTCACCGCGCACGTCGGATGCTGCCGCTGCTGCTCGCGGCGTTTGTTTTTGTCACCGGATCGGCTGGCGCCGCGGATGCGGCCAAGAAATCGTTCGATGTGCCGGCGGGTGAAGCGGTGCAGACGCTAAAGAAATTCGCTGCGCAGGCGGGCAGTGAGATCGTGTTTTCGCCGGAGGTGGTCGGGGCCGTGAAGACGCGGGCCGTGCTTGGGCAACTTACGCCGCGTGAGGCGCTCGATGCGATGCTCGCAGATACGGGACTCGTGGCGGGGCAGGAACAGAAGACTGGAGCGTTCGCGGTGCGCCGGAAGGCGGGGAGCGACACGGAAAAAAACGGCCCAAGCCCGGAGGTGAAGCGCAACGCGACCGCTGACGGGCCGGCGGTGAAAATGGCGGCTTTCGAGGTGACGGGGTCGCACATCAAACGCCTTGAGGGCGAAGGTCCGCAGCCAATTGCGGCTTATCCCAAAGAAG
>CANGHW010000153.1 GCA_947453695.1 Opitutia bacterium
ATCTGATTGCTTGGATAGAAAGCGTAGAGGTGGGACACGTGGCGGTGTTTCGGGTCGAATTCCTTATAGGGCTTGAGCCACTCGAGGAGCGTGCCGTCGGCGCGGACCTGATGCGGGGCGAGGCGCGGGAGGGCGGCGGTGAGCTCGGCGCGGAGTTTCTCGTCGACCCCAAGCGTGGTCGCGGCCGTGAGCGTCTGCGTGAAGATGTCGCGGGCGAGTTGATTATCCATCGCCGAGCCCATTGTGATGGAATTGCGCACGGCGTCCTTGGCGGCAGGCACGCCGTCGTGCAGCAGGGCGCGACCGTCCACGAGGACGAAGCCGTTTTCCGGTGAGCCGGAGGGCGAGGGAACGAGCCACCGGTGCGTGCTCTCTTCGACGAGCAGATCAAGGGCAAACTCTGCGGCGCCTTTAAGCAGCGGGTAAATGCGGCGCAGGTAGTCAGGCTGGGGATCGAAGAGGTAATGTTCCCAGAGGTGTTGCGTGAGCCAAACTCCCATCATCGGCGCCATGCCGTGAAACACGCGGTCGGTCATGGCGGTGTTCATCCAGACGTCGGTGCCGTGGTGGGCGGTCCAGCCGCGGGCGCCGTAGTTACCTTTCGCCGTGCGGGCGCCGCTGGCGGCGAGATCCTGGATAAAGGCGAGGAGCGGCTCGGTGGTGCTCTGCAGGCCGGTGGTCTCGGCGGGCCAGTAGCACTGCTGGACGTTAATGTTGAGCGTCCAGCGTCCGCGCCAGCGGCCCTTCAGGTCATCGAGCCAGATATTGTGATTGTTGAACGCCATCGTGCCGGGGCGCGAATCGGCGATGAGCAGGTAGCGGCCGTATTGAAAATATTGGGCGGTGTAGTGCGGATCGAGGCCGCCAGCGCGGAGCTGGTCCATGCGCGTTGTGGTGTCGGCCTGCGCTGCGGGTGTCTGCCCGAGATCGAGGCGGCACGCGCGGAACAGCGGTTGGTAATCGGCGAGGTGGCGCTGGCGCAGCTCGGCGAAGGGGCGGATCGTGGCCGCACGCAGGTAGTCGGCGCAGCGCGCATCGGGATCGGCGGAGAGGTCGTGCCAGTTCACGTAGTTCGTGGCGCCCGCGAGGATGAGGGTGACGGCGTTGGCTTTCTCCACGCGGACGGACAGGCCCGTGGCCTCGCGCACCGTGCGGACGGTGCCGCCTTCGGGAATTACGCGCACGCGGCCCTGCCAGCGCATTTTGCTGGGCACTTCGGGATTCGGTTCACTCACGCCGCCCTCGATCAGAATCGTATCGGCGCCGAGGGCGCGGGGCGTGGCCGAAGCGTGCAGGCTGCTCAGGCTCGTGTTAAACGTGAGCTGTCCGGGACGGTCGCAGGTTAACCGCACGACGACGACCTGATCCGGGTAACTCGCAAACGCTTCGCGGGTGAAGGTGGCGTCGCCGATGCGGTAGGTGACGCGGGCGATGGCCTCATCCATGTCGAGCTCGCGGCGGTAGTCCGTGACGGCCTCGTGACCATCGAAGCGCAGGTGCAGGCGCCCCATCGCCTGGTAAGTCTGCACAAACGGCAGCGGATGGCTCAGGAGGTTGGCGGCGAGCTCGGCGGCTTCGCCGAATTTCTCCTCGGCGAGCAGGCGGCGAATTTCCGGCAGCGAAGGGAGCGCCTTGGGGTTGACGGCGTCGTAGGGCGAGCCGGTCCAGAGGGTTTCGTCGTTAAACGGGATGATCTCATCGCGCACGCGCCCGTAGAGCATCGCGCCGAAACGGCCGGTCGCGATCGGCGTGCCTTCCCAGAACTTCGCGGCCGGCGTGCGATACCACCACGCCATCGCGGAGGCAGGAGCCGTGGTCGCGCCGGCGATCGTCGCATCGGCCGGGAGCTCCTCCGGATTCTTGGTCGGGATGGCTTGGTAGACGGATTGATCGGGATTCGGCGGGGCCGGCTGCGCGCCGGACAAGGCGACGGCACCGAGCAAGACGAGAGTGGCAAATGCGCCGGCGAGACGAAGGGACGAGACAAACATGACGAAAGGGGATGGAAAGAAAGCGCGGGCGCGATCCCGCGGTCCGGCGCGGGCAAGAAAAAGGACGCGGCCGAACGGGGATCAGGGTTCGCCCGGGAGATTGGCGCGCACGACGCCGATCGTCAGCAGCAGATTCGCAAATCGGCGTTGTTCACCGGTGGCGATCACGAGTGCCGTCGCGGGAGACTTCACCTCCGCGTAGAAATCATGGCGCTTCCGCGCGGCCAACGGGGCCGTTTCAGGCAGCAGCGTGCGGAAGGTTTGGTGAATCGGGACCACCAGTCCGTCCGGTGGCTCCATGATGAGCGCCGATTCGATCGGGATGGTTTCCACGAGCGTCTCGAGCACATCGATGACGGAGACGAGGCCGGGGCGGAGGTTGAGATACACTTTCGTGGCAGTGACCGAGGTCTCTGTGCTGCACGGAAAGTTACCATCGGCGATCAGCACGCGGGAGCCATGGCCTGCGCCGGCGAGGGCCCGGAGGATGTCGGGGTGGAGGAGGCGGGTTTTTAGCACGGTCGGGAAGGTAACAGCGGGCGGGTGCGCTCGCTTGTTCGCGCGGGCAATTACGACTGCGTTTTTGGGCGAAACTGCGCGCGGTGCGCGAGCGGCGTGATCCCGAAGCCAGCCTTGAAGCTGTGGTGGAAGTGCGAGAGCTCCTCGAAGCCGCACTCGAAGGCGATGGCCGTTACGGAGCGGTCGGTGGACGCGAGGAGCTTGGCCGCATACTCCATCCGCAGGCGGTGCACCTGCTGACGCCAGGATTCGCCGGTGATCTCGCGAAACAACTCAGTGAAGCGTCGCCGGCCGAGGCCCACGGAGCACGCGGCATCATCGAGCGAGACCGCCGTGTAGAACTCGGACTTGAGCCGGGCGGCGTAGCTGGCGACGCGAGCCGCGCTGTCGTCGGTGCGGTCGATGCGGATCGCGCTGCCGCGAGTCCAGCGCAGCGACAGCACGGCGAGGTCGGTGAGGCGGGAAATTAGGAGTGCCTCCCAGCCGATGCGCTGCGTCTCCTGCTCGAACATCATTTCCTGCACGATGCCGCGCACCTGCCGCGCCTGGTCCGTGCCTGCGCTCTGCAGGTCGAGCGGGAGCATGCGGGCCGCGGCGAGTTCGCGCGTGAGATCAGCGCGCAGGAGCTCCGGGCGATAGTGAATCCCATAGAGGGTGACGGGCTGCCCCGGCAGATCGCGCTGGCGGTGGGGCACGCGGGCGGCGATGTGGAAGAGATTGTCGGAACTGACCTGATATTGCTGCGCACCGCTTTCCCAGAGCGCCCGTCCGGCGATCAAGAGATGGAACTTGGCGTAAGTGTCCTTCAACTCTCCGAAAAACCCGGGCGCGTGGCGGGCTTCGAACACGACCAGGCCCCAGTCCGGCAGCGGGACACGCTTGGGGCTCGCGTTGAGATCGGCGACGGGGGGCGGCATGAGGGGTTGCCGGACGCTTGGGCAGTGAGGCCTAAAATCGCAAGCACTTCGCGTGCGCCGCATAACTCGTTGCGCGGATGCCCAAACAAACACTGTTTAACGCCCGATCCGACAAGCCGCGGGCCGCGCCGTGGGCTACTCTGTTGCCTGCTTATTTTTCCATGATGATGTCCGTGCCTTCCCTGCTTTCCCGTCGCACCCGCCGCGGCGCTCGCCTGTGGTGCTGGATGGCGGCGTTGCTCCCGCTCTGGGCCCTCGCAGCCGTCGACGACTGGGCCGGGCGGGACGAGATTCTGCGCCGGATCGTGGCGCCCACCTTTCCCGCGCGCGATTTCCCGATCACGGACTTTGGCGCGGTCGGCGATGACCGGACGGACAATCGCGCGGCGATCGCGGCTGCCATCGCGGCTTGCACCCAGGCCGGCGGCGGGCGGGTCGTGGTGCCACCCGGCAAATTCTTCTGCGATGGCCCGATCCACCTCGCGAGCCGGGTAAACTTCCATGTGAGCGAGGGCGCGACCGTGCGGTTTGGCACCGAGCCGGCGAAGTATCTGCCGGTCGTGCTCACGCGCTTCGAGGGCACGATGCTCTACGGGCACTCACCGCGGATCTATGTGCGGGGCGCGACCGACGTCGCGATCACCGGCCGCGGCACCATCGACGGCAATGCCCGCGAGACGCTCGCGTTGATGAAAGACTCCAAGGCCCGCGGTGGATCCGGCACCTTGCGCAAGCTGGGCGCGGAGGGCGTGCCGGTGGAGCAGCGCATCTTCGGCGAGGGAAAATGGCTCCGCCCCAGCATGGTGCAGCCCTTCGATTGCACCAATGTGCTCATCGAGGACGTGACGCTGCGCGATTCCACCTTCTGGGTCGTGCACCCGGTGTTGTGTCGCAATGTCACCGTGCGGCGCGTGACGGTCGACAGTATGAATGGCAACAACGATGGCTGCGATCCGGACTCCTGCGTGGATGTCCTGATCGAGCAGTGCACGTTTCGCACCGGCGATGACTCCATCGCGATCAAGTCCGGGCGTGATCAGGATGGCTGGCGCGTGGGCCGGCCGACGGAAAACGTCGTGATCCGGGGCGTGACGATGGGCTCGCGGCACAGCGGACTCTGCATTGGCAGCGAGATGTCCGGCGGCGTGCGCAATGTTTACATGGAAGACTGCACGGCGGAGTCCGTGAGCTCGGCGCTGTATTTCAAGGGCAACGTGGACCGCGGCGGCTTCGTGGAGCACGTGCGGGCCCGGCGGATTACGATCCAGCAGGTCCGCGACGGCGTGGTGCGCTTCGACACGACGTATCGCGCGCAGGATCTGCGGGGCGGCACCACCGCTCCGAAATTCCGCGACTTCGTGATCGAGGATGTGACCTGCGCCGAGTCGCGCAGCTTCGGCCTGAGTATTGAGGGACTCCCCGGGGAGCCGATTCGGGACGTCGTGCTGCGGCGCGTGACCATCGCCAAGGCGGCGACGCCGGCACGCATCACGGAAACCGACCGAGTCCGCAGTGAGGCCGTAATGATCAATGGCGCGCCGTGGTCGCTGGAGGCGTCCGTCAAGTGACGCGCCCCTCCGCCGCCGCACAGCAGCGCAACGCGAACCGAGGCAAAACGTCGTGCTATTTTATGAAGTCATGGCTGATCGTGGGAGTGGTGTTATTGAGCGCGAACGTGCTGGCGGGAGCCGAGTCCGCGTCGCGCTGGCTCACCCTGAGCCCGGCGGGTGGGAGCGCGGGCACGGGCGCGCCCACGAGCAAGCTCCTGCAAGCCGACGAAGCGGGGAAGCTGCGCTACCTGCCGGACGCGGATGATTTTACTCTGCCCGATTTTTCCACCGTGGGCTACGGCGGCGGCGGCGTGGCGCTGCCCGTGTTGCCGGTGAAGGTCACCGTCGAGCCGCGCGGCGGAGGGGGCGACGACCTCGCGCGCATTCAGGCCGCGATCGACGAGGTGTCGCGGCTGGCGCTCGATGCGCGGGGTTTCCGCGGGGCGGTGCTGTTGCGGCGCGGGCAGTATCGCGTGCATGGCACACTGCGGATCGCCGCCTCCGGCGTCGTGTTGCGCGGCGAGGGCCCGGAGCTGGAGGGCACGGTGATCACCGCGACCCTACCGCGGAAACACACCGTGATCGAGGTCGGGGGCAGCGGCGAGCTCGTGAAGGAGGAAGCGACGCGCCGAAAGGTGATCGATGAGCGCGTGCCCCTCGGGGCGAAGCGCCTGCGCATGGCCGAGGCCGGGGTGTTTGGCGTGGGGGATCGCGTGATCGTGCATCGCCCGAGCCCGGCCTCGTGGATCGCGGCTCTCGGCATGGACAAGCTCAAGGAAGGCACGGACAAGCCCGACGTGAAAAACTGGGCGCCGGGTGGATTCGATCTGCAGTCCGAGCGCACGGTGGTCGCGGTCGATGGGGCGACGCTCACGCTCGATGCGCCCATTTTCCAATCGCTCGAAGCCCGCTTCGGCGGCGCCACCGTGGTGCGCTACCGGGAGCCGGGGCGCATCCAGCACGCGGGCGTCGAGTCACTGCGCATTGTCTCCACCTACGATGCGAAGCAGTTCAAGGCCGCCCGCGGGCTCACGCCGGCACAGGAGATTCGGCAGCTCGAGGATGAGAACCACGCCTGGATCGGCGTCGCTCTCGACCGCCTCCGTCACGGCTGGGTATCGCGCGTCACGGTCGTGCATGCCGGCTACAGCGCGGTGCTTTGTCAGCCGCAGGCCGTGCAGACCACGGTGCAGGACTGCGCCTTCATCGACCCGGTGTCGCAACACGTCGGCGGCCGGAAATACTGCTTCGCGGCCAACGGCCAGTTTGGGTTATTTCTGCGCTGCTACGCGCGCAATGGCCGGCACGACTTTGTGCTCGGGCCGCGCGTAGCCGGGCCGAATGTGTTTCTCGATTGTGTGGCCGATGAGGCGTCGAGCGCGAGCGAGCCGCATCACCGCTACGGCACGGGCTGCCTGTGGGACAATGTCCACCTGCACGGCGATGCGGAGTTGCAGGCGGTCAACCGCGGGGACTCGGGCACGGGCCATGGCTGGGCCGGGGCCAACAATGTGTTTTGGAACTGCGAGGCCATGGTCGTGCTCGTGATGAAACCGCCGACCGCGCAGAACTACGCCCTCGGCTGGAGCGGCGCGACCGATGCCCCTACGCTCAATGTCGCGGCGCGCATCGGCGACCGCCTGCGGCGCATCGGCGGCCGGGCCAGTCAGGCGCTGGAGCTCAAGCCCGTGCCTTTGCTCGGCGACGGCTACATCGAATCACCGACAGCGCCCGTGGCACCGCGCAGCCTCTACCTGCGGCAATTGCAAGATCGCCTCGGCGCGGCCGCGGTGGCCGTCGTGACGGCGCCGACGCCGGGACCGACGTGGTGAGCCGGCGGCGAAGGGCAAACTAACGAACGGCGGCGGCGGGTCTTTTCGGGGCGGGCAACGCGGAGGGTTGTTTTGGGCGAAAACCGTTGGGTCGGGCCCGCCGCAAGAGGCTCGCGCATTTTTCGGTATCGTGCTCACTTTACTCCTCCCCATGAAATCCCCGTTTCGTTTCCTCTTAGTTTCATTGGCCCTGGTGATCGCGGGCGGCGCGGCTGTCCGCGCGGCCGAGGCGGCGGGTGCGACCAAGAAGGTGCTCTATTTTTCGAAGATGTCCGTGGCGCCCCAGTCGCATCCCGTGGCGTTGCGCAAGGACGGCAAGCCTTCGCCCTCCGAGGTCGTGCTCACGGAGCTCGGCGCGAAGCACAACATCGCGTTCACTTTCTCGAAGGATGGCTCGCTGTTCTCCGAGGCCTACCTCGCGCAGTTCGATGCGATCATGTTTTACACGCTGGGCGACCTCACGCAGCTCGGCCTCGACCGCGAGCCGCCGATGACGCCAGCCGGAAAGGCGGCGCTCCTCAAGGCGATCGAGCAGGGCAAGGGCTTCGTCGGCCTGCACGGCGCGGACAACACCTTCCTGTCCCCGCGTCGCCTCACCCACGGACCGGAGCGCTACACGCGCGATCCCGATCCGACCGATCCGTATCTGAAAATGGTCGGCGGCGAATTCATCATGCACAACAAGCAGCAGCCGGGGCGTATGATCGTGGCCGACCCGAAATTCCCGGGCGCGCCGGCGGCCGACTTCACCTTGCACGAAGAGTGGTATTCGCACCGCACCTTCGCGCCGGATATTCACGTGATCCTCGTGCAGGACACGAAGGGCATGGAGGGCAATCTCTACGAGCGTCCGCCCTATCCCTCGACCTGGGCGCGGATGCAGGGCCAGGGCCGCGTGTTTTACACGAGCATGGGTCACCGCGAAGACGTGTGGACGAATCCGCTTTTCCAGTCGCTGCTCATGGGTGGACTCAACTGGGCGCTGCATCGCGTGGATGCGGATCTCACGCCGAATCTGGCGAAGGTGACGCCGCAGGCGGATGTGTTGCCGCCGTATGTGGCGCCAGCGGCGGGAGCGGCGGCGGGGAAGAAGTGAACGCCGCGCCGCGCCGTGGGCGCGGCGAAGGACCGGCTTTGAATGACCAATGACTAATGCCTAATGACTAATGACGGAGGCGGCGCGGCTGAGGGGCCCGCGAATCAGGCGAATGGGGTGGCCGCAAAGAGGCGCAAGGGGCGCAAAAGAATGAGCAGAAGAGGAGAACCACGAAACACACCAAACACACGAAAGAGACGTGCCCATGGAACACGCGGAATACACGGAAAGGCGGCGCGGGGCGCGCCGAATGACTAAGGACCAATGTCCAATGACCAAGGGAGCCGGAGGCTTTCCCGCGAATCAGGCGAATGAACGCGAATGAGGTGGCCGCAAAGAGGCGCAGGGGGCGCAAAAAGGATGAGTGCCGACTCACCATTAAACACATAAACGAGGCAACGGCACTGAGTCAGGCGGATGAATTGGCCACAAAGAGGCGCAAAAAGACACAAAAAGGGTTCGGGCCCTCAGCTCTCACCTGCGCGCAATTGATTGCCCACGAAACACACGAAATACACGAAATCGAGTGGCCCACGGAACACACGGAAAACACGGAAAGGCGGCGAGGGGCATGGTGAAGGACCAAGGACCAATGTCCAATGACCAAGGGGGATGGAGGCTTCCCGCGAATGGCGCGAATTTGCGCGAATGGGATGGCCACAAAGAGGAGCAAAGACGAACGGAGGAAGTGAACCACGAAACACACGAACTACACGAAATTGAGTGGCCCACGGAACACACGGAAGACGCGGACGGCGCGGGACGCGCCGAATGACCAATGTCCGGTGAAGCGTTTCGCGATTTTTCCGATACCAGATGCCAGGTCCCAGACCCTATCCCGCGGGTCGAGGCCGTCGGGGAGGCACGGCGCCGCGCGGCGCGGCGAATGTCCAATGTCCAATGACCAATGTCTAATGACGGGAACGGAAGGCGGACGAGGTTCCCGCGAATGACGCGAATCGGGCGAATTAGGCGGATGAATTGGCCACAAAGAGGCGCGAAAAGACACAAAAAGGATCAGAGGGGGGAGACCACGAAACACACGAACTACACGAAAGGGAGGTGCCCACGGAAGGCACGGGCGGCGCGGGGCGCGCCGAATGACCAAGGACCAATGTCCAATGACCAATGTCTGATGACGGATCGGGACGCAGCGGAGGGGCCCGCGAAACGTCCGAATCGGGCGGATGGGTTAGCCACAAAGAGGCGAGAAAAGACACAAAAAGGATCGGCACGGCGCCGCGCGGCGCGGCGAAGGACCAAGGACCAATGTCCAATGTCTAACTCTTTCGTGTTTTTCGGGTAGTTCGTGGTTAATTATCTCCGCATCGTTGAGAGCCTGATCAGGTTTTGCGCCTTTTGTGCCTTTTGGTGGCAATGCCTCGTCCGGGTTTCGCGGGCTGCGGGCTGCGCGCCTCTCGCTTCGCGCTTTCCTTGCGCAGGGGAATACGTAACTTCGGTAGTGTCCCATGTCTACTGAGCTCCTTTTGCTGGCGCGGTCGTCGGCTTTATTCCTTTCATGATCATGCGTGGTCCGTCTTTTTCCGGTCAGGGGCGCGTCGGTGGCTATACCGGGCTGCGCATTTTGCTGGGGCTCGTGGCGCTGGTGTTGGCGGGTTACATTGCCTTGGCCGAGGTGGGGAAATACCGGGCGCGCGCCCGGCGCGATCAATTCGTCGCCGATCTGCGCGAGATCTCGGCGGCGTTTGAGGGGTATCGCACTCAGAAGGGGACTTTTCCGCCGGCGACCAATCCTGATATCCGCACGCCGCTCGGCATGGAGTCGGTCCTCGCGGCGACGCGTTGGCTGGCGGGTCCACCGTTTGGCGGCACGTATGAGTGGCAGCTGCCGCCGCGGCCGGCTCCGGCACCTGCGCCCACTCCGGCGCCGGTGAAGGCGATCGCGGCGATCCCGGCGGAGCTGGCGGATAAACCGGCGCTGGCGGACAAGCCGGCGGTGAGTGTGGCCGCGCCGCCGAAGCCAGTGGCACCGCCCAAGCCGGTGGAGGCGCCGGTCGTCGAGACGGGGGGATTTATTGCGATCACGGCGTATGCGCCGGCGGTGGCGCTGCCGCTGACGACGCAGGATCTGCTCTACATCGACAGCAAGTTGGACGATGGCAATCTGGCCACCGGTCGTTTTCGCACGGGGTTTAATGGCTGGCCGGTCTATCTGGTCGGGTCGAATCCGTAAGCCCCGCCCGGTCCACCGCACCCGTTTCTTTTTCGCCCGATGTTTTACGTCACCTTGGTCAATTTGTCCGCCGATGCCCGGCACGGGGAACCGAACGCCGGTCCGCGGCGCACGGTGGAGATGTCGGCCGACGCGGTGGTCGCGCTGCTGGAGGTCTTCGCCGAGATCGACGCGCACGAGAACAATGAGGCGGATGCGGAGATCCGGGTGGAGACGCGGCGCAATCGGTTTGTGGTGCGGACGGCGCAGCGGAAGCTGTTCCTGCACAATCCACGGGATTTGTCCGAGCCGGCTTATGTGCTGACGGCGCGCGAGATCATCGCGGAGCTCGATGGCTCGGCTGCAGAGGCGCGCCGCTCCACGCCGCCACTGCCGGTGCCGGAGCCGGCGTCGGTCGAGGTGCCGGCGTCGAGGAGCGACGATGGCGGGGAATTTTTGAAGGCGCTGCCGCCGCGGCCAATGGCGGAGCCGCCGACGTTTCCCGTGGTGCTGGCGACGCTGGTGGTGCTGCTGGGCGGGTATGTGATCTTCACGGAATTCTTCGCGCCGCGCGGGGATCCGCCGCCCGTGCTCACGCCGGTGGCGGCCACGGAGCTCGGGGCGGAGGAGGCGTCACTGCTCGGGGCCTATCTCACGGGGCCGGAGCCGGGGCGGCATGGGATCGTGGTTTTGCCCGGCGGGCGGCTGGAGCTCTTTCAAGTGAATGCGCGCGGGGGCCCGAGCACGGTCTACGGCAGCTATGTGAAGGGCCGGAAGAACGGGGACCTGGTCCTGCGCACGGATCAACCGGGCGGGCTGATCAAGGTGATCAGTCGCGAGACGATCGAGTATTGCGGCGAGACCTACCAACGGATCCGCGGGAGTTAAAGCCGACCTCAGGCACTTGATCGGGTCGGATCGGGGCGATCTGGCGGCAGCTTTCCGCCTGCGTCAGCCGCTCCACAGGCCCTCCGGGCATGCGTCGGGCTTCCTCGGCCGAAATCTGCTCACCATCTCGCCCCGCTCCTCTGCCTCCAAATGCCTGAGGCCGGCTGGGCTGATCGCAAATGAGACTCGGACAACCGATCGGCTTTTCGCTCAGAGCTTCGAGAGCTCGGTGGCGTATTCGGCGGCGGTGCCGAGGTAGGTGAAGTCGACGCGGCGGTAGGAGACGACCTGGGGGCAGATGGGCGGGAAGATGCCGTTGGAAAAAATCTTGTCGAAGCCCCACTGGCGGACGGGGGCGCTGTAGTAGCTGTTGGACCAGGCGCCGGTGGCGACGCGGGAATTATACATCGAGACGAGGGAGCCGCGGAGGGCGACGGTGTAGGAGCCCCAGTTTTCGAGGAAGTGGGGCATGTTGTGCACGCCGCCGCTATACTCCTGGGTGCCGGTGGCATCGGGGGAGGTGGAATTGGTGCCGGAGATAAAGGCGGCGGCGATCTCCACGCTGGCGGCGGCGGCGGGCGTGGTGGCGGAGGGGCTCTTGTAGGCGGAGCTGCTGGTGGGGTTGGTGGCGACGGTGCTGCCGGCGTAGGGGGCGAGGTTGGTGGTGGCGGCGGTGCCGAAATAGTTGGCGGAGAGGACGGTGATCGCATCGCCGGCGAGCGCGGTGGGCGTCTGGGCGGTGGGATCGCCGGCGGTGCCGGTGTGGCCATCGTCGGGATACTGGGCGGAGTTGGTGGCGGTGGCGGTGCTGATGACGCCATCGGCATTGAAGTTGCCCAAGATGTAGATGGGCGCGCCGGTGGCGATGGTGAGTCCTTTGACGCCGTTGGGCGCGAGGCTGCCGGCGGGGACGAGGCTGCTGCCGCTGGCGACCTTGCCATTGGCGAGGAGGACGCCGGTGAGATTGGTGCTGGCGGAGGTGACCTCGATGTAGACGCCGCCATTCCACCCGGTGGAGGCGGGCACGTAGGTATCGTAGCCACCGCTGACGCCCTTGCCCCACTTGGTGAGATTATCGGCGGCGAGGATATTGGAGCCGGCCGTGCTGGTGCCACTCATCAAATCGGTGAGGGCGGTGCGGAGGGCGGCGAGGTTGAGCTGGACGAGGTTGACGGGCTTGGCCTCGTGGCGGTCATACATGCCGGAGGTGACGAGGGCGCTGGTGCCGGAGCCGGTGGCGACGTAGGGGATGAACTGTATGATATTGCCCGGGACGAGGCCGAGCTTGATGCCGCCATTGGGCCC
>CANGHW010000154.1 GCA_947453695.1 Opitutia bacterium
ACTTGAAGCCGGTGAAGTCCTTGTTGAGCACGAAATTCACGACTCCGCCCACCGCGTCAGATCCATAGGCGGCGGATGCGCCGCCATTCACGACATCCACTCGATCAACCAAACCCTGCGGGATGAGATTCGCATCGATCTGGCCGGTGGGCCCGCTGGGCGTGAATCGCCGACCATCGAGCAACGTGAGCGTGCGGGTAACGCCCAACGCGCGCAGATTGAGAAAGTTGGCGCTGTTGTTGCCGGTGCCGCCACCGACCGTCTGGCCGCCGCCGGGTGCGATTGACGGAAGCTGTTTCAGACCTTCCGCCATATTTACGGGCGCGATGGCAAGCAGCGCGACTTGGTCAATGACGAGCACCGGCGTCGGCGCGGTAAACGTGCTCGCACCTTTGATATGCGAACCTGATACGTTGAAAGCCTCGAGCTTGAGGACTTCGGCAGCACCAGCCTGCGCGGGAGTGGGTGCGGCCGCCGACTGGGCGCCGGCTGAAGTCACCAAGCTCGCACAGAGCGCAGCGAGCCCGAGGCAGGTTGGGCGATGGGTAAGCAGAAGCGGAGTTTCAGGGAGCGGTTTCATGGGTTCTTACGGTTGGGTTTCAAGGTCAGGGATGGGAGCCGCGGACGGGAGTCGCAGCGGTTTGAAAACGGAAAAGAGCAGCGGGAGTCGATTCGAGCACCGCCCGCCGCGCCGCCGGATCTACGACCCAGCGATCAAGTTGCACGCGGGCATCGGCATATTCCTCGGCGTGTTCGAACTGCGTATGGGGCCAGTCGCTACCCCACAATAAACGTTCGGGACCAAATGTCCGCAGCAGCAGCGGCGCCGCCGCATCCGCGATGGCGTCGCCGATGCCATCGGGACCGTTGCGGTAGGCCCCGGAAAGTTTCACCCACAACCGCCGGGTGGGCGCCTGTGCGAGCAAATACCTAAAGCCCGGGTCGTCGACGCCAAGCTTCGGATCGGGACGGCCAAAGTGATCGACCACGACGTTAAGTCCCGCCGCGAGTAGCGGTCCGACCAAAGCGGATAGATCACGCGCTTCACGTTGCACCTCAACGAACCAGCCCAGTCGCTTCAATTCTCCTAGCAGGCTCGGCCACGGCGCGATCCGGAAGTCAGGCAACAGTAGTCCGACGAGATTGAGACGGATGCCGACGACGCCCATCCCTGCCATTTCGGCAAGCTGAGCCGGCGCGATGGCCGGATCAACCACGACGACGCCGCGCAACCGATCCGGGTGGGCACGCAGCGCGGCAAGCAGGAACGTGTTATCAGTTCCGAGAAAACTGGGCTGCACCAATACCCCGTGCGAAATCCCGTGCGAGGCGAATTGCTGAAAAAGATCCGCCAGCGTCGCATCGTAGCTAGGGACGTAGCGTGCGCCCGCCACTGGGGCGGCAGCGCGTTGAAAAATATGAGCGTGTGTATCCACGGTAATGGAGGTTGCAGAAGCAGGGGCAGCCGCACCTGCCGCGGGGCGTCCGGTCGCGGTCACGAGGAGCAACGCCGCAAGAAGGCGAACGGAAAAAATGGCGCATGAACTCATGCGCAGGCACACCGTAACGGGACGGCGGGATTCGCGGTTGCGTTGATAGTCACGGCCTCGTTGGCGTCGAGTCGCCGCCCTTTGGTCTCGGGCAAGAGCCACACCGCGACGATCACGAGCGAATACGCCAACGCCGCATCGATGCCAATCGCTCGGCCCAGCGGCATCGACTCGCTCATGCGCCCGACCAGCCAAGGGAACCCTGCCCCCGCGATGCGACCGAAATTGTAACAAAAGCCCACACCGGTCCCGCGAATCCCGGCAGGATAAAGTTCATTGAACAAAGCCCCCAGGCTGGCGGGAATTCCGGCGGCAAAAAATCCGAGTGGAAAGCCCAGCCACAACATCTGCACGTTCGTCAGCGGCAGAAACAGGTAGACTGCCACGGTGGTAACGCAGCAGACGGCAAAAAGCAGGATGTTCTTACGCCGACCAATCCGGTCGAGCAACTCGGCGCTCACCACGCAACCGCACCAAAACGCAAAAATGATTACCGCCAGATAACCGCCCGTGCTCAACACGGAGAGCTGACGCTCCGTTTTAAGAAACATCGGCAGCCACGTCATGAGAGCGTGATAGCCACCATGCGCGCCGGCACCGAGCAGAGCGGCAACGACCGTCATTCGCCACATGCGCGATGAAAAAACCCCAAACAACCCACTCTCCGGAAGCACCGGCATTCCCCCGGTCGCGGGGCGAGAGCCCTCGCCCGGAATCGCCCGACGCACATAAAGGACAAACAGTGCGGGCAGGAGCCCGACGGCGAACATCACCCGCCATGCCACCTCCCCCGGTAAACACCATGCAAGCACGGAGTAAACGACCACCGCGCCGCCCCAGCCAACCGCCCAGGCACTCTGCACCGTTGCCAAAACTTTGCCGCGATGCTCCGACCTGATCACCTCGGCCATCAATACCGCTCCGGCCGCCCATTCGCCGCCGAAACCGAAGCCCTGCAGCGCCCTCAGTATCAATAGCTGCGTCCCATTCTGTGCGAAGGCACAGAGAAACGTGCATGCAGAAAACCACACAATCGTCGCCTGCAGAATGCGCACTCGCCCGTAGCGGTCTGAGAGTGCGCCGGCGATCCAGCCGCCGAGGGCAGAGGTTACCAGCGAGACGCTGCCAATTGATCCGGCTTCGGCATTTGCCAGCCCGAACGCCACCATCAGCGCGGGTAAGGCGACGCTGAACATCTGCACATCCAATGCGTCCAGCGCCCATCCCCCGAAGCAAGACCAGAAGGTCCGGCGTTCGGTCTGATTAATCTCACGATACCAGCGAAACATGGATTGGGGTTACGGGGACGTAAAAATTCTCGAGACGACGGGTCAATTTCCGGAAGCGTTAGGGTCGATTGGTGCGGCTAGCGGATCTCAACCTGGTAGCGAAACTCGCTCGCCGGGCCGCGCGACTGCCGCCACTCCAGCGGCTGGCGATCGGCACTCAACGCCACGCGTTCGATCACGATCACTGGCTCGCCTGCAACGAGGGCGAGGAGCCGGGCATTCTTTGCCGACACGGCTTCGGCGCTCAATGTCTCCTGCGCCGACGCAACCATCACACCGCAATACTGCTCATACAGGGGATACAACAAATCGCCAAACTCCCGGGTATCAATCGCCAGCAACGCCTTGAATCGTTCGTAGGGCAGCCAAATATCCTCCAGCACGAGCGGCCGTTCGTCGATCAACCGCAGGCGGGAAAACCGCAGCGCCGCCGCCCCGACCTCCAGCTTTAGCGCTGCCGCCACGGCCGCCGACATTGTGGTCACTTCGCGTTTCAATATCCGACTCACCGGCACGCGCACGGGCCCGTCGACATTCGCAAACCGAAAAAAACGGAAGAACGAAGACTGGAAATCAGGGCGTCGCACAAACGTGCCCTTGCCTTGAAACCGCTCCAACACCCCGTCCGCCACCAGCGAATCGATCGCCTTCCGCACCGTGCCGATCGACACCCGATGTGCCTCCGCTATCTCCGTCTCGCTCGGTATGGCCTCCTCCGGCTTCCACCGCCACGCCGCAATCTCCGCACTCAACGCCTCCCGCACCCGGTGATACCGCGGCAGACGATGATCTAATTTCGTGGAAGTAGGCAGGGGTGACATACGCTCCTCTAGTCATATAGATGACTTGATTTCGACGCGGTCAACCCCCCATTTGGATTTCACCTGACCCAAACCGACGTGCCGCTTTTCCGGACGGGGACGCTGTCAATCGTCGGCTCTCAACTATCGCCGCCAGAATCCCCACCCAAACTCGCGACAACCTGTCTACTGCCACACTCGCCACCTCATCCGCAGACGGCAATCCCGACGCTCCCGTCGCGACATTGTGTCGAGGGAATGTCATTCGGGCGCATGAACGCCGTCTCAAAATCGAACCTCTCCTACGCAAACGGCAGCTCCACCGCACTCGCCATGCGATACGCGATCTCCGCCGGCACCCGCGCCACCTCGGTCCGCGCGTGACTGCTCCGCTCCGCCACAATATCAATTCCAACATCGTCGCACCAAGCTTCAACAAGAGCCGCAAATTTCGCGTCTCGCCGTAACTTATATACAGCCCTACAGCTCTTTTCACCTGAGGCAGAATCGCGAGAAACGCCAACTGATCCCCGATCCGAAAGCCACCAGAGCGGCAGGTTTGTAAGGAAGCTGCTGCACTGCTCGAGCTCACCGAAAGTCAGTGAGGCTCCGGCAAACTCAAGGGCAGGTCGATGTGCGCGACCAATCAGAGAACGGTCAAACAGGCTTAGCAGGGAAACGGGGAAAGTAGAGAGGTTGGGCGACTCCCGGACATGGATTAAACGATTTCCCTCGCTCAGAACCGCGTGCTCACGCCGAGACGCCAGCTGCGCAGGTCGCCTTTGCTCTGCAGTCCCTCCATAATCTTCTTATTCTCCGCATTGCGCACCGTAGCCGTCACCGTGAACGGGCGGTTCAACAATCGGCCCGCATACGCGGCCCCGAAGTCGAGGCGCACATAGCCGGGCATGAAATTAGTCACCTGTCCCGTCGTGCCACTGATGCTGTCGGCGCGGAAGCCGTCGACCCATACGACCGCATTATTCACCGAGAATCCTTTCAGGGTCGCACCCGCGAACGAATACTTGTGAAACACGCTGCCATTTGAACGCGGACGGCCGGTGATCGGACCGCCGTTGCGGATCAGATTGTCCGGCGAGACGAGCGTAGTGTCGATGTAGGTGAAGTTCGCCGCCACCTGATAGCCGTTGAACGGACGGCACAATAACTGGACCTCGTAGCCGCGGGACTCTTCGCCATTGTCCTGCACGCTGCGCGCACCGCTCGGGAGTGAACCGAGAATCGAGATCACTTCGGCATCGCTGAGCTGGCGGCGCGTATTCTTGCGGTTCAACTCGAAGACTGCGGCCTCAAGCCCGATCCGGCCCTCCCACCACGACGATTTGATTCCTGCTTCCAGGCTCTTGCCCGACTCGGGCTTGTCGAGCAGCCGGCCGTTAACATCGATACCGGTGGGCACGCCCGAAAACGAATTACTGGCCGAGGCGTAGAACGAAATCGGCCTCCACGGGCGGAAAAGCAGACCCACCGTGGTCGAGGTGGCATTCTCCACTGGAAGTGATTGCGGCGTCGCCGTCGCGTTGGTCGTGCCTGTCAGCGCTGAATTCACACCGTGGTCACGCCGCGCCCCCGCCAACAGATGCCACCGCGCATCCTCGGTGCTCACGACATTGGTAAACGACACCGCGCCGCGCGTCAGGGTCTGCGCGACGTAAGAGTTGGGACTCGTATAGCGGTTGAGGTCCGTCATCTCCGCCCAAGCCGGTTGAAACGCCCCGGCCGGCAATGCGCCAACGGCCGAGGTGGAGAACTTGTAGCGGGTGAGCGCCGCGGGGTTTGTCGAAGGCGCTGCGCCGAGCGCCGTGCTCGTGGAATTGGGTGTATCGTAGCGATCACGCCAATTGCGCGACTCGATCCGCTCCACACCGATCAACGCCTCATGCTTCAGGCCCGCATAGCGAAACTGCCCGCGCAGGTCCGTTTGGTAGGTCCAGATGTCCCACGTCTCGTCGTCCTTCGTCGCCGACCAACGGATCTCGTCAGCCACGACGTTGCCCGCGACATTGCCCGACGCCGGATTCACGAGGCGCGCAATGATCGTGCTCGCGCTACCTGAAAGTCGCAAATCGCGCCGGTCGCTCTTCGACCAGTTGACCGCCGACCGGAGGGAAAACGTGCCATTAAACTTATGCTGGAGATCGCCACCGACGCGGTAGACCTCCTGGGTGCGGAGATTGTTGGGACCAAACGGATTGAAGTCCCACGGCACGATGCTTTCCGGGACGTAACCAAACGCATAGGCGCCAAAGGCCGGCGAAGCGGTCGCGCTCGTCGCGCTAGCCGTGGTCGGCACGCGAATGCCGGGCACAGCAATCGCCACATTACCCTCATAGCGGATCGATTCCGCACGAGCATTGAGGAGTGTGGTTGGCGTCAACTTGTAAGCCGCAGCCACATAGGCGACCTCGCGTTTACTACCCTCCCAGGCACGCCAGCTATTGCTGTCCTGATACGCCAGCGCCGTCCGCAGCGCCAGCTTGGGCGAAGCCACGACCGAGGCATCGAGTTCGCTCCGCACGTAATTCCACGAGCCCGTCGTCAGTTTTACACTGGCCTCGTTCTTCGCACGCGGGCGCTTGCTGATCTGGTTAATCATACCGCCCGGCTCGACGACTCCCGCCAGCAGCGAGCTCGGACCACGGAGCGACTCTATTCGGTCCACCGATAGACTGTCGCTAATCATCCCCACAAATCCCTCCTTCACACCGTCGCGGTAGTGCCGGTTCTGCCGCATGCCACGCACCGTGAGCGTATTGTTATCAAACACCGCGTCCTGTTTGCCCTGCGACGTCACTCCCGTCATGAATGCCGCTGCATCCGACATCGTGTCCGCACCGATATCCGCCAGAAACTCGCTCGTCAGCACCTGCACCGAGCGCGGCAGGTCCTGAATGGCGACATTGGTGCGCGTGCCTGAGAGCGAACTTGAGGCCGCCCAGCCTTCTTCTGGACCGCCCGCCACACTGAACTCAGGAAGCGCAATGACTTCGCCTTCGGCCGAGGCCAGCGTCGTTTTCGGCGGGGTGGCCGGTGCAGCTGCCGCTGCCAAACCAGCAGGCAGGCCGAAGGATAGGAGCAAGACTTGGCTAAATCGTGTGGGGTTCATGGGAACGTGGCAGTCCGCCGAATCCTGCGCACAAATCAAACGCCCCATCGTGCACTTCGTTGCATGCCTAGCCCGCCCACGGCAATCGGCTTGTCGGGATCAACCCAGGAAGGAATGGTGCAACCATGTCAGACTCCCTCCAACGCGCCACCGCCCTCGCCGCTCACTTTCGCGCGAATCTATTCACCGTCGTGCTCGCCACCACCTCCGCCGACGGTGAACCAGACGCCTCCGTCGCCGCCGCCCTCCTCGACTCCGATGGCTCCTTCGTGATCTACATCAGCGGTCTCGCCGCCCACACGCGTAATCTCCGCGCCACCCCTCGTGCCAGCGTGCTGCTGGTCGAGCCCGAGTCCGCCGCTACGCAGCCCCTCGCGCGCCCCCGCCTGACCTTCGCGTGCAACGCTGAGCCGGTCCCGCACGATTCCTCCGCCCACGCCGCTCTCGTTGCCGCCTTTCGCGCAAAGTTCGGCCCCGCCGTGGACGTCATCGCGACGCTCCCCGATTTCCAGTTTGTGCGCCTTATCCCGCACCGCAGCCGCATTGTCGCTGGCTTCGGCGCCGCCTTCGAAGTTAATCCCCGCGACTGGTCGCAACTCACCCCCATCGGCCGTCCCGCCGCACGCTAACCTCCGACGCGGAAAATACGCGAACGTGCCCCCACCCTCCGGGCGGTTAGTTCGGAGATCCAATCTCTTCACCCCGCCGGCTTCCGCGCGCGCACGTGCAGAAAATACGCCGCCACTCCCGCGTCCTGCACCGAGGGAAAATCCCGCACCGTCTCCTCCGAGGGACAAGGCTCACCGAAGTGCTCCAGCACGAAGCCCGCCGCCACAAGCAGATTGAGCCACTCACTCAGCGTCCGGTGAAATCGCGGCACCTTGAACTTCGGCAGCCGATTCCGCATCGCCTCCGGCGCCGCGCCGAAGATCCACTCATCGATCCGTCCACGCGCATCGACGAAATAGTCCCCCACTTCGACCGCGTATGTCACCCGATCCTCGTCGCGACAGTTTTTTCGATAAGGTGGGTTGAAGCACGGGTGCAGAATCGAAAACTGGAGAAACCCGCCCGGCCGTATCACGCGCCACGCCTCCGCCAGCACGCGCTCCGTCTCGGGAATGTCGTGCAGGCTCATGAAAGCCGTCGCAAAATCGAAGCTCTCCGCGGCGAACGGCAGCTCAACCGCACTCGCCTCACGATACGTGATCCCCAGCGGCACACGCGCCTCCTCCGCCTGCGCGTGCTTGATAAACACCGCCGCAATATCGATCCCCGTCATCGTCGCACCGCGCTTCGCCACGAGCCGCGTATTGTGCCCCTCGCCGCACCCGAGATCCAACCCCACGGCCCCCTTGACCAGTGGCAGCATAGCTAAAAACGCCGGCGTGTTGAGTTGGTCGCGGTAAACGTCGTAGCCCGCCCGCGCGAGTTTCGTCCACGCTTCGGCGTTTCCATTCCAAAACTGTCCCACGGCGACGTGATCCATCCCACCGATGTTCTACTCGCCCCACTCGCTGGCGAGCCCGGACCTTACCTTGATGAAGATCGGATTAGCCTGCCTCCTGGCGCAGTTCTATGACCGCCGTCCGTCCGCTGCTTTCCCTTCGTTCCCACTTAGCTGCGCCCACGATCCGTCCGATGCTTCACCCGAAACGCATATGGGCTTTCCCCGGTTTCCCGCCGAAATACCACACTGAGATAACTCGGGCTCTCGAAGCCCGCCAAATCCGCCACCACCGCGATCGACACCTCACTCTCTACCAGCAGGTGCTTCGCGCGCTCCACCTTAGCTTGCACAAGCTGCCGATGCGGCGAGTGCCCAAGCAGCGCCTTGAACTTTCGCTCCAGCAACGTGCGAGACATCGGCACTGCCCGTAGGACATCCGCCACATTTACGCCTTCGCACGCGTGCTGCCGGATATACTTTAGCGCCGCCGCGACCTTTTCGTCCGCCACCGAAACAACATCGCTCGACTGCCGCTCGACCACCCGCACCGGCTCAACCATTCGCGTAGCCGCGGCCACGATTCTCTCCCCCCGCATCATCCGCGCCAACATTGCCGCCGCCTCATAGCCCGTGCGCCGCGCATTCGGCTGCACACTACTGAGCGGCGGACTGCACAATTCGCACAAGACCTCGTCGTTATCGACGCCCAACACCGCTACTTCATCCGGCACGTGCAACCCCAGGAGTTGGCACGCCTCGAGCACCTGCTGCGCACGTCCGTCGTAGCACGCAAAAACACCTACCGGCTTGGACAGCCTCGCCAGCCACTCAGCGATCTCTCGATTCTCCGCATCTGACCCGGACCGGCCTCCCCTACCCACGCGAGAGGAGAAGTTTACCACCCGCAGCCCCTCCTGTGCTAACCGTCGTCTAAACTCTGCGCCCCGCTGCCGAGACCAGAGAAACCGTGCGTCTCCACAAAACGCAAAATGCGAGAACCCCTTCCCAACGAGATGTTCCGCCGCGAGCTGCGCCACCCCGACATTATCGATACTCACCCGCGGAAACTCCGACGCAAACCGCTCGGCGCTCACATCCACCACAGGTAATCCAGTGCGCTTGAGCGCCTTTGCGATAGTCGGCGAGTCTACCCGCGCGATAATCCCGTCTCCGCGCCAATCGCTCAGCCAAGAGGGCAAAGGTGCCCGGCGCGCCTGCTCGGTAAAACGCACGGCCCAGCCCTCGCTCTCCCGCATCCAGTCGCGCACACCGTAGAGCAGGTCTCGCCCGTAGCGATTCGACGTCTCGATGAGCAAAGCCACTTTCTTCGCCTCACTCATCGAATATCCCCTCCTCGTCCTCTCACCCGGATCCGCTCTATTCGATCAACATTCATGGGCGTAGATAATCATGCACACTCCGATTTTTCCGCCCAGCCAGCCGCGACTGTGTCAAAAATCAAAAGAAATGTAGGAATATTTGTTACCGCTCAATTTCCACAATCCGTTACAATGACGCACTCAATCCCTCGATTCACCTATTTTTCCCGTTAAACCCAAATCCCATGAGCAAAAAATCTCGCACCTATTGGTCCGTTCCTACCATCGCCTACGAAGGCACCAGTTCCTCCAACGCTCTTGCGTTTCGCCACTACAACCCCGACGAGGTCATCGACGGAAAGACGTTCGCGGAGCACATGCGCTTCTCGATTGCCTATTGGCACGCCTTCCGCGGCACCGGCTCTGATCCCTTTGGCCCCGGCACGATCATCCGCCCTTGGGAATCCGGCAAGGACCCTGTTTCTGTTGCCAAGGTGCGGCTAGAAGCTGGCTTCGAGTTCTTTAGTAAAATCCGCGCTCCTTTTTGGTGCTTCCATGATCGCGACATCGCGCCCGAAGGCGCCACGCTCGCGCAGTCAAACAAGAACCTCGACGCGATTGTCGCTCACGCCAAGCAGCTCCAAAACGCCACCGGCATAAAACTCCTCTGGGGCACCGCCAACCTCTTCTCGAATCCCCGATATATGTGCGGTGCCTCGACGAATCCCGACGCCCACGTCTTCGCCTACGCTGCCGCTCAGGTGAAAAAGGCTCTCGAGGTCACCCAGGAACTCGGCGGTGAAAACTACGTCTTCTGGGGCGGCCGCGAAGGCTACGAGACCCTCCTCAACACCAACCTGAAACGTGAACAGGAACACCTCGCGGCGTTTCTACACATGGCCGTCGACTATGCCAAGAGCATCGGCTTCAAGGGCCAGTTCCTCATTGAGCCGAAACCCAAGGAGCCCACCAAGCACCAATACGACTTCGACGTCGCCAGCGGCATCGCGTTCCTCCGCACCTACGGCCTAGAAAAATACTTCAAGTTCAACATCGAGACCAATCACGCGACGCTCGCCGGCCACACCTTCCAACACGAAATCGAAGTTGCCGCCTCGCAACAGATGCTCGGCTCGATCGACGCCAACTCCGGCGACCTCCTCCTCGGCTGGGACACCGACCAGTTCAACACCGACGTCAAAGAGCTCACGCTCGCCATGGTTTCGATCCTCAACGCCGGCGGCCTCGGCACCGGCGGCTTCAATTTCGACGCCAAGCTCCGCCGTCCTTCGATCGATCCCGCCGATCTCTTCCACGCCCACATCGGAGGTATGGATGCCTACGCCCTCGCCTTCAAACTCGCCCGCAAGATCATCGCCGACGGCAAATTCTCCTCGTTTGTCGCCGATCGCTATTCCTCGTTCGATTCCGGCTTTGGCAAAGACATCGAGACCGGCAAAGCTGACTTCAAATCACTCGAGAAGCTCGTGCTCAGCAAGCTCGGCGAACCTAACCCGAGATCTGGCCGGCAGGAATACCTCGAGAACCTGCTCAATTCCTACCTTCACGGCTGAACGAGTTTTCATAGTGCGGAGCGGGGTGGACACTAAAAATCCTGCGCCCTTCCTCCTTAGTTTTAAAGCCTAGACGCGTCCAGTTCGGTCGTGCCTAGGCTTTTGCTAGTTCTCTTACCTGCTAGCACCAGCGAGCCTTTCGACCCATCACACCGGAATCGTGGTCATCGTAATCCACTCTGAATCGACCACCTCAATTCCCTGCAACTGCTCAATCACTAACTCCACCGCTCGCTCGCTGAGTTCTTGCGGCTTTTGATCGAGCCCGCAAACGACCAGCCATTGTCTCCCCGGAAAGGAAAGAGAGGGTCAAATAAAGTGATACTGTGGAATCCATCACAGCGGAGATATTGAAGGACAAACACCGGACGCGCCGCGCGCAGCCGGCGGGCCCAAGCGAGAGAGCGACAGTTGGAGTTGCTAGTCGGTTTCGTTGCCAATGGTCTGATAAAGAGGGCGTTTACACCCCGTGTCAGAATCAACGTTTATACTTTTGCGGAGTGCATGCAGCACAGCAGGCGCTTGGTCGGAGTGGGAGCCAAACAGTCGACGAGCCTCCAAGAACTGAGGTTGCCGTTTACGCCGAAGCTTAACGGCACGAAGGAGCGGCTCGATAACAACATAGTCGAAAACTCAATCAGGCCGACCAAGCTCGGCGTAAAAAACTGGCTTAAGGAGGGTCATCCCGATGCCGGTGATCACGCTCCCCGGTCATCTACTCATCGGTGGTCTCCTGGCACCTTGAGGGGACCGACCCGCTGGCATAGCTCCGCGACCTCCTCAGCTGGTTACCCGCCATCACCAACTGCGAGGATCCGCGGGGCTCTGATCAGCTTACCTTGTTCTCCTACCCTATTGTAACTAGACGGGGCCTAATATCCCGAACAGACTCTGGTCGCAATTAGTCATTATCAAGGTCTCAGCTACGGGTCATCGGCACGAGCGCATATAAAAACGAAGAAGCCCGGTTCTTCTTACGAAGAACCGGGCTATAAACCTGGCAACGACCTACTCTCGCGGGACCTAACGTCCTACTACCATTGGCGGCTGAGGGCTTAACGGCCGTGTTCGGGATGGGAACGGGTGGAACCCCTCGCCTGTGGTCACCAGGAAGTGAAACCCAAGAT
>CANGHW010000155.1 GCA_947453695.1 Opitutia bacterium
CAAAGACGTTCGCGGTGTAGTCGGCCTGGTTGTTGAGGGCGCGACCTTCGTTGCCGCTCTGGATGCGGGTGCGGAGGGCGGCGATATCGGAGTTGATTTGGGCGATGTTGGTGGTGGTCGGCGCGGTGAGTGCGGCGGTCCAGATCGGGAGATTTTCCTCGAGGTAGCGGATCGTGTCGGGGAGGGCGTTGGACTGTTTGGTGGAGGGAGTGCCGAAGCCGCCGCGGAGACGGAAGTTTTTGGTGAGATTGGCAACGAGATCGAGTTCGTAGCCCGTGGATGAGATATCGGAGGTGTCGCGGTAGGCGGTGGGGAAGGTTTTGTCGGTGCGCTGGATGTTATTCCAGATGCGGTTGATCTCGGTGACGCCGAAGCCGGTCACGCGATTTTTCTCGGTGGTGTCGTAGTAGCCGAGGGATCCGACGATAGTGCCTTGCAAGAGACGGAAACGGAGACCCCCGGAGTAGCCGAGGCCGCTGGTCTGATCGAATTGCTTCAGGAAGAGGCTGGGGTCGCCGGCGCCGATGGGGTTGAAGGTTTCTGAGACGTTAGCGTAGACGCCGAGGGAAGGGATGGGGAAGTAGGTGAGGCCGCCGGAGAAGACATTGGTCGCGAGCTGTTTTTCCAAGATAGCGGTCGACGCAGGACGGCCGGTGGTGGCGTTGAAGGTGCCGATCGCATACTCGTAGCTCTGATATTTGTCATGGCGCATGCCGCCGACGACGGTGATGCGCTCGCCCCAAATTTTGGCGACGGTGGCGAGCTGCAGGGTGTCGAGCTGCTGGCGCTGGCTGCGGTAGCGGGTCGGGACGTTTTCCCAGGTGATCGTGGCGGTGTCGTCGGGGCGCTGGGGCACGAGGCGGAGGTCGTCGATATACTCGCGGAAGAAATATTGGTTGGCGCCGTTGGTGAGAAGCGGGACGGCGGCGTTGTTGTTGCGCATCCAGCGGCGGTCGAGGGCCCAGAAGTATTCGACGCGGCGGCTGGCCATGGCGTTGAGCGTTTGTTTCCACCACGAGATCGGCAACTCGTAGGCGGTGACGAGGCGGTTGTCGTAGTGGCGGTTGTCCTGATCACCGGTGGCGGGGCCGGCGTCGGCGTAGAGTTTGCCGAAGTTGGGATTGAAGGCGCCGCCGGGGAGCGTGCTGTTGATGTCGCGTTGGAGCGTGCCGAAGCCGGGGGCAAAGGTGAAGCGCTTGTAGGTCGCAAACTGGGAAGCGAATTCGGAGAAGAGGCCGGGCGCCCATTGGTGCTGGTAGAAACCGGCGAAGAGGTGGCGGCGGGTGTCGCCGTAGGCGTTGGACGGCTGGAGGCTGAGGTCGCGGCGGATCGAGGGGAGATTGGGGACGTAGCCCGTCTTGGTCGGATCGATGGTGAAGCTGCTGCCCTGAGTCTGGCCGAAGTTGAGTAGGTTCACGAGACCGACGGTGGGCAGGTTAATCAGGCGGTCGGTGGTGAAGCGGCTGACGCCGACGGCACCGGCGGGGTTGGTGGTCTGGGCGCCGGGCCAGGCGACGCCGTTCCAAAGGGAAAGGCTGTCGGTGAAGTTCTGGCGGGCGTAATTCTGCTTTAAGTCGCCGGTCTCTATTTCGAGGCGGAGTTCGCCGCGTTTCCACGGGCGATAGGTGGCGGCGACGGTGCCGCCGATAAGATTGCGGAAGGAGGTGTCGATCCAGGTCTTGTCACTCGACTTGACGAGATTGACGCGCACGGCGGCATCGCGACCGAAGGAGTAGTTGGCGTCGACGGTCCCACGGAGGGAGCCCTCGGAGTCGGTGCGGAGACCGACTTCAGCGAAGCGACGGCCGGGCTTGGCCTGCTTGGTGACGGTGTTGATGACGCCGCCGACAATGCCATCGCCGAAGAGGAGGGCGTTAGGGCCGCGTGCGCTCTCGACGCGTTCGACGTTATAAAAATCGAGGGTGTTGTTGTGCTTGAAATAATTTCGCGTGGGGAAGCCGCCGCCGAGGCCGCGGAAATTATTCTGGGAGCCGAAGTCCTGGCCGGAGGGCTGGGTGGCGTAGGTGTTGGTGAGATAGGCGGAGGCCTCGAGGTAGTCGGTGGCGCCGATGTCGTTGATGAAGTCGCGCGTGAGGACGGTGATGTCACTCGGCGTCTTGATGAGCTCGGTGCTCAGGCGGCCGGCGAGAAGCGAATCGGCGGCGATGTAGCCGTTGTCCTTCTCGGTCGCGACGGTGAAGGGCGAGAGCACGACGGCTTCTTCCTTGGTGGGCGCGGGGACGGTTTGGGCGAAGCCGGTGGCAACCGCGAGAGCGGCGAGGGCGAACGGCCGCACGCAGGCACGGCGAAGCGAGGCAGGGGCAAGGGGGTGGGTCATGGTGGGTAGGTCGGAGATCAGTAAGACGACGGACGTTGACGGGGAAAGGACCGGGGATTTCACATCGTTCGATGAAAACGCCATCCCCGACCATGCGCGACGTCGCCTGCCGGGTGGCGGTGTCGGTTTCGACCGTGTCATTGGCATTGCGCAACAGCCCGCTCGTGTCGGCGCAAACACGTGAGGCGGTGCAGGCGGCGGTCGCGGAACTCGGTTACCGGGTTAATCCCTATGTGGCGGCACACATGCGCAGCCGGCGGAAGCCGCACGTGGGAGTGGCAGCGCCGCTGTTGGCGATCGTGGACACGCAGCGGAGGCGGCACGGCTGGCGTGACAACCGCACGACGATGGTGCGGGGGATGCTCGCGGGAGCGAAGGCGCAAGCGGCGGCGCGCGGGTATGAGACGCGGGAGTTTTGGCTGCACGAGCCCGGTCTGTCGCACGCCCGCTTCAGTGCGATGCTGCGGGCGCGAGGCATCCATGGGATTTTGCTGGGACCGAGTAGCGATCTGCACCTTGAACTGGAGCTGATGTGGGAGTGGTTTGCGGTGGTCCGACTTGGGTCGGCGCGGACGGCGCCGATGCTGCACCGCGTGGTGGTCGATCACTTTGAAATGGGGATGCAGGCGGCGCAGCGGGTGCACGCGCAGGGATATCGGCGGCCGCTGTTTCCCGTGCGCGCCTTGTTTTCCGCGGCCCACGACCGGCGCATCGAAGGCGGCTTTCGGACGGCGTGGGCGCATCTGCCGGGGACGAGACCGATTCCGGAAACGGAGACGCCGGACTTGGTGGATAGCGCGACGCTGGAGCGATGGATCAAGCGGCACCGGCCGGACGTGTTCATCGATGGTGAGGAACGCCACCTCGGTCCTTTGCTGAAATCGGCGGGTTGGCGAGTGCCGGAAGACTTTGGGTTGATGTCGATGTGTGTGGCCAAGGCGGGCGACCCGTTGAGCGGTTGTGTGCAGAATGGCGAGGCGGTGGGAACGGCAGGCATCGACCTGCTCGTCGCGATGATCGAGCGACATGAGACCGGCGTGCCGACGACGCCATTTACGCTCTCGGCGGCGACGACGTGGAATTCCGGCCTGACGCTGGGCGCGGCGGCCGTGAAGCGGCTCGTGAAGTGACGCCCTCAGCGGCGACGGTCGAGGGCGGGCAAGGGGAAGTCGGCGGACGGGACGTGTTGTGCGGCGAGCAGCGCCTCGAGGCGGGCGAGGACGTCGGGGTGTTGCGCGGCGACGTCGGTGGTCTCGGTCGGATCGCGGGCGAGATCGTAGAGCTCTGTTTTCACGGTGCCGGGGGCGAGGGCTGGCGCGGCCTTGGCGGCTTTGCCGGCGGGGCGGGGGCGGAGGTTTTGGCGGACGGCCTTCCAGTCTCCGACGCGCACGGTCTGCTGGCCGCCGTAGCCCGGGGATTCGCGGTAGAGAAACGGGCGGGGGGGCTGTGGCTGGCCGAGGAGCGTGGGGACGAGGCTGATGCCATCGAGGCCCGCGGGTGTGCGTGCGGTCGCGCCGGCGATCTCGAGCAGCGTGGGCAGCCAATCTTCGAAGCCGCTGACGCGGTCGCTGGAGGTGCCGGCGGCGATGTGGCCGGGCCAGCGGACGATGGTGGGCACGCGGAAGCCGCCCTCGTAGAAAGAGCCCTTGCGACCGCGGAGGCCGCCGTGGGAATTGAAGAACTCGGCATCGGTGCCGCCGAGGCGGTCGTAGAGCGGGCCGTTGTCGGAGGTGAAGACCCAGAGGGTATCGCGGTCGAGGCCGATTTCTTTGACGAGATCGAGGAGGCGCCCGATCTCGCGGTCGAGGCGGGTGACCATCGCGGCGTAGGCCGCGCGCGGGTGCTGGTGGGGAAGATAGCCGCGGGAGCCGTCGTAGGGCGGATCGGGAAATTTCCCGAGGTATTCGGCGAGGGAGTCGTCGGGAATCTGGAGCGCGAGATGCGGGACCGTGGTGGGGACGTAGCAGAAAAACGGGCGGGACTGATGGGCGCGAATGAAGGCGCGCGCCTGCTCGTTGATGAGATCGGGAGCGTAGACTTTCCCGGTGAACGACGCGTAGGTGGCGGGCGCGGCGAGGTCGGCGTCGGGCGGGAGTTTCTGGTGCGCGGAGAACGGGGCGTTGCCGATCTCGATGTGGCGCTCGTCGTCCCAGAGGTGCGTCGGGTAGAAATTGTGGGCGACGGCCTGGCAGTTGTAGCCGTAGAAATGGTCGAAGCCCTGCTTGAGCGGGACGCCGGTGGTGCCGGGGCCGCCGAGGCCCCATTTGCCGAAGCCGCCGGTGGTGTAGCCAGCGGCCCGAAGGAGTTTCGGGAGCGTGACGGTGTCGGCTGGGATGGGGAACTGCCCCTCGGGCTTTAGCTCGCGGTTGTCGCGGATGAAGGCGTGGCCGGGGTGCAGGCCGGTCATGAGCACGCAACGCGAGGGAGCGCAGACATTGTTGCCCGAGTAGTGCTGGGTGAACCGCAGGCCCTCGGCGGCGAGGCGATCGAGATTGGGCGTGCGGATGATTTTCTGACCGAAGGCGCCGATGTCGCCGTAGCCCAAGTCGTCGGCGAGAATGAAGATAATGTTGGGCGGACGCGGCGCGGTGGCAGCGATGGCCACGGTGGTGAGGAGGACGGCGAGCAGCGCGCAGCCGCGAAGAAAGCGAAGAGTGGACATGGGTGACAGAGGCAGGAGAACGCGATGACTCAGGGGGACTCGGGGGCTTGCCAAGGGATTTGGCCGCCGCGCTGGATATGGCGGCGGAGAGCGGCGCCCATGGTGCGGGCGAGCGGGACGTTTTTCGCGGCGAGGTTGGTGGTCTCGCGCGGATCGGTTTTGAGGTCGTAGAGTTCGAGCGGGGCGAACGGGCTGTCTTGGACGAGCTTCCAATCGCCCTGGATGAGGGCCTCGATGGTTTTGCCGCCGAAGGCCGGGCCGCCCTCGCGGCGGACGAAGTAGAGATCACGGGTGGGCGCGGGTTGCGGCTGGCCGAGGAGCGTGGGGAGCACGCTCACGGCGTCGAGGCCCGCGGGGAGCGGCACCCGGGCGGCGGCGCAGGCGGTGGCGAACAAGTCCATCGTGAGCGTGCGCCGCTCGGTGCGGGAGCCGGGGGCGATATGGCCGGGCCAACGGGCTTGGGCGGCGACGCGCAGGCCGCCCTCGAACATGTGCTGTTTTTCGCCGCGCCACGGGCCGTTGTTGGCGCCGTTCGCGAGGATGCCGCCGTTGTCGGAGGTGAACACGACGAGGGTGTTGTCGGTGAGGTGCAGCCGGTCGAGGGTGTCGAGGACGCGGCCGATGCCGGCGTCCATGTGCTCGATGAGAGCGACGAGACGCTGGCGGCGTTCGGACATGGCGGGCTCGCGTTGGCGGATCTTTTCCAGCCACTCGGGCGTGGGCTGGACGGGGTCGTGCGGGGCGTTGTAGGCGAGGTAGAGAAAGAATGGCTGCGGGGTGGCAGCGCGGGAGGAGAGGTAGTCGCAGGCCCAATCGGTGAACAGATCGGTGGCATGGCCGGTGGGAGTGATGACCGTGTCGTCGCGACGCATGAAATTCTGGCCGGCGCGAAGGTGCGTCCAGTAGTCGTCCATCATGTCGCCGAGGAAGCCGTGGAAGAAATCGAAGCCGCGGAGATTGGGGAGATTGGGCGCGGCGAGGCCGAGGTGCCACTTGCCGACGAGGGCGGAGTGGTAGCCGGCGGGTTTCAAGACGGCGGGCAGGAGGCGGGCGTCGGGTGCGAGCCAGCCCCAGGAGTTGTCGGCGTTTTCGCGGATGACGCCTGGAACTCCTACGCGGTCAGGGAACTTGCCGGTGAGCAGCGCGGCGCGTGTGGGGGAGCAAACGCAGGAGTTGGCGTAGAAGTTGGCGAACGTGAGGCCCTCGCGGGCGAGGCGGTCGATGGCCGGCGTGCGGATATCGGGTGTGCCGAAGGCGGAGTGGTCGCCGAGGCCGAGGTCGTCGGCGAGGATGATGATAATATTGGGCGCTCGCGAAGCGGCGGAGGCGGGCGCCGCGGCGTGTGCGTGGAGCACGGAGAGGAGAAGAAGTGGGGCGAGCAGGAGACGGGCGAAGCGGTAGACAAGCATGGGGAGCGGGGTGCGAGCGGATGATGGGGCGGCGCGAGGCGGAGACAACGGCTTTGACGGCCGGGGGGAAAGTGGCGTTTCGTGCGCAGCGATGATTACCTCGATGAAACAATGGGCGGCCGCGCTGGTAGTGGTGATGAGCGTCGGCCGGTTGGTCGCGGCGGAGAGTATCGGCGGCGAGGCGATGGCACGGGCGGCGCGATCAGTCCATCTGAAGTGGACGGTGCCGGGGTCGCCGGCGACGGCCGACAGCGAGGCGTTTTATCTCGAGACGACGGTCGAGCAGAGCACGCCGGGCAGCTACTTCATGGCCTGCGGTTGGAGCGGCGGATATTTTGGCATCCAAGAAGTCCGTGACGGAAAGAAAGTCGTGATCTTTTCCGTGTGGGACCCAACGAAAGGCGATGATCCCAAGGCGGTGAAACCTGAGGAGCGCGTGGAACTGCTCCACGAAGGCGAAGGCGTGCGCATCAAACGCTTTGGCGGCGAAGGCACGGGCGGACAGTGCATGGCGGATTTTCCGTGGGCGGTGGGCGAGACCGTGCGGTTTCTGGTGCGGGCGGAGTTGCACGCGGCGCCGGGCGTGGCGGGCGGGAAGACGGCGTATGCCGGTTGGGTGTTCGATCCGCAAACGAAGGTGTGGCGGCATCTGGTGACGTTTCGCACGCGCAACGAAGGTAAGCTGCTGCGCGGGCTCTACTCGTTTGTGGAGGATTTTCGCCGCGACACGAAGAGCGCCGACGACGTGCGGCGCGCGCGGTTTGGCGGCGGTTGGGTGCGCGGGGCGGCGGGCGCGTGGACGCCGCTGACGGAAGCGCGGTTTACGGCGTCGCGGGCGACGTGGGAGGCGCGGGACAACATCAACGCGGGGGCGGAGGAGAAAGGGTTTTTTCTCGTGACGGGCGGGGCGACGAAACGGGAGCGGGAGCTCAACGCGGTGTTGCCGACAGTGAAGGCGACGACGCAGGCGCCGGGCGATTTGCCGGCGGCGGTGTGGGCCTCGAGCGCGGGCGCGGCGGCGAAATGAGCCAGCGCAGCGGGATTCAATTTATGAAAACTCAACGGACGATGCGGCGGTGGTTGGCGAGTGGGCTGAAGGCGTGCGCGCTGGTTGCGGCACTGGGTGCCGCGGAGACGCCGCCGCCGCCGCCGTTGCCGGCGGCGATGAACATTCCCAAGCCGGGACCGTTGACGGATGCGCCTTATGCGCCGCAGCCTATCTTGCCAGGTGGAGTGGTGGTGCCGCTGTTTCCCGCGGGTTCGCCGTATTTGAAGGCAGAGCGCGTGAAGGAAGCGGAGGTTTATAGCATGAACGGCAGCGCGCCGGGACGCATCGCGAGCATCGTCAATATCCACAATCCCTCGATCGAGTTTCACGCTGGCAATCGCGCGCTCAACACGGGCGCGGCGGTGATCGTGGTCGCGGGTGGCGGGCACAACACGCTGAACGTCGGAGGGGAGGGCGCGGACTTTGTGCCGTTTTTTGCGAATCACGGCATTAATACGGTGATCCTGAGAAATCGCCTGCGGAAGGATGGCTACGATGCGAAAGTCGATGCGGTGGCGGATGCGCAGCAGGCGATCAAGGTGGTGCGGGCTTACGCGAAGGAGTGGAAGCTCGATCCAGCCAAGATCGGTATCGTGGGATTTTCGGCGGGCGCGGAACTCGCGACACCGGCGGGGCTTTTTTGGAAAGAGTTCGACGAGAAGAATGCGGTGGCGGGCAATCCGTTTGGCGCGGTGTCATCGCGGCCGGATTTTGTCGGCGTGGTCTACCCGGGACCGACACCGTTTACCGCGCCGCGTGGGCCGAATGCCGCGGCCGACTGGAAGGCGCCGGCGATTCCGAAGGATACACCGCCGTCGTTTATTGTATGCGCGGGTTGGGGTGATCGGGTGCATGCGATCTGGGCGAACGAGTGGTTCACGGCGATGCTCAACGCGGGCATCCCCAATGTGGAAATGCACATGTATGCGCGCGGCCATCATCCGGGTGACAAGGTTGGTCCGGACGAACCACCGTCGACCGGTGGGCTAAGCAATCGCGGAGGCATCGCCTACGGCACGTGGCAGGAACGTTATCTCGAATGGATGCGTGATCTCGGTTTCCTCGGGAAACCGGGGGTGGAAACGCAGGCGGCGAAAGATGTGGCAGCGAATCTCACGCGGCCCGAGCGCGGGGCGGGTGGGAAACGCGGGCCGGGTGGGGCCGCCTCGCCAGGGGCGGGATCAGCTCCCGCGGGAGCAGTCAAAGCGGGGCCGTGAGGAGCCGGGGGCAAGTGCGCGTTAATCCTTGGCTGGTATACGCAAAAACGCCACGCTGCGTGCAACGGCAGCGTGGCGGGTGACCGAGACGGATGCCCGTAGGTCGCGGAGATCGCGTGGATTAAACGAGGTCGATACGGTCGGCGTTCATCACCTTGCTCCAAGCCGCCACGAAGTCGTGGACGAACCGACGCTGGGCGTCACTCGCGGCATAGACTTCGGCGATGGCGCGCAGCTGCGAATTTGAGCCGAACACGAGATCAATGCGCGTGGCCGTCCAATTTACGTCGCCGGTGGCACGGTCGCGGAGCTCAAACAACTCCTCGGCGGGCGACGTCGGTTTCACCACGTTGGCCATGTCGAGGAGGTTGACGAAGAAGTCGTTCGTCAGGGTCTCAGGGCGACGGGTGAAGACACCATGCTGGGACTTGCCGTGGTTGGCGTTGAGGACCCGCAGGCCGCCGACGAGAACGGTCATCTCCGGCGCGGTCAGGCCCAGGAGCTGGGCTTTGTCCACGAGGAGTTGTTCGGCGGGGAGGGTGTGGCGGGTCTTGAGGTAGTTACGAAACCCGTCTGCGGTCGGCTCAAGCACAGCGAAGGAGGCAATGTCAGTCTGCTCCTGCGAGGCGTCCATCCGGCCGGGCGTGAAGGGGACCGTGACATCATGGCCGGCTTTCTTAGCGGCTTGTTCGACCGCGGCCGAGCCGCCGAGGACGATCAAGTCGGCGAGGGAAACCTGCTTGCCGCCGGACGCGCCGGCGTTGAAGGCCTGCTGGATGCCTTCGAGGACCTTAATGACCTTGGCGAGGCGGGCGGGTTGATTGGCTTCCCAGTCCTTTTGCGGTGCGAGGCGGATGCGAGCACCGTTCGCGCCACCGCGTTTGTCGGAGCCGCGATAGGTCGAAGCTGAGGCCCAGGCAGTCGAAACCAATTCGGAGAGGGAAAGGCCCGAAGCGAGGATCGAGGCCTTGAGACTGACGAGGTCCTGGGCATCGACGACCGGATGATTCCGGGCGGGAATCGGATCCTGCCAGATGAGGTCTTCGGCGGGAACTTCAGCGCCGAGGTAGAGCCCCTTTGGTCCCATATCGCGATGGGTCAGCTTGAACCAAGCGCGAGCGAAGGCGTCGGCGAATTGATCCGGATGGGCGAGGAAGCGACGGGAGATCTGCTCATATGCGGGGTCCGCGCGCAGGGCGATGTCCGTGGTGAGCATGGTCGGGCGGTGCTTCTTGGATGCATCGTAGGCATCTGGAACGGTAGCCGCTGCGTCCTTGGCGACCCACTGGTGGGCTCCAGCCGGGCTCTTCATGAGTTCCCATTCATAGCGGAGCAGGTTTTCAAAATAGTTGTTGCTCCACTGGGTGGGCGTGGTGGTCCAGGTAACTTCGATACCGCTGGTGATCGTGTGGGCGCCCTTCCCCTGGCCATAGCTGTTCGACCAGCCCAGGCCCTGTTCGGCGAGGCCAGCGGCTTCGGGCTCGGGCCCGACGTGGGTGGCGGGTGCGGCGCCATGCGTCTTGCCGAACGTGTGACCACCCGCAATGAGGGCGACGGTTTCCTCGTCGTTCATCGCCATGCGGGCAAAGGTTTCGCGAATATCCTTGGCCGAAGCGAGCGGGTCGGGGTTGCTGTTCGGTCCCTCGGGGTTGACGTAGATCAGGCCCATCTGCACGGCGGCGAGTGGCTTTTCGAGATCGCGGTCGCCGGCGTAGCGTTTGTCGCCCAGCCAGGTGTTCTCAGAACCCCAATAGACGTCCTCCTCCGGCTCCCATACGTCGGTGCGACCGCCGCCGAAGCCAAAGGTCTTGAATCCCATCGATTCGAGCGCGCAGTTACCGGCGAGAATCATCAGATCGGCCCAGGAGATTTTCTGGCCGTATTTTTGTTTGATGGGCCACAGGAGCCGGCGCGCTTTGTCGAGATTAGCGTTGTCCGGCCAGCTGTTGAGGGGCGCGAAGCGCTGTTGGCCCGCGCCGGCGCCGCCGCGGCCGTCCCCGGTGCGGTAGGTGCCCGCGCTATGCCACGCCATGCGGATGAAGAACGGACCGTAGTGCCCGAAGTCGGCCGGCCACCAATCCTGGGAATCCGTCATCAGCTTGAAGAGGTCCTGCTTGATGGCCGGCAGGTCGAGTTGCTTGAACTCCGCCGCGTAGTCGAAACTCGCGCCCATCGGATCCGACAGGGCAGAGTGCTGGTGGAGCAACTTCAGATTAAGCTGGTTGGGCCACCAGTCGCGATTGGACCGGCCGCCGGCGCTGGTGGGCGGAGCTTTCGGGGTGCTGCCGTGCAAGTGAGGGAAGGGGCACTTGCCGCCTGTGGTTCCAGTTTGTGATTCCATGGTTTTGTCGGATTTCGAGTGGTGGAGTTGGTTCGGTCGTTGATCTTGAGAAGAGGGTCAGCGCTGCCAGCCACCGTTGGCGCTGGTCACGGATTGAAAGTAGATGGCAGTGAGCAGTTCGACGGCGGGAGCGGGGGAGGCTGAAAGGTGGGCCGCCATATCGCGTAGTGAGGCGTTCCGTTCGGCGAGTGTGAGTTCGGCCATTTGGCGGGCGAGGGTGAAGCCCTCGGCTGGAGTGGCACGGCGGAGGGAATCAGGGAATTTGTTCATGGCGTAGTGAGGAAGATATCCGCTCGCGTGATAGGAGGGAAATATTAATAAATGCTCATTGTAATAGGAGAAGACTATGGAGCTCCATCAACTGCGCTACTTCCTCGCCGTCGCCCGCACCAAGAATTTCAGCCGGGCGGCGGAGCAGTGCCGGGTGGCCCAGCCGTCGCTCAGCCAGCAGATCATCAAGCTGGAGGATGAACTGGGCGAAAGGCTGTTCGAGCGCACGAAGCGTGACGTCGCGCTCACGCCGGCGGGAGAGGTGTTGCAGGCGCATGCGGAACGGGTCCTGGAGGAGGTGGATCTTGCGCGCGAAGGCGTGCGCGAATTGCGGGGGGTGGTGCGTGGGCGAGTGACGCTCGGGGTGCTACCGACGGTGGCGCCCTATTTCCTGCCGCAGCGGCTACGGGCCTTTTGTGCGAAGTTCCCCGCGGTGGACGTCGTGGTGCACGAAGATACGACCGACCACTTGGCGGCGGCGGTGTTGACGAAAGAAATCGATCTGGCGCTCGTGAGTTTGCCGGTGGAGCGGCCGGGGTTGAGGGCAGAGGAGTTCTTTGACGAAAAGTTGCTGGTGGCCCTGCCCACGGCGCATGCCTTGGCGAAAAAGAGGCGGCTGAAGCTCGATGATTTGGAGCGAGAGTCCTTCATTCTGATGAAGGAGGGCCATTGCCTCGCGGGCCAGGCGTTACAATTTTGCCGACTGAGCGGCTTTGCGCCGCGCGTAAGTTTCCGCAGTGCCCAAATCGAGACCGTGTTGGCCTTTGTCGCCAAGGGGTGGGGGGTGTCGGTCGTGCCAGAGATGGCCTGTCACCGTCCGACGGCAGGAGTCTG
>CANGHW010000156.1 GCA_947453695.1 Opitutia bacterium
GCACCTACTCCTACCGCTGGTATCTCAACGGCAACGTGATCGCCGGCGCCACCGCCAACCCCTACATCGTCGAGTCCCTCACCGCCGCCAACGCTGGCACCTACTCCGCCGACGTCACCAACGCCCTTGGCACCACCCGCCTCAACGCCGGCACCGTCACCGTCGGCTCCGCCGGTTCACCCGTCTTGGCGCTTCAACCCATCGCCAAGACCATCGTCCCCGGCGCCACCTTCACCCTCGCCACCAGCGCCACCGGCACCGGCCTCACCTATCAGTGGCTCCGCAACGGCTCCGCCCTCGCTGGCGAGACCGGCGCGATTCTCCTGCGCAACAACGCCAACGCCGCCGACGCCGGCAACTACTCCGTCCGCGTCAGTAACTCCTCCGGCACCGTCACCAGCAACGCCGCCACCGTCGCCGTCTCCGCTGCCGCTTCCCGCCCGGCCAACATCTCCGTCCGCACCAACGTCGCCACCGGCACCTTGGTCACTCCCGCGTTCGTCCTGAAAGGCTCCGGCACCAAGCGCATCCTCATCCGCGCCGCCGGCCCCGCACTCGCGGCCTTCGGCCTCCCCGGCACGATGGAAAATCCGAAGCTCACCGTCTTCCGCGGCTCCACCGAGCTCACCAGCAACGACGACTGGTCCCCCGCCAATATCGGCCAGGCCTTCACCGCCACCGGCGCCTTCGCCTTCCCCAACGGCTCGAAGGACGCCGCCCTCGTGGTCGATCTGCCTGCCTCTCCGACGGGCGAAGGTTACAGCGTCCAGGTCACCAACGCCTCCGGCACGGGCGGCCTCGTCCTCGTCGAGGTCTACGATGCCGACATCCTCCGCGGCACCAGCACCAGTCTCATCGTCAACGTCTCCGTCCGCGGCCAGACCGCCCCCGGCGCCGATGTCCTGACCCTCGGCCTCGTCATCGGCGGCCAGGGCCCCCGCACCCTCCTCGTCCGCGGCATCGGTCCCAAGCTCGCGTCGTTCGGTGTCACGGGCACAGTCCCCGATCCCCGTCTCCAGATTGTCGATAGCCAGGGCCGCGTCATCTTAGCCAACGACGACTGGGCCTCCGCCGACTTCGTCACCGAACTCGCCCTTGCAAGCACCTACGTCGGCGCCTTCGCCCTCGACGCGGGCAGTAAAGACGCCGCCACCTTGAGCCTCGTCGAACCCGGCGCCTTCACCATCCAGGTCAGCGGCACCGCCGCCAACCCCTCCGGCGAAGCACTCGTCGAAGTCTACGACGTCCCCTAAACTTCGTCCCCTGTAGGGCAGGCTTAATGCCTGCCATCCGCCTCTCACCCCCTTTCGCCCGCCCTCAGCCAGCGGCGTCGAAAACTGAAGCAACTGGCCGTCCCGCCCTCACCGGCGGGACGGCCTTTTCGTTTTTGCAAGGCCTTCTACCCCGTAGCCCGCCTAATGAGAGGCGGGATCCCAATCAGCTGCCTACGCGCATCACCACTCCCCCACCCCGCCCCGTTTTCCTTTCGTGTCTTTCGTGTATTTCGTGGTTCCTCCTTCGCTCACTCCACGCTCACGCCGCGCCGCTCCATGCAACTCGCCTACCGCCTCGCCACCCTCGCCGATACGCCCGCCCTCGAGGAACTCATCCCGCTCTCCGCGCGCAAACTTCAGCTCGGCTTCTACACCGCCGAGCAGATCGAGGGCGCACTCGGCACCGTCTTCGGCGTCGATACCCAGCTCATCCGCGACGGAACCTACTTCGTCGCCACCGACACCGCCAACGCCGACTGCATCGTCGGCTGCGGCGGTTGGAGTAAACGCAAAACTCTCTACGGCGGCGACCGCGGCAAGACCGGCCCCGACCCGCTCCGCGACCCCGCCACCGAGCCCGCGATGATCCGCGCGTTTTTCATTCACCCCGACTACGCCCGCCGCGGCATCGGCCGCCACATCATGGAGCTCTCCGAAGCCGGCTCCCGCGCCGCTGGTTTCTCCGCTATCGAAATCGTCGCCACTCTCCCCGGCGAAACCCTCTACGCCACCTTCGCCTACTCGGCCGTCGAGCGCTACGACATCCCGCTGCCCAACAGCACCACCTTGCCCGTCGTCCGCATGCGGAAGCTCCCCGCGCCCCTCGTGCCCAACCCGGCGTAGCCGCACCGGTTTCGGTGCGGATCGCATCCGTCATTGGCTGCCGCCAACCCCCGCACGTTAACCCGCGCGCCTACCCGCCAGACCGCTCCGCGATGGCTTGGCGTTCCATCGTTCCGTAGCCGCACCAGTGGGGGTGCCGTTGAGGTTTTTCCGCGCCCGCTCCACGCCGCAAACCGCCCCCTTACGCAGACCCACGTAACGACAGTTTTTCCCTAGGGTGTTATTCTCAGGGCGCCTCCTCTCTTCCAACGCTCATGAAACACACCCTATCGCTCCTCCTCGCCGGTGTCCTCACCGCTGCTTCGCTCTCCGCGCAGGCCCTCTCCTGGACCAAGCGCGATCCCAAGGTTAACTCCGAGATTACCATGAACGCCGTCACGTTTGGCGCCGGCAAATACGCCGCCGTCGGCTACCGCGGCACCTTCATCAACGGTGTCAACGGCATCCAGAATCAGGTCACCACCAGCGCCGACGGCGCCACCTGGACCGCCGGCCCCGCCCTCCCCACCAACGGCGCCATCCGCTCCATCGCCTACGGCGGCGGCCTCTTCGCCGTCCCGATCGAGAGCAATTCCGAAACCAGCCTCATCCTGACCAGCCCCGACGCCGTCACCTGGACCGCCCGCGCCACCGGCGCTGGCCAGCTCTCCAGCATCGCTTACGGCAACGGCGTGGTCGGCACCACCTCCACTCCCATGTGGGTCGCCGTCGGCTCCGCCAACGGGGGCAGCAACGTCTCCCACAGCACCGACGGTATCACCTGGACCCGCGTCAACACCGGCCGCACTGTCGATCTCTTCCAAGTCGTCAGCGGCCGCTTCGTCTTCCTCGCCATCAGCCGCAGCGGCACCCTCCTCTCCTCCAGCAACGGCACCACCTGGACCGCCGTCACCGTCCCCGGCCTGCCCGCCGGCGCCACCTTCCTCGGCATCACGTTCGACGGCACGCAGTTCCTCCTCCTCGTCAACGACGGCTCCCGCAACCCCCAGATCTTCGTCAGCGGTGATGGCTCCGCCTGGGCCGCCTCCGGCTCCAAGCTCACCGCCGCCACGCTCTTCGACGGCACCCTCGCCAGCAACGGCACCCTCGCCGCCGTCGTCGGCGCTTCCTCCGTCAGCGGCAACGTCGTCTTCACCGCCCCCATCACCGCCGGCTTTTTCGCCACCGTCGGCGCCTGGTCCAACGCCCAAGTCGTCGACGCCAGCGGCTTCGGCTTCGTCTTCATCACCAACGTAAACAACCTCTGGATCGCCGGCGGCTACGACGCCGCGCTCTACACCGCCGCCAGCACCGGCGGCTCCGGCGGAGGTGGCACGACCACGCCTGCTCCTGTCGTCACGACCCAGCCCGCCGCCCAGTCGGCCACTGTCGGCGGCTCCGTCACGTTCTCCGCCGCCGCCTCCGGCACCGGCAACACCTACCAATGGCGCTTCAACACCACCGCCATCTCCGGTGCCACCAACGCGACCTACACCATCCCCTCCGTCACCGCCGCCAACGCCGGCGCCTACTCCGTCATCATCACCAACGCGGGCGGTTCCGTCACCAGCAATGCCGCCACGCTGACTGTCTCCACCGCCACCGCCTCCGGCCGCCTGATCAACCTCTCCGTTCTCACCAGCCTCTCCAGCGCCACGGATGAGTTCACCCTCGGCTACGTGGTCGGCGGCCCCGGCACCTCCGGCGCCAAGCCCCTCGTCATCCGCGCCGCCGGCCCGTCCCTCGGTGCCCTCGGCGTCCCCGGCACCATCTCCGATCCGCAACTCGAGACCTTCGCCGGCTCCACCAAGACCGGAGAAAACGACAACTGGGGCGGCGGCACGACACTCACCAACGCCCTCGCCGCCGTCGGCGCCTTTGCCTACACCGGCCCCACCTCCCGTGACGCCGCCGTCTCCACCAGCATCACCTCCCGCGACAACTCCGTCCGCGTGACAGGCGTCGCCGGCGCCACCGGCACCGTCATCGCCGAAGTTTACGACGCCACCGCCTCCGCCAACTTCACCGCTGCCACCCCGCGCCTGCTCAACGTCTCCGTGCGCAAGGCCCTCGGCACCGGCCTCACCGCCGGCTTCGTCCTCGGCGGTTCCGGCCCCACCAAGGTCCTCATCCGCGTCGTCGGCCCCGGCCTCGCCGCCTTCGGCGTCCCCGGCACCGTCGTCGATCCCCAGCTCGTCCTCTTCAACGACAAGTCCGTCAAGATCGGCGAAAACGACAACTGGGGCGGCACCGCCGAACTCACCGCCGCCTTCAACAGCGTCGGCGCCTTCGCCTTCCCCTCCGCCACCTCCCGCGACGCGGCCCTCATCGCCACTCTCCAACCCGGCGGCTACTCCGTCCAAGCCTCCGGCGTCGGCGGCACCACCGGCGTCGGCATCGTCGAAGTCTACGAGCTGCCGTAAGTCGGCTACTCACGCACCCCGGCGGGAGGCGCGCCCCGGTGCGTGCCATTCTGTCCTCTCCCAAGGCGCCGCGCCACGATGGCCGCGGCGCCTTTCTCGTTTTAATAGACCGCGGTCCCGCTCTCACTCGCGTGCGCTTCGGGGATTGCGGGCGCCCGGCTTGATCTTCGACGCTCAACCCGGCCTCGCTTCCGGCCGTCGACGACACTTTTTTGCCTCCCGCCGCCGGAAGTCGGGTGCCTCTAGGGCATAAGACCCCTCTTTCTGGCGTGCGCAGCCCCCTTTGCCGTCTGCACAGCCAAATTAGCGGAATTCGCGTTCCTCTTTCCGCCGTGCGCGGGCCTCTGTCCGCCGTGGCACCGCCATTTTCGCCGCGTGCATGGGCAATTTTTGGCGTTCGCAGCCATTTTTGGGGCGTGCGCAGCCCTCTTTTGGACTGCGCGGCCACCCTTTCGGCCCGCGTGGGCCTCATTTAAGCGTGCGCACCCCATTTTTCGGCATGCGCCAGGAGCTTCTCCTAACCTGCGAACCTCTCCGCCACCCGGCTCCGCCTCGCGCCCGCCTTGGTCGCGTTCCATTCTGGTAATCGGACTCATCGGTGTTGCTCGGTGCAAACCTCCCGGCCAATTAACCGCCACTCCCGACCGTCGCCCGCGTGGGACAGGGGGATAGCCGGCGGGGCAGCGTGACCATGAGGCTCGTTGGCCGCTGCATCGCCGTCACGTATGCCGCACTCCACTTGGCGGCATCGCACGTTCTTCATCCTCCTTTGGATCCCTGTGGGCCCGCTTGCTGCCGGATTGGTGGCCCGTGTGGTCCGACTGATTCTGCGGCGACCATCCGCTACCCCCACCGTTGACGCCCCGCCCGCGCATGCCTTTCGTCTAGCCCATGTTCACCATCATCGGAGGCGACGGAAAAGAATACGGCCCGGTTTCCGCCGATCAGATTCGCAGCTGGATGGCCGCCGGCCGCGCCAACCTCGACACCCAAGCCAAACCTGTCGGCTCCACCGAGTGGCGCCGCATCGGCGACATCCCGGAAATCAACCCCGCCGCCGCGCCGACCCCGCCCCGAGTCGTCTCGGATGTCCCGGCGCTCCCGACCTTCGAAGCATCCGCCTCGAACGCTGGCGTGGGTCACTCCGTCCCCGAGGAAACCGCCTCCCCACTCGCCGGCCGCGGTGAACGCCTCCTCGCCCAGATCCTCGACAACGTCATCTTCTTCGCGGTGGCCCTCCCCGGCATTATCATGGTGGCCCTCGCCGCCGTCCGTGCCGGCTTTCGCCCCGGCATGAACCTGGAAAATCTCGCGACGATGGCCGGCGTCGGCGCCGGCATCCTCACCATCGGTTTCGCAGCTCTTCTGCTCGGCGTCGTGCAGATTTGGATGCTCGTCACCCGCGGCCAGACCCTCGGCAAACGTATCATGGACGTCCGCATCGTGCGCCTCGACGACGAATCCAACCCCGGTTTCGTCCACGTCTTTCTGCTGCGCGCGGTCCTCATCGGCCTTCTGGGTGCGATTCCGATGATCGGCTGGATTATTACTCTCGCCGACATTCTATCTATTTTCCGCGCCGACCGCCGCTGCCTGCACGACCTGATCGCCGGCACCAAGGTGATCAAAGTAAAGTAACGCGGGACGCCGGCCCGCCGACTTTCCTCCGGACACCGCGCCGATTAAGGCGCGGTCGCGAGGCTCTTCTTTCCGAGCAAAGTGTCGAGTGACAGCTTCCCCGGCCCGAACGCGAAGACGATCACGCTCGCGAGCAGAAACAAGAACGGCGCCGCGTCGGTAAACTTGTCCGGTTCGGAAAAAATCTTTCCAAGCGCATCTTTGTCCGCCGTCGCGTAGGCCACGATCATCGTGAACATCAGCGGCACACTCACGAGCCGCGACCCAAGCCCGACCAAGAGCAGCAGCCCGCCCACGCACTCCGTCGAGCCAGCAAGGATCGCATTAATTTTCGGCCAAGGCAGATCGAGCTCGGTAAAAAACGCGGTCGTCTTCTCGAGGTTCAGTAACTTGCCTTTGCCGGTTAAAAAGAAACTCCAGCCCCAGTAGAGCCGGATCACGAGCAGGAGCACGGGCTGCGCCCACGTGCCCAGCGTCGTAAGCAGTCCGTCAAGTTTCCGATAGCTGGAGGAAAGATTCATGCGCGTGAGAGTCGCGGACCGCGCTCTTATTCCGCGCGACTCCGCTATCTGCGAGCAAACCACCCGAGTTCCATCCACGTCGCGAACCAGTCACGCACCTGCTCCGCCTTCACGCGCGGGCCCGCCGCCGCTACTCCGTGAGCGAGAGACTTTCCGGCCGCGAGCGCTTCCAGCATCCGAAACGCCGGCGCCTCGACCCGCTTATAGTAAAGCGTGTGCTGATAACGGTGCACGACGATGTAGATCTTCGCGCGGCGCGGGAGCGGAACTTTTTTATTCGCCGCCACGCGCGGCGCACGGTCGACGGCGTTACTCGCCTCACTGCGCAACGCATCGCGCTGCTTTACCGCGAGCACGTAGTCATCGACCGGCCATTCCGTCGCGATCAGCGAAATATACGGCTGTAACGCGAGTCGCAGCTTCGTCGGCGGCGTGCCCCCGAGATCATCCGGCGTGAGCACCGGTCGCGCCTCGCCATCGAATGCCACGGTCTGTGCCCACTCGAATCGTGCGATGGCATGCGCCAGCGCCGTGCGCGGCTGCGTCCAACGCGGCTCCTCGCGGATGAACTGCGCGAGGCGCCCCGACAAATTACGCAGCGTAAACGACCGCGAGGGATACTTCGCGAGATAGGCCCGCACCAGCACCCCAAACCGCTCCTCGCCCAGCAAAGCCCGGAGGCCCGGCGAATCGTCATAGACGCAGTCGATCAGGCGAAACCAATAGCTGCGGCTATAGATTTGTAGACGCTCAAAGGCCGTCAGCCGCTCGTTGGGTTTGATAAATTCCGCCGCGACTTCGGCCATCGGCCGCCCATCGCGCCACGTGGGCGCAAGATCGTCATCCGCCGTGAGCGGCTGGACGAGCGCGTGCATCATCATGCGTTGCAGTGCCCGCAGATCGGCGTCGGTCGCGAGTTTCTTCGGCGCCCGCCGCGGCGGCGATTTGAGTCCCACCGCTTTCATCGTCCGACGGTAGGCACGGCTCTTCGCGACGTCCGCGCCGGCGCGTTCGATTTCGGCAGTCGCGCCGCTCGTGCCCCGGCGATAAACTCATTCGCCTTCAGCGCCTCGGCGTGCACCTCGTCGAACGACGGAATCTTGTCATCCCACTCAAGTAGCGTCGCCGTCACGCCCGCGCCGCGGATCGCGTGGGCATAGAGTTTCCACACCGGATCGAGCACGGGGTGGTCGTGTGTGTCCAAAATATATTTCTCAAATTTCGTGTGCCCCGCCACGTGGATCTGCGCCACGCGATCGAGCGGCACGCCGTTCACATACGCATAGGGATCGAAACTGTGATTCTGCGCCGAGACGTAGATATTGTTCACATCGAGCAGAATTCCGCAGTCGGCCCGCTCGACGACTTCGGCGAGAAACTCCCACTCAGTCATTTCGCTCACGTGAAACTCCGCGTAGCTGCTCACGTTCTCCACACAGATCGGCACTTCGAGGTAGTCGCGCACCTGCTTGATCTTCTCCGCCGTGCGGCGCGCCGCCGAAAAGGTGTAAGGCATCGGCAGCAGGTCATGCGTGTAAGTGCCATCCACGCTGCCCCAGCAAAGGTGGTCGCTGAGCCACGGCGTCTTCGTGCGCTTCACCAACGCCTTCAATTTTTTCAGATGGGCGCGATCCGGTTTGTCGGCCGAGCCAAAATACATCGAAACGCCATGCTGCACCACGCGGTATTGCTCGAGGATTTGATCGAGCACGTGCAGCGGTCGGCCGCCATCGACCATGAAATTCTCCGAGATGATCTCGAACCAGTCGCAGGTCGGTTTCTTCTCCAGAATGTGCTGGTAGTGCGGCACCCGCAGGCCCAGCCCGATGCCGTAGTCCGTGAAGCCGTTGAAGCGATTGGCGGGCATAAAAACAAAATAAACGCGGCCGACGTAGGCCGGCCGCGTGTTATCAGAGTGAATTAGGCTTTCTTCGCCCCGGACTTCTTGTCGTCGGTCTTGGTCATCGTGGAGCAACCGCCCTTGCCCTTGCAGGAGTTCTTGCCCTTGCAGCCGTTGTCGCCGGCTTTGCAGCCGCCATCGCCCTTGCAGGAATTCTTACCTTTGCAGTCGTGCTTGCCCTTGTCGGCCGCGGCTTTCTCGGCGGTGCCGGCTTTGTCGTCAGCCGCAAAGGCCTTCGAAGCGAGGGAACCGGCATAGAGTCCAGCGAGAGCGGCGGACGTGATGAGGAGGCGGGTGGTCTTATTCATGAGCTTAATGGAACAACAGATTTAGGGTTGGGAGTGGATGACCGCCGGCAACCTCGGCTCAAGCCGCTGCGCCACAGTCGGGGATAAGAGCGTGTGGTGCGTCCCTTATTCCACAGTCATGCAAAATATTTCCAGCCACATGCCCGTCATTCGCCTGACTCCCACCTTACACCACCCGATCGACCATCGGCGCGCCGCTCTCAAACGCCGCCAAGTTTGCGAGGAAATGCTTTACGATCGCCTCGTCCTGGTCGTGGCGTCCGCCCGCGGTGTGCGGGGTCACGAAACAATTGGGCGCCGTCCACAGCGGATCGTTGACCGGCAACGGCTCGACCTCGAACACATCGAGATACGCCAGGCCGATGCGGCCGGAGCGGAGTGCCTCCTCGAGCGCACGTTGGTCCACCGTGGTGCCGCGACCGACGTTGTAGAAACGCGCGCCGGGCTTGCAGCACGCAAGGCGCCGGGCGTTGACGTAGTTCCGCGTGCTCGCGTTGTCGGGCAGGATATTCACTACGTGATCCGCCTCGGCGAGGGCACTGCTGATCGCCTCCTCAGGCACGATGCGCACGCCGCGCTCGCTGCGCGTCTGACGCCGCACGGCGATGAGTTTCATACCGAAGGGCGCGAGCAATTCCGCCAGCCGTCGTCCGATCGCACCGAAGCCGAGCATCACCACGGTCTGGCCGGTGAGCAGGCGTGAATCGTAGCGGCGCTGCGCGTAGTGCCAGGCATGGTCGGTCAATTGATCTTTGTGCGAGGGCAGCAACTGGCGGCCAAACGCCAGCATCATCGCCATCACATGCTGCGCACATGGATCGGCGAAAACCTGCGACACATTAGAGAAGATCGATCCACGGCTGCGAAACGTCTCTTGAAACTCCGGCGTATCGTAGCGCGTGTAACCCGCCGTGGTGACTTCGACCCAGCGCAGTTTCGGCAGCGCGAGACATTGGCCGGCATCAGGCTGACCAAAGGCGATGTCCGCCTTTGCGAGCTCTGGATCGGCCTGGCCGGCCACGAGCACCGAAGCGGAGGCATTGCTGGAGAATACCAGGTTGTGGCCGCGCGTGCCTTCGACGAGCAGCCGCGTGTCGGCGTCGGAAAACTTCGCGTTGCACCAGATGGTCAGGGACGTGGGACGTGCGCTCATGGGAAAAGAAAGACTCACTAACCGTGGCCGGCGGGCGACGCTCGCTGCAACCTCAACGCGAGGCCGACTCCACACTCACAAAGTGCGGATCGTTGGCATTGCCGAGCGTGACCGCGCGAAACGTCACGGTCCGAAACCGCACACGCCCGCCGAACGACACCCGCGCCTCAAGGTTCAGTCCGTGACTTAGCAGCGCGTCGTCTGCCCGATACTCGATCCGGAAGGGCACGCGCGTCGTGCCCCCGCCGGTGATCGTCTGCTCGCCCAACACCGCCGGACCCGTCTCAAGTTTGGGCCGATCCGCCACCGGCAGATTGTTGGCTGCCGCCGTGCGGGCAGTTGCCGTCGCCGCCGTATCGATCAGGCGCACCAAGACCACGGCGTCGGACGGTAGCGCCGCCTCGCCCGGGATCACGACGGTGCCGGTAATCACTCGCTCGGGATCTCCGCCGCGGGTGGTGGTGATTTGTTCACAGCCGACGCCAATACAAAGCAGCGCAGCCGTGGCTAGCAGGAGGAAAAAACGGGAGAGGTTCATTAAATTTTGGGTTGGGGACCGGAAGCACGCCGCAGGGACTCGGCGCGGGGATTGAACGCGGCCAACAATTCCGTGTGCTCGCGAGCCTCGATGCCGTTGCCATGCACGAGTCCGCGGGCGAACGGCGGTTGCTCGCCGGGCTCGTCCAGCCACTGACGCCACACAAAGCCCACCACTGCCGGGTGTCGAGCCATGCGCTCAAGCGCCGCACGCCCGCGTTTCAACATCCGCTCCACGGTCGTGAGTTTCCGTCCGCCCCGCGTCGCCGAGGGCGCCTCGCGAAAAGCCGGCTCCGCCCAGCACACGTCTCCCGCCCAGACGGGGCCCGCGCTCTGCGCCGGCAGTTCGCTCCAGTCGCACAACACGACATCGACCGAGGGATAAACACACTCGGCCAACACGCTCGCTCCGACCGGACCGCCGAAACGACAGCCCAGGACCAAGTGGTTGGGATCGGCCGCGCGGATCGCTGTCGCCGCTCCGGTGAAATAACGCCGGGCATATTCCCGCGTCCACCGCGCCTCGTCGCGCGCATACCCGCGCGTCGTGATGGCCTGCTCGGTTCGGGTAAGTTCACGCACGCCCTCGCGATTGACGACCTCCACGCCCCACGCCTTCGCCAGCGCCTCGATCCGCCGCCCATGCAGCGCCAGCACAAACTCCCACGCGGCGTGATACGCCGAGAAACTCGGCTCGAGGCTCAGACAGACCTGCAACAACCCCGGCCGCACCTCGCCCACCTCTCCCTGCCCCCACCGCGGTCGGTCATCCATCACCCAGCCGAGCAAGGCTGTCTCGTGGGCGAGCGGACCGCAAAACGCCAGCGCGCGGTCTGCCGCGAGCATCGGCCACTCGGGTGCAAACACATCCGGCAGGCGCACTCCCGGCGCCTGGATGACCGCCCCAACATCGCAAAATCCGACCATCCCGCAGTAGGCCAGACCATCGTCGCGCCCGGTGTTGTCGCCGCCAATCCCCACCGCGTTGAATCCCCAGCGCCGCAGCCGTGCCGCCGCATCGAAGGGCAACTCGACACTGTCGTCACCCGCTGCCGGCAGGGCCCGCACACCGTGCACGGCCCGGCAAAAGAACGGTTTCCCAGCAGGATCGATCATCCACCAACGCCCCGCGGCATCCTGCCCCACCCGGACAAAACCCACGGCCCCGCGCAAGGTGTTCACGCGAAATCCTTCGGGCAGTGCTGGCACTGTGGACGGTTCGTCAGCTGCATCGGCGGGCGCCATTCGCGATCCAGCGTGCTACCCACCGGCAAAAAGGAAAGCGCGCAGTGCGCTTCCTCCACCGACGACCCGCCACACCTGTTATCCCACGCCTCCCGCACCCGGCCCACCCGCCGTCGTGCCCACCACCCAGCGTCCTTCGATCAGCACCGTCTTGGGATTCTCCGGCACGCCAAAAGCATTCGCGTGCAACTGCTCCACGACCAGATCCACGGCAGCGGCCCCTACCCGTTCGTTGTTTTGGTCGATCCCCGTGGTGCCAACTTTTTCCGGC
>CANGHW010000157.1 GCA_947453695.1 Opitutia bacterium
GAGCGCGCCAGTGAGGGTAACAGGCGCGTCGGATAGCGCAGCGAGAAGGAGGGCGCGGTTGGTGAGGCTTTTCGAGCCGGGCAGCGTGACTTCGCCGCGCGCGGGGCGGGTGAAGGGCTGGATGGGCAGGAGATCGGGCAGCGGCATGAAGGAACGAAGATCGTCGCCAACGGGGCGGCGCGCGCCAAGGAGTTATTTTCGGTGCCCCAGCCCTTCGAAAAGGGCCTCAATAATCAGTTTGGTGACGAATCGGTGATGGGCCGCTTGGTTCGCTTGAAGTGGGCACGCTTTTCGGGGCTCACGGCAGCGGGCGGAACTGGTCGCGGTAGGCTTTGCCCCGTTCGATGCGGGCGGCGATTTCGACGTAGTCGCGATTAGAGAGTGCGGTGCGGAGACCGTGGAGTTCGTCTTCGAAGCCGCTCAGGGCGCGGAGAACTTCGTCGCGGTTTTGCTCGAGGATCGCGCGCCAGATTTGCGGGTCGCTGCCGGCGATGCGCGTGGTGTCGCGGAGACCGCCGCCGGCGAAGTTGCGCCAGGTGTGGTCCTTCTTCGCGAGGAAGCCGCAAAGGCTCGAGGCGATGACCTGTGGAAGATGGCTGATGTGAGCGACGATCTCGTCGTGGCGGTCAGGGGCGACGGTGACGACTTCGGAGCCGAGGTCGTGCCAGAATTTCACGACGGTGGCGGTGGCGTCGGCGTGGGTTTGGTCGAGTGGCGTAACAAAACAGGTGCGGCGTTCGAACAGGGTGGCCGTGCTGTGTTCCCAGCCGGTTTTCTCGGAGCCTGCCATGGGGTGGGCGCCAACGAAATGAGCCGCCGAGTGTGCAGCAAGGGCGGCATGGCCGAGGCGACAGATCTCGCCTTTGACGCTGCCAACGTCGGTGACCAACGCGCCGGAGGCGAGCGCGGGCGCGATTTGGCGGGCGAGGGGAACGATCTGATCGACGGGGGCGGCGAGCACGACCAAGCTCGCGCCGTGGACGGCGGCCTCAGGAGTGTCGGCGACGGCGTCACACCACGGTTGCTCGCGGAGCCTTAGACGTGATTCGGGGCGGCGGGACCAGACGACGATGCGAGAGGCGACGCCGCGTTCGCGGGCGGCGCGGGCGACGGAACCACCGAGGAGACCGGGGGCTAGAATCGTGAGTTGGGCGAGGGCGGACACAGGCCGGAGCGACGCAAAAAGGCCCTGCGGTGTCGAGTCCTTCGGCAGCGGGTGGGAAGGGAACACGTTGCCTTTTTATCGCCACAGACTTTGGTTAAGACGCACATGGCTTACGTCCCCACTTGGAAAGAACGTCTTGAAGATGCGAAGCCCTACATCGGACCGGCAATTGCCGGCTTTATGGTGTTGGTGTTGGGTGGCTGGCTGGTCTGGCACTTTCAGGGCCCACGCAACGTGCCGGGTTTACCGGGGGCGGTGTCGAAAGATTTGCCGGCGCGTCAGATGGCTGCGGAGCGAGCCGGCGCAGAACTCGAGTTGCTGGAGAAAGCCTACCAGCGTGCAGTGGAGGCGGGGACTGGTGAGCAGGCGCTGCGCACCATGCTGGACCGCATGATCGAACTGCAGCGGGAGCGCATGCGCCTCGATCCGGTGGCCCGACCGGAGCAGAACGATAAGTTGATCCAGCTCGAAGGTAGGAAGGGCAACCAGCGGGCCCGCACCGCGCAGACGCGCAGCTCGGTTCTGGAAGAAGAGGCAGCGGCCTTGCGCAAAGAAGGTCGCGGGGCGGAAGCGGTGGAGAAATTGCGCGAGGCACTGCAATTGCAGCGGGAGGCCAACGCCAATTCGGCGTCCGAGGCGAAGGATTTTTCGCGCGAGTCGCGATTGGTGGGAGAGATCGAGCAAAGCGAGGCGGCCCCGCTGCGCGAGACCGTGCTGACCGCGCTGGCGTTGGCGCGCTCGGCGGTGGCCCGGGAGAATTGGGAGAATGCGTTGAAGGCATTTTCGGACGCCCGGGCGGCGCAGGTGGAATTGAACCAACGTTTCCCCACCACGAAGTTTTCCGACTTGCCGGCCCTTGATCGCATCGACGCGGAGATCGAATCGTTGCGTGCGTCCGGCCTCGCGGCGGTGGCTTTGGCGCGTGAGCGGGAGGGTGATGTTGCAGCCCGCGCCGGTCGGGCGCAAGAGGCGGCGGCTTCCTATGCGGCGGCCGTGGCTGCGCGCAAGGAGGTCAATGAGAAGTTTGCGCGGAGCCGCTATGCCTCCGAGCAGAAGGTCGATGAACTCGAAGTGCAGCGGCAGACGGTGCTGTCCGAGGTGCTGCTGGGCAAGGCGGTGGCGCTCGATGGGGAGGCCACCGCGGCGCTGCGCCGGAGGCAGAATTTAGCGGCGGCAGAAAAGATCAACGCGGCGGCGAAGTTGATTGAGAAAGTTGTGGCCGACTATCCCCGGAGTCGGTCGATCGATGCAGGGTTGCAGCGGAAATTGGCGTTTATGGCCCTGCGATCCGAAGATTTGGACGGCCTGCAGGACAGTGTGCTTACTCGGTTGGCTCCGCTTCCGGGTGCCAGTGGTGCCTTGATGTTTAAGTCCGAGATCCCTCAGGAACTCTACCAGCGGGTGATGAACGCGAATCCGAGTCGCAACCAGGGGCGTGCGTTGCCGGTGGACTCGGTGAGCTGGCTGGATGCGGCTGAATTTTGTGAACGGTTGTCGTGGTTGCTGGGGCGCAAAGTGAGACTCCCCACTGACGGCGAGTTTGCGGCGGCTTCCGCCGGGCTAACGCGTGACATGATCGTCTCCGCGTGGTCCAACGAGACCGGAGGCGGGCGCAGTCATGAGGTAGGGAAATCTCTGGCGACGCCGGCGGGGTTCTTCGATCTGGCCGGCAATCTCGCCGAGTGGCTGCAACCGGCGTCTGCAGTCAGCGAGACCGCGCCGGTGGCCGGGGGCAGCTACTTGGATCCCACCGATACGTTGATTGCCGCGAAAGTTTTACCCGAAGAGAAACGCGTCCGGGCGCGGCATGTAGGTTTCCGTGTGGTGGTGGAATCCGCTGGCGAGTGATCGCTCGGCCGGCGTGCCGTTTGACTTACGCGCTGAGTTTCTCGAGCACGGCGAATTCGTCATGCGAGAGAGGCATGACGGAGAGGCGGCTCTGGCGAAGGAGCGCGATCGTCGCGAGTTTGGGCTCCGCTTTGATCTGCGCCAACGTAACCGGAGTGGCGAAGGGGCGGAGCTTCTTGAGCTCGACGGCGACCCAGCCCGGCTCTTCGGCGGTGGTGTCGGGAAACGCCGCCTTGGTGACGGTGGCGACGCCGACTACGGCTTTGGTGGTGACGCTTTCGTAGAAGAGAACGTGGTCGCCGGGCCGCATGGCGTTGAGATGGATACGGGCTTGGTAGTTGCGCACGCCGGTCCAGGCGGTTCGTCCATCACGCACGAGGTCGGCCCACGCGTAGGCCTCGGGTTCGGATTTGACGAGCCAGTGTTGGGGGGCGGAAGGCTTGGACGATTTCATGGAGGAAAAATAGCGTAAGGTGGTGACCGATCGAATCAGCGCCAGCGAAAGACGGGGAGCAAACTGGAATGGTCGTCGGTCCAGACTGCAAGAGAGGGGGATTCGCGCGCCGGCTGCCAGCGGGGATCGCTTGTGAGGGGCCCGAGCGGGCTGGCCGTTTGGGCCATGACGAGCCAGATCGAAGGAGATTTTCCGGGAGTCGCGGCGATGGTGGCATCGTCCGTATCGTCGCGCACGAGGGCGAGCCAGCCGGCATCGCGGGCGAGGCGCGCAAAGACGGGCTCGAGGTCGAGGTGAAGATTGGAAATGTGGCAGGCGAGGAGGCCCGTGGGAGTGAGCTTGTGCCGGTAGAGCGCAAGGGCCTCGCGTGTGACAAGGTGGAGCGGGATCGCATCGGAGCTGAAGGCGTCGAGCACCAGAAGTTCGAACGAGCCATCGGCGGCTCCGGCGAGGGTAAGTCGGGCGTCGCCAATCACGACGCGGAGAGTCGCGGGGGTGTCGCGGAGGTAGGTGAAATAGCGGGGATCACGGGCGATTTTTTCGACTACGGGATCGATCTCAAAAAACGTCCATGGCTGCCCGGGGCGGGCGTAACTGGCGAGGGAGCCGGCGCCGAGGCCCACCACCGCGACGGCCTGTCGGGGATCAGTGGCATGGTGAGCGAGGATTTGGCCGATCGGTCCCGTGCGATGGTAGTAGGTGAGCGGTTCGCGGGCGCGATCCGGAGCCAGGCTCTGGCGACCGTGGAGCGTCTGACCATGGGCCAGAAGATGGTATTCTCCGCTGGGATCGCGCGCGACGCGGTGAACGCCGAAAAAGCTGCGTTCCGCGTGCAGTGTCTGGCCACGTTCTCCGTGGTAAAAACTCCCGGCGAATAGTATCGCGCCCAGTCCGAGAACGAAGCGCAAGGCGTGGCGGGAGAGGAAGTAGGCGAGTAGGGTAGGGAGACCAAAAATCAGCGCCGCCGAGGCGGGGCCGTCCGTTAGGTTAGCTCGGGCGGCCACGATTATTAGTCCACCGGTGAGGAGACCGAGCAGCGCGGGGGCGAGCAGCACTTGGATGCGTTCGTGGGGCGTGGCTTTTGCGGTGGAGGACTCGGGGGTATCGGGAGCGGCCGAGGCGTTTACGCTCGGGTTATGCGTCGAGCTGAGGGCGAAATAAACCGCGAGGAGCAGGGCCAGCGGATACTCGGCGACGGAGTTGAAAATCAGCGGGGCGAGCAACGCATTGAATAGGCCGCCGAGAACTCCGCCTACCGAGAGCCAGAGATAGAACTCTGTGAGATGGACCGGTTCGGGGCGCTCGGCGGCGAGACGCGCATGGCACAACAGCGTCGCGAGCAGGAAGACGACGAGGTGCAGCGCCATGAGCCCGGCGATCGGTTGCGTGGCGCGGAGATTGAGCGTCATCACTAGTGCAACTACAGCCAGCGGTAGCGTCCGTGCCAGCAGCGGCCGGGGCACGAGGGCTCGGCGGGAAAACACGAGGACGAAGGTCAGGAGGTAGAGGGCGAGCGGGATGATCCAGAGCAGCGGAATGACGGCGACTTCGCTGGAGAGATAGGTCGTCACTCCGAGCAATAGACTGGAGGGAGCAAACGAAAGTAGCACCCAGGTGGTGCGGCGGCCGGGAGGCAGAGGCGGCGGGGTAGCGCCACGGCGAGCGAGGCCGTCTCGCGGACGATTTACCGCGACGTGAGGCGTTCTCCACAGACGAATCGCACAGGCTCCGACGAATAGGACGAGCAGCAGATAGCCGGCCGACCACAGCTTGGTTTGAGTGGCGAGCGTCAGGTGCGGTTCGATCCAAAGCGGGTAGGCTACGAGGGCGAGCAAGCTCCCGAGATTACTGGCGGCGTAGAGAAAGTAGGGATCGGCGGCGCGGGTGTGGGGTGAGGAGGCGAACCACGTTTGCACGACCGGACTTGTGGTGGAGATGGCGAAAAACGGCGCACCCACGGCCACGACCATGAGTGCGACGAGCCAGCCTGCCGGGTTGGCCGAGGCGGGCGGCGTCCAGCCGGTGGGGATGGCGATCGGCAGGAGAAAAAGCGGCACCAGCAGCACGAGCAGATGCCAAGCAGCCTGGCGCCGCACTCCCAGTCGCGATGTGCTGCTGTGCGCGTAGGCGTAACCGGCCAACAGGACGGCCTGATAAAAAACCATGGCCGTATTCCATACCGCTGGCGAGCCGCCGAGCAGCGGCAGGACGAGGCGCGCGAACAGTGGCTGCACGAGGAAGAGCAGGGCAGCGCTGACGAAAAGCGTGAGGGCGTGAAGCGCGACCATGGGCAGATTGCGGCCAGACAGGGGGCAACGAAATGACGCGGAGCAATGGGTAGTCCAAGCTCCAAAGCACGGGGCCGATGCGGGAAGCGACAATTGCGTTGTCACGGCCCGTGGTGGCTGGTCCCTTCCAGACGATGGAAGCAACTGAAGAGCAAAAAAAGCAGGCCCGCCGGGTGCAACGGCTGCTCTATGGTTTGATGGTCGTGATGATCGTGGCCCCCGTCATCGTGTTCTTGCTTCGGATGCGCTGAACGTTCCTGTTTCCCGTCCCGCGCATGAACAAAACCTTGTTACCCATCCGACTTGTCTTCGTGGCGCTGTGCGCCGCCGCCGGATGGCTGACATCGGCGACGATTCTGGCTGGTGAGCACTACCGGGGTTTGGCGATTGTCGTCGGCTTTTGCATCGGTGCGCTGGTGGTGTTGGTCGATGTGATGTTGAAGGGCTTTTCCCTTCGAGGCCTTTCTGCGATCACGTTTGGCATCGCGGTGGGACTACTGATCGCCCACATGATCGGCACCTCGCCGCTGCTGGAGTTGGGCACGCTGGATCCGTCCACTGTGTATTTGGTGCGCCTCGCCCTCTTTGTGATCTGCCCCTATCTCTCGGCGGTGATCGCGTTGCGCGGGAAAGATGAATTTAATCTCGTGATTCCCTACGTGCGGTTCGTTCCGCACGAGGTCGACGTGCCACTCGTGGTGGTTGATACCAGTGTGTTGATCGATGGTCGCATCGCACGCGTGTGCGAGAGTGGCTTTTTGAGTGCTGCGTTGGTGATTCCACGTTTTGTGCTAAACGAGTTGCGCCTGGTGGCCGACTCCTCCGATCCGCACAAGCAGGCCCGTGGACGCCGTGGGCTCGAGGTGCTCAATGATCTCCGGCGGATCAAGAATCTCGATATCCGCATCACGGAGAGCGAAGTCTCAAAGCGGGAGGACGTGGATGCGAAGCTCGTGTTTCTGGCCCAGTCGATGCGGGCCAAGCTGCTCACGACGGACTACAATCTTGCGAAGATGGCTGAGTTTCACGGCGTGCCGTGGCTCAATCTCAATGCTCTCGCGAAGTCGCTGCGTCCCGAACTCATGATTGGTGAGCGCCTCGATGTGGAACTCGTAAAACCGGGTAAAGAGGACGGCCAAGCCGTCGGATTTATCGAAGATGGCTCGATGGTCGTCGTGGGTGGTGGCCGTCCCTACATCGGCCGACGGGTGCAGGCGGAAATTGTGACGGTGTTGCCGACGGCTGGCGGTAAAATGATCTTTGCCCGCCAAGTGGGCGAAGTAGAGTGAGTCGGACGGCGGCGGTTGGGCGATTTTTCGCCGGGAGCACTCGCGGAAAATAGGTGTTTACTTGCGTGCAGTGATTTCCCAATACCTCTCGTTCCTTGGGGGCCGGTAGCTCAGTTGATAGAGCGCGTCGTTCGCAACGACGAGGTCGTCGGTTTGATCCCGATCCGGTCCACCATTCTGCGCGAGTTTCACTGGTGAAGTCTTGAGATGGCTGCGCGAGGAGGGGATGTATCTTTTGTGCGCAACCACTTCGTCGACCAATGGTTTTGTCGGCCGAGGTCACAATAGGGTGAAAACGCAAAAGCGCTACTGGCGCATTGGCCCCGCATTTGCTAAAGCTGAGGGGGAACAGGGGTGAGCCTATCCCCTCAAAAACAACCATGACTGCCATCAAAAAGACCACGTCCAAGTCCTCGAAGTCGCCCGCCCCAGCGACGTCGGTCACGCCAGCGTCCGCAGCGAAAGCTACGGCGCCAGCCAAAGCGGCCAAGCCCGCCGCCAAGCCAATCGCCAGTAAGCCAGTAGCGAAAAAGAAGCAGCCGGCGCCGGCCGTTGCCGCTCCGGTGAGCGTTGCTCCCGCGGCTGTCGCCCCCGTGGTAAAGCCGGTCGCCAGCAAACCGATCGTCACTACTCTTTCGGCGCAGATCGATATCGGCTTTGGCAACGCCCTCTACATTCGCGGCGAGGGCGCCGGACTGAGCTGGGACAAGGGCCTCCTCATGACCTGCGTCGCAGGCGACTTGTGGCAGATCGTGCTCGGCGAGTCGGCGCGCCCGATCGCGTTCAAGTTTTTGGTCAACGACCTCAGCTGGAGCGTAGGCGAAGACTACTCGGTCACTCCGGGCAGCACGCTCACGCTCGAGCCCACCTTCTGAGTAGGCAGTCGGCTGGTCAGTAGACCGGATCCGGGGTCGCGGCGGTATCAGGGTTCAGCGTCAGCAGACGGTTCTGAATCATCGCCGTCGCGGCATCACGATCGGCGAGTTGATCGCAAGTGATCACCTCGCAGCGCATGCGCACGCGGGAAAACGGCCGGGGAATCACGAAGCGATCCCAGCTGCGCAGACGCCAAGTCGCCTCGAAGTCCGCTCCGATGAGGAGCATCGGCGCCCCGGTGCGTCGCGCCACGATCACGCAGCCCGCTTTGGCTTCGTAGATCGGCCCGCGGGGACCGTCCGGCGTGATGCCCACATCGTAACCGGCCTTGAGCACATCGACCAACGCGGTGGCGGCTTCACGTCCCAGCCGGCTGCTGGACCCGCGGACAGTGCGCATGCCGGCCAGGGAGAAAAACGCGCTCAACCACGCACCGTCCTGACTGGCGCTCACGAGGGCGTAGGCCGGGCGTCCCTCGCGGTAGCGGCGCACGATCTCCGCCGCGAGAAACAGTCGGTTGTGCCACAACACGATGGCGACCGGCTCGTCCTTTTTCATGTAGGCACGGAGATCCTCCGGCGAGGCATCGAAGCGCAAACTGCGGCCCCACGCCTTCAGCACCAAGCCAAATGGCCATAATACCGCGCGTTGCCAGACCGCGATCTTATGCACGGTCGGCGCGGCAGCCGCACCGGCCCCGGTTTTTGGCGGAGGTGGATTCGACGGCGTGGCTGGCAAATGGGCGTCGGACGGATTCAAACGAGCGGTTGTTGCCGAAACGGGAGCGCCCGCCAAGCGCGGAGTCAGGGTTGTTCCGACCGCGGCGGGAACATTGACGATTCGCCCTTCGTTCGCCACCAAGCGGCCCATGTCCGTGTTGCCGTCCTGCCCCTATTTACCCGCCGCGCGCTCAGGGCTCGACTGGCGCACCCTGCATGCCTTCCGCGACGCCGACCGGGGGCCCGAGTTTTACCTCGCCTGCCTCGAATACGGACAAGCGCTCTGGCAGCGGGGTTTGGCCGCCCGCGCCATGTTGTGCCTCGACCGGGCGATGGGGGCGGATTTGCAGGGAACCGAGGCTGCGCTGCGGGACTGGCCGCTACCTTACGCGGCGATGCGCTGGGTGGTCGAGCAGGTTCCGCCGGGGGTGTTTGTCGGCAATCCCCGTGTGCACTTCCAACACTACGCTGATCGTATGAATGAGCCCCGGCGAGAGCAACGCCGCTGGCGGGCCTGGGCCTGCTGGGCGCTCGTGCGCGCCGCCCGACCGGAATTTCCGGCCGATCCGCGGCACGACGTTACAGAACCGGCCCACAACGAGATCGCTGCCGCCCTCGATAACCACGGTCACGTGGGTGAAAGGATGTTGTGGCAGGCCGTCTTGGCCGCCGGCAATCCGGCAACCTGAAGCGATCCGGTCGCGTCAGGGTTGCCAAAGGTGAGCAAAGTCTCTTCATGCGGGATCGTGCTGTGCGGTGGTAGCTCAGCTGGATAGAGCAGCGGTTTTCTAAACCGCCGGTCGGGTGTTCGAGTCACCTCCACCGCGCCATTTTTGCTTTCGCCTCGTGCTGTGGGCCTGCTCGTCCCGGGTTGCGCGGGAGTGAAAGCCTTGGTTTCTGGCTTTTCGGGGGGGGGGCGCGGACGCTGAAATCAGCAAAGTTTCCCTCAGGCTCAAAACCGCGCTTGACTCATCCATCTCGAATTCTACGTTCCGCACTCTTTCCCATTTTTGGGGTGGTAGCTCAGCTGGTTAGAGCGTCTGCCTGTCACGCAGAAGGTCGCGGGTTCGAGTCCCGTCCATCCCGCCAGTTTAAAGGCCCGGTCCGCAAGGATCGGGCCTTTTTCGTTGGCTGGCATATACTCCGGGATGACCGCGCCTCCGGGGCGGTGGCTAGTCAGATAATCGTGGACTTGCCGGGTAGAATTACTTGTTATGACAAAACCAGACCCCGGCAACACCGCGGCGGTGATGGCCTACGTGCATCGTCTCCTGCAAACCTGTTCCAACCAATGAAATCATCCAGTGCTAGTCATTGTTTTGCTCTGACCTCCCGGCTGTGGCGCCTGTCCACGAGCCTGTTTGTCTTCCTCGCGGCCTTTGCCGTTTCCTCCGTCCACGCGCAATCGTCGTCGGCCGGCACCATCGCTGGCACGGTGACCAGCGCCAGCACGCGCAACGCACTCCAGGGTGCGACCGTCTCGATTCCATCCCTCAACTTGGTGGAGTTCACCGATACGGCCGGCCGATACGTCTTCAAAGGTGTTCCGGCTGGAGCTGTCGATTTGGTCGTTAACTACTCCGGCTTCACCGAGACTCGCCAAAAAGTGGCCGTCGCGGGCGGCGGTGCGGCTACGGCCGACGTTGAGCTGAAGTCTTCCGATGTCCTGACGATGGAAGCCTTCACGGTCGCCACGCAAAAAGAAGGTCAGGCTTTGTCCCTGACTGAGCAGCGCAATGCCGCCAACGTAAAGAACGTCACGGCCTTTGACGAATGGGGCATCCTCCCGACCCAGAATGTGGGCGAACTCGCTTCGCGCCTTCCCGGTATCACCTTCACCACCGATGAGGACCAACTGATCAACAACATCAGCATCGGCGGCATGCCTTCGTCCTACACCCGCCTCAACGTGGACGGTATGTCCACCACCGGCGTCGGTGGCGATGGCCGCACCGCGACCCTTCACTCCTTCTCCGGAGCCATGTATGAGCAGATCGAGGTGATCGCCGGTCAGACCCCCGACAAGCGCGCCGATTCCCTCGGTGGCCAGGTTAATCTCAAGACCCGCTCGCCGCTCGCCATGTCCGAGCGCCGCCGCATCAGCTACAACGCGTCGGCCCGTTTCTTCCCTTCCTGGTCCAATCGGGCCGAGGCAGTGGCCGAGCGTCCGTGGCGGCCGGATGTGAATGTAAACTACACCGAAGTCTTCGATGTCGGTGGTGGCCGCAAGAACCTCGGTATCGTCCTTTCTGCTTCCTACCAAGAGGTGCTCAATCCCCACAATTGGGACATTCTTCTCTACGAAAACACCATCAACCCCGTCGCCCAGCTGCGTGACTATACCCGCCAGAGCGGCTTGAACGACCGTTTCCTTAGCGCCTTCAGCGGCCGTGCGGACTATCGTGTTTCCTCCTCGACCACCGCCTCGCTGCGCTTCCTCTACAATGCCGGTTCCGAGCCCTTCTTCAGCTACACCGCCGTCAATCCGTGGCTAGCATCCAACCTCACCGTCAACGATGGATCGGCTGCCTCGACCGGTGGTATCAAGGCCGGCTACACTTCGACTCGCATCGAAATGTTGCCCGTCAATAACACCGCCCTCCAGCCCGGTGGCGTGGCGGTCGGCGCGGCGCAAATGCGCCTCAACCCGCAGCGTTATTCTTTCACGAGCAAGAACCCCACCGGCACCTTGGTTTTCGAACACAACTGGGGCCGCCTCAAGGTCGACCACTCCTACCGCTGGAGCAATACGCACTGGGACTCCGGTGCCGGCCGCGAACGCGAAAATGGCACCGTCGCCCTCCGCACGAAAGACGCCATCGGTTTCGTCCTCGATACCTCGAATCTCCAGGGCAAGACGTTCACGTGGACCAGTGGAGCCAACCCCTACAATATCGCGAGCTACACGCCGTTCGTCACGACTGCCGCCAACACCACTACCCAGCCGGTGCCGATCACGTCCTCGGTGTTTAACAAGCGTGATACGGTCACCGACACCAACGAGGTCAGCGCCAACATCAATCTTTCCTACCAATTCCAGACCGCGATTCCGTTCACGGTTAAGTCCGGTCTCGATACGGTGAATCGCCGCGTCAACAACCGGAACGTGTATCCCCGCCGTTGGTATCAGATCGCGGGCACCGTCTTGCCGGCGCAGGGCCTGATGACGCTCACCGAATTCGAGCGCAACAATGGCGGCCCGCGTCTCCCCATCGTCGATCCCGCCTACATCAGCACGACGCTGAACAATACCGCACTCTGGTATGAGGACGTGAATTTCACGGCCACTCAGCAGCTCACCAACCGCCGTATCATGGAAGAGGGCGTCGACGCCGGCTACGTGCAGGGCCAGACCAAACTTGGTCGCCTTTCAGTGGTGGGCGGTGTCCGTGGCGAATGGGTCTCGACTGACACCTTCACCTATTTCCGGGCCCGCACGACGACGA
>CANGHW010000158.1 GCA_947453695.1 Opitutia bacterium
CCTCTCCCTCCTCGCCTCCAGTCAGGTTGAAGCCATCGCCTCGCGCTTCATCGGCACCACGATTGCGCCCGACGCCCCGGCCCACCCCGCCGCCGCCCCCGATATCCGCCTCGGCCTCGCCCTGAGCAACCTTCACGGCGTCGACTACGCCCGCGAGACCGTCGGTGCCCGCGGCCAGACCGAGAAATTTATCTACACCCGCTTCCAGGACGAATTCCTCCGCACAGTCCGCCGCGCGGGCGCGGCCCAACCCGTCGATTGGCCCCAGATCCGCCAAGCCGCCCTCGCCTGCGGTGCCTTCCCCTTCGCCTTCCGCCCCCGCGATCTCACGCGCTCCTTCGCCGAATACGCCACCCAGCACAGCGGCCTCGACGTCACCCAATTCCCCTCCGGGCGCGACAACACCTACACTTACAGCGACGGCGGCATTTTTCACAACGAGCCCCTCGGCATCGCCCGCGATCTCGTCAGCGACCTCAACGGCGGCCAGCCCGAGGATGCCGACACCCGCTTCTACCTCTTCGTCTCCCCAGACGCGCAGGCCTCCAAACGCCCCGAAGCCAAGTCCCCCACCAACGGCCAGCCCCCGCTCCGCCTCGGCGCCGACACCGAGACGATGCCCCGCCTCGTCGGCCACCTCGTCAACGCAATCTTCACCCAAGGCCGTTTCCAGGACTGGATCGTCGCCTCCAAGGTCAACGACCGCGTCCGCCGACTTGATACGGTCGCCCGCGGCCTCGCCGACCAGCTCTTCGCCGCCGCCGATGCCGCGCAAGGCGGCCTCACCGCCCCGCTGCCCCCGGCCCTCACCGCCGTCACCACCACGCTTCTCCCCGCGCTCTACCCGGCCGCCGCCCTCGAGAGCGGCCTCAAGGCCGACCGCACCCGCCTCACCGCCGCCTACACCGGTTTCGCCGCCAGCAACGGCCGCGACTGCCTGACCGAGCTGCCCACCGACCTGCGCGCCGCTTGGATCGACGCCGTGCTCCTCTTGGAGAAGACGGCCGGCCTCGAGCACAAGGACATCATGACGATCTTCACGATCACGGCCTCCAGCCGGGAGCTCTCCGGGGAGCCGCTCTTCGCCTTCGCCGGCTTCCTCGACTTCAAGTCGCGCCACTTCGACTACGAAGTCGGCCGGAAGAAAGCCCGCGAGTGGCTCACCACCAACGCCGTCCCGGGCGGGGCTTTTCCCTTGCTCAACGTCGCCGCCTATCCGGTCCCGACGCCCAACCCCGGCCCCGACCTGAGCGGCCGCCAAATGTCCGATTTCGACGAAGACAAACGCCGCGCCCTGCGTGACCGAGCCCTGGACCGCGCAAGCGACGCCCTCGCCCTCCCCTGGTGGAGCGCCTGGCTCGCCAAACTCCTCCTCCGCTCCGCCCTCAACAAACAGCTCGGGCTGTAGGGACCTACCATCGCGACTCACCGGCACCTGAACACATACACTCGGCCAACACACTTCTCCGACACAAAACTCAATCTACATCGTTCGCCATGCCCTTAATCATACAACTCAAAGACCAAGATTTGATCGATACCATAGTCGAAGTATTCAGCGACGCCACAGGTTTGACGTTAGACCCAACTAGTCACCTTGCAGGAGGAGACATTTCCCACGGCGACCTGATCAAGGCACTACGAAAACTGGACACTTTAGGTGCCTTCATTCCCGAGGAAGCGCTCAAACTGCCCACGTCGACGCTTCAAGACTGGGCCGACGCCTCACAGGCGTTTCCCATTTCGACGCCTCCAAAAATTCCCACGCTCTGGGATCGCGTCCGCGGACTGCTCGCTACTGCGGGAGCCATGCCCGCCAAAAAGATCCTGCCGAATACTACGCTGACTCAGATCGGTGTTGGCTCGGATTGGCTTGGTTACGCGGACCTAGAATTCAAGGCGCAGGGGCTGCGATTTTTCGACTCAGACTTCAAAAAGGCGACGACTGCCGACGATGTTTTTCAAGTCGTGTTCGCCCTCCTAGATAAAAAAACCTCCCCATGAAACCTATCTTAAACCGTCTTCTACTGGCACTACCCGCAACTGCCCTATTGTTCAGCACCCAGTTGGCATTGGCTGCGGAAAAACCATCGCTGAAGCTGGCTGATTTTGACCTCAACCACGACGGTCGACTAGACGAAAAAGAGTATCAAGCACTGCAAACTGCGGCTGCGGCAGCGTTCGGCTATCAAACGACTCAGAAAGAAGCGTCTGACCGGGCAGGGGACATCGATGTCACCAAGTTTCTCGTCAACGATCAACTGCCGACGGATCCCCAAAAAGTCGGGGCTTTCATGATGGCGATGCAATCGGTGAAAGTGTATCAATTTGACGCCAATCTCGACGGAAAGTTCGACGCATCTGACCTGCCACTTCAGCAGCGCTACGCTGATCGGCAAATCGGCGGCAGTCTAGCGGACTGGACTCAAAGCTTTGAGAAACTCCTCGCCGATCAACCCGATCGAAAAATAGAATCGGTGAAAACCGCCTTGGTCGCACTAGAGAAATTACAAAGCGATCCAACGCCAAGCCCACTGGGAATCGTGCGCATCCGCGCCGACACCGACGTTACCCTCACCGATTTGGCCAACATGGAAAAGGCCAAGCCTGCTACAGTAAGCTTTACTCACGACTACAAAGACAAAGGGCGAGAGGTCACAAATATCCAATTTGCGCTAATTGCTCCTATCAAAGCCAACGACATTCCAGTCCGCACCCTAAGCACACAAACCCCTCAAATCTACTATCTACCCTCTGTCGCCTGGCAGAAGATTAATGGCACCGACAAAGGAGACGTGGATTTGATCACCACCAGTTTCGGGTTAGGCATTTCGTGGCGCGGTCAGAAACCATTTCCCTCGACGCATCAAATTGCATTCGGCGCCAGCTACGTCACTGACCGCGAAAAGAAAAGCGAGCTATGGAAAGCTGACCTCTCCTACACTCCCGTCTATAGCCACTGGGCAATTGGGGCGTTTAAGCCCGTCGGGACGCTGCCGCTCGACGGTATGCTGGAGCTAAAGCTACGCACCACTACCATCGAAGTAAGAGACGCCGGACTGGATACAAAACTAAATTCGCGCGACGACACATTGAGATTCGGGGGAAAAGTATCCTTTACTCTCCGGCCCCAAGGAAAGCACTGGAACCGAATCAGCTTATTGGCGGGATTTACCTACGATAGCGCGATCTCAGGCTCTCCCCAAAAAGCGGATTTACTCGATCTCGGAATCAAATACCAGCTCGACGCGGCCGACCACTTCTCCACTGAGCTTAACTATCAAGACGGCGAGACAAACGTAGTTGGAACACCGACTCGCCAGCTGATGCTAAAGTTTGGCGTCAAATACTGAAGCTCAGCGGATTCACCTACCAATCGACGTCTGACCATAGGCTCCGCTGCCTAGCTCTGGGTCAGAGTTGATTGCTTATCCTGCACCCTGCTTATCCCAACCTTCGGCAGCGTTCACGACTACCTCTCCCTCTTCCTCCTGGCGGCCGGCGTAGACCAAACCAAAAACTTCCTGCAGGTCATGCGAGGGCCGTGATGATACCTAGCCGCCGCTAAAAGCCACAGCCGTCGGTCTATTGCCGCCCAGGAATGTGCCCACCAGCGCACCCTTCCCACCCTCCCTCCTCCCCTCCGCCTTCACCCGCCCGCCGCCGCCTGCAATCGCTGGCGCACGTAGTTCACGTGGTAGCGTAAATCGTAGAACTGGCTCGCGAAGGACGCCGGCACTTTGAGCTTCGCCACGTCGGCTTCCACGGCGGCGAGGCGTTCGAGGAGTTCCGCGCTGCGCTCCGGCGCGAGCGGACTCCGCGCATCGCGCTCCAGCTCCATCAGCGGTCGGTAGCAGCGGTAGATCCGTAGTTGCACGCTCCAGCGGTAGACCACGGGCAAGAAACGGATCGCCGGAATCAGCACCAAAATGAAGGGCACCACCGCCACCAGCAGGCGGTTGATCAGGTTCGCGACCCAAAACGAGTCCACGAGTTTGTAGGTGAGCGACTGGCCCGATTTGTAATACCGCACCGCATCGTCGCTCAGCGGAAACTCCCGCGCGAGCGGCGCGGGAAATTCCCCGCGCTTGGCGAACAGCCCCGCCCGACCGTGGACTTTCTGCGCGACATCGAGCAACAGGTCCGAGACCGCGGAATTGAGGCCTTTGCGTGCGAGCAGTTCGACGCCCGGCCCGAGGAGGATCACATCCTGCGCCGGCAGGTTTTGCCCGAGATCAAATCCGCCCTGCGGGATCACCACCTTGTTGAGGTTCAGCGTCGAGAGGCGCCGCAGGTAGGCGTCCGCCTGCGTAAAGCTGTAGACTTGGATGTCAGGCGCGCGGAGGTAGGTCCGCACCAGCTGCATCGGCGCCGAGTCGCCCATCATGAAGAGCACATCGAGCTGGCCGGCTTGAAACGCCTTCGCCGCCGCTTCCGTCGGCTGCTCCACGAGCGTCGTCGGTGCGCCGGTGATACCGTTGGCCCCGAGCATCGCCCGGGCAAAGGCCTCCACCCCGCTGCCCGGCGATCCGATGCCGAGGCGCTTGCCCGCGAGTTCGGAGAGGCGCGTGATCTTCGTCGTGCCGCGGTAGAAGATCCACAGCGGCTGGTAGGCGATGCTCCCGAGCGACACCACGCCGGCCGGCGGATTTTCGCCCACCAGTCCGCCTTGCACGAAGCCGAGGTCGACGCCCCCTCCCTTGGTTTGCAGCCGGGTCAGGTTGTCGCGTGATCCACCCGAGGGCTCGATCTTCAGCGTGATGCCATGCTCCGCCAGGGCCTTCTGGTAGGCCTCGGCATAGCGCTGAAACGAGCTGCCCGCCGGTCCGCTCGTGATCGTGAGCGTGCGCGGCGGCGCCGAATACCACACCCACGCCAGCGCCACCGCGCCCAGCCCGATCAGAAACACCATCACCGCCGTCGCCAGCCACGGCGAAAACCCAAAGGTCTCGATCAACGCAGTGACAAACTTGGGCCGGCGGACGGATGACGTGGTTAACATGGGAGGACGCGACAAAAGATACCCATCACGCTAGCGCCGCCCGCGCCGCCCCTACAATCCTTTCGGCGCTACGATCGCGTCACGCGCGGCACCGCCCTCGCCCCGCGCACCCAAATCCCCCCTCGACCGCCCGCGGTGAGCACATAAGGTGCTGTCACCCCCACGTATGAAGACGTCTGCCTTGCTCCTGGCTTTGGCGTGCGCTGCGACCGGCTACGCGCAGTCCGCCCCTTCCCCGTCGACCCCTTCCGCCCCGGCTCCGGCCGCCGCGACCAAATCCGACGAAGCGATCACGCTCTCCGTCTTCACCGTCTCCGATGAAAAGGACCTCGGCTACGAGTCCATGCACACCACCGCCGGCATGCGCACCGTGCAGGAGCTCAAGAACGTCGCCAACTCCATCTCGGTCATGAACAGCCAGCTCATCGAGGACCTCGGCGTGCTCAACATCGAGGAGATGTCGAAGTGGTTCGTCACCGGCGAGCAGAGCCCCGACCCCGCGCAGCCCAACCAGCTCATCTTCCGCGGCGTCCGCAACAGCTTCGCCCTGCGCAATGGCTGGATCTGGTATTCGCCCATGGATTCGTTTGCCACCGAGCGCGTCGAACTCCTCCGCGGGCCCAATGCCTTCCTCTACGGCGAGGCCGATCTCGGCGGCGCCAACAACCAGGTAACCAAACACGGACTCTTCACCCGCAATCTCACCCGTGCCAAGCTCATGCTCGGCGGCGATGCCACTTCCGCCACCAATCTCCGCCGCGCCGAGCTCGACTTCAACCGCATCCTCGTCCGCGACAAAGTCGCCGTGCGCTTCGCGAGTGTCGTGAGCGATGCCGATGGTTGGGCGCACAACCAGATGCGCCAGATCCGCGGGCTCTACGGCGCGATCACCTACCGTCCCTTCAAGCAGACCTCCATCAGCGTCCTCGTGGAGCACTCCGCGACCAAGTCCGTCAATTCCCAGGGCCTCTTCCTCGAAAACTACACCTTCACCAACGTCACCACCCTCGCCGCCGCCGGCGGTCTCATCTACCTCCCCGCCACCGGCGTCTCGTATCGCGCCACCGGCCAGCGCCGGAGCAATGGCACCGGCCTCACCGCCATCGATTCCTCCATCGTCCCGCGCACCCTTCACGTCGCCGGCCCCAACAGCACGTCCAAAGACACCTACAACACCGTCACCCTCGAGGTGGAGCACAACATCGGCAAAAACCTCCACCTCCTCCTCTCCGGCAATTTCTACGACCGCTACACCGATATCTACGGCACCGCCGCCGCGCGCCAGATCTTCCGCGACCTCTCCCCCACGCTGCCCAACGGCACCGCCAATCCCAATTTCAACCAGCTCTACACCGAATATTTCCGCACCGAGAATTTCAGCGGCAACATCGTCCGCGATATCCGCCTTTCGGGCATCTACGATCTCCACACGAAGTGGATGAAGCAGCAGATCGCGCTCAACCTGCAGCAGCATCAGGACAACCCCAGCGCGCAGAAGGGCGCGAAGTTCGGCGAGTATATCGACCCCGCCAATCCCGCCTGGCAGGGCGTGATCAACCCCGCCGTCACCGCCGCCGCCTTCACCGCCAATCGCGCCGTGTTTACCAATAATCGCTTCATGCGCCGCTACTACCTGCGCGATGGCGACGACGGCCGCATCACCGGCGACGTCAATGCCGTGCCCGGCCTCTCCGCCTGGTATCCCGATTTGTCCAACGGCGTCCCCGCCGCCGGCAATGCCATCCAGCGCCGCTTCTACATCCCGTCGATCGGCGCCGGCGCGTCCGGCAGTTACTTCAACAACCACCTCTTCACCTTGGTCGGTTACCGCGAGGACCGCTTCAAGATGCGCACGTCCCTCGGCGCCGTGCAGCCCATCAAGAATACCTGGGTCAACGTCTTCCTCCCCGACGCCTTCGCGCCCAATCCCGCCTTCGTCAAATACAACGTCCACGGCACCAACTACGGCCTCGTCTACCGCGTCAACGACACCCTCGCCTTCTCCGTCAATCGCGCGAAGTCCTTCCGCATCTCCGCTGGCGAGGGCAATGATCTCTTCACCCCCGGCAAGAAGCAGGAGATCCAGACCGGCGAGGGTCAGGATGCCTCGATCCGCCTCAGCCTCTTCGGCGGGAAGATGGAAATCAACACGACCTACTACGACAACTTCCAGCCCAACGCCCGCATCGCCCCCGCCCCCGCCGTCAACATCCGCGACGAGGTCTCCGCCATCTTCCCCACCACCTTCAACCCCACCGGCCAGGACTACCAGCACCTCAAGACCAGCGGCTACGAACTCGAACTCGTCGCCAACCTCACCCGCACCTGGCGCCTCATCCTCAACGGCGCCACCAACAAACTCGTCACCGAGGAGCGCCTGCCCCTCCTCAAAGGCTTCCAGGCCGAGGCCCGCGCCCTCAACAAACCCACCCCGCTCCTCGACGCGTTTCTCCTCACCTTCCCCGAAGGCGTGCCCAATGCCGGCTACACCAAGACGCGCGCCAATATCTTCACCCGCTACGAGATCCCCACCGGCCGGCTCAAAGGCCTCTACTTCGGCGGCGGCGCCAATTGGCGCCAGCCCACCTTCCGCGGCAATGCGGCCGTCGTGCAAGGCGGCCCCGTCGTCGCGCTCTGGTCCCCGTCCTACACGACCGTGTCAGCCCTCTCCGGTTACCGCACCAAACTCTTCAACCGCACGACGACCTTCGCCGTAAACGTCGATAACGTCTTCGACAAAGACTACTACCTCTCCGCAACGACGACGACCGGCTCCTGGGGCCCACCCCGCAGCTACCGATTTGCGATGACCACAGATTTCTGAGCCCCTCCGCGCCCACCGCCACCGCCGGCGCCGAGCTGAGCCGGACTCATGCAGTTGGAGGCAGAGGAGCGAGGAGAGATGGCGAGCAAATTTCAGTCGAGGAAGCCCGACGCATGCCCGGAGGGCCTGTGGAGCGGCTGACGCAGACTGAAAGGTGCCGCCAGATCGCCTCGATCCGACCCGATCAACTGCATGAGTCCGGCTGAGGGCAGAAAGAAGAAGTTGGGAGTTGGGAGACGAACCGCCCGACCGTGCGCGCCACGGCGCGCCACCGTCCAACCGTCCCACCGTGCGCGCCCCGCGCGCCCCCTTTTCGTGTTTTTCGTGTGTTTCGTGGTTCCCTCTCCGAATCCGCATCCGCCTTCCGTGTATTCCGTGTGTTCCGTGGGCCATCGCCCAGGTTTCCTTAAAATTCCCCGCCGCCATTCGCCCCATTCGCGTGATTCGCGGGCCACGATCAGGGTCTTCCTTTCGTGTTTTTCGTGTGTTTCGTGGTTCCCTCTCCGCACTCGTCATACGTCTTCCGTGTAGTGCTCGGTTTATCATTCGGACCGGCAAGCCCGCCGCATTCGATCCCGGGCCGCACAACGCGAGAGTTGAAATGCGCCGCCTCCTCCCTAGTTTAGCCACCATGTCCCTCAGCGAAATCCTCGACGAATTGCCGCGACTCACCCACGAGGAGCGTCGCCTCCTGTGCCGTCGTGCGCTGGCCGTCGACGAGGCCGACGACATCGCGGTCCTCGAACACACCGCCGCCGAAGGCTTTGCTCTGCTCGATCGGATGGAAGCGGAGGACGCTGCTCGTGGCAAAAGCGGGTGAGGTCTGAATGATCGATCTCGGCATGGTCGCCGAGGTGCGACCCTGTCTGTTACTCACCGACTATCCAGCCGACGACGAGCTTGCGCTGGTTACGGTGCTACCACACACGACGGCCCTGCGTGGCCATCGTTGGGAACTCGCGATCCCCAAATCGTTCCTCAAACCGGGAGCCTTTCACCTGCAACAGGTGCAGTCCGTCTCCATAGCACGCCTCGAACGTCGCATCGGCGCACTTTCCGAAGAAGAATGGACCACGGTGCAGCATAGCTTGGCCGACTTCTTCGGCCTATAGCGCGATTTACGCACGGCCCCCGCGCCCGCCGCCACCACCACCGCCGCCAAGCTGAGGGGATAACGAAGAAGTTGGGCGTTGGGAGCTGGGAGACGAACCCTCCGACCGTGCGCGCCCCGCGCGCCACCGTCCAACCGTCCCACCGTGTGCGCGCTGCGCACTACCGCCCGACCGTGCGCGCCCGGCACACCACCGTCCGACCGTGCGCGCGAAGCGCTCCCCCTTTCGTGTTTTTCGTGTGTTTCGTGGTTAACCCCTCCGCTGTCTGCCCTCCGTTTCGCCCGCGCCCGTCCGCCCTCGCCTACGTGGTTAACCCCTCGGCGGTTTGTTTTACCTCCCCCGGGATGATTTTGGCCGCCCGTGGAGCCGTTTTTCGCATCTCCACGAATGCGCAGCCATCTCTACGAATGCGCGGCTCCCTGAATGGAATTCTCCGCCATCTCCAACAATGCGCGGCGATCTCCACCAAGTTTTTGCGCATCTCCACCCATGCGCAGCCATCTCTACGAATGCGCGGCTCCCTGAACGGAATTCTCCGCCATCTCCAACCATGCGCGGCGATCTCCACCAAGTTTTGCGCATCTCCACGAATGCGCAGCCATCTCCACCCGTGCGCGGCTCCCTGCATGGAATTCTCGGCCATCTCCACAAATGCGCGGCTGTCTCCAAAAAGTTTTGCGCGTCTCTACGGAATGCGCGCGCGTCTCCAAAGCTGCGCAGGCGCCTGCGCCGCGTGCGCGGTCGTCTGGCGGAAAATAGCCTTCGTCTCGCCGGCTCGCACCGGCGTCCACGCGAACGGGGCGCCCCTCCCCCGCCGGTCCGCGCGCTCTCGCGGCCCGCGCCGACCGCCCACGTCGCGGTTCGCTCGTCCGGCCAAACGTTCTCCCCACCGGGCGCGTCGCATGTGCCTGCCGCGGCGCGGGCGTGCCGCGTGCGCGCCGGTGCGTGAGGCTCCCTCGTGCACTCGCCCCCCGTCGCTCGCGGCGCGGCCGCGCGCTCCCCGCCGTCGTGCGGATGGCTTTTGCGGTGGTGGGGCAGTTTGGATTTCCGAGGCAGGGTGCCCGCTCGCCGGCACTCCGTCCGTCGCTGAAAAAGCGCGCGCGCAGCTCGCCGCCCCCCCCTCCTTCATCGGCCGACTGACCCACGGCTCATTTTCTCGCTCTTTTCCCTAGGGTGTTTCCGCAAATCCCGGGTCGTTCTCCGACATTTTCCCCGCCTGCGCTCCATTTTCCGTTAAACGCAACTCGCTGTTTTACGCCGAGTAGCGCAGCCAATCGGCCTTTTTTAAACTATTTCCCGGCTCCGACACGTGGTGTCGGAGCCATTTTGCTATTTTTAGCCATCGTCAGTGAGCGAGCCCCTTTCAGGGACCTCGATATACCGGCGATAAGCCGGCGCCCTCCGGGGCTCCTGCTTCATCAAAATGCCAGAAGTCAGTGAACCAAAGGTAATCCAATGACCGCGTATCAATCGTATAAACTCAGCAGGCTGCGTGCAGTGCTGCTTTTCCTCGAAACCCTGCCGGCAATCAGCAGCCGCCCGTCGATCCAGACGCGCGCTGCCGGATTGAAAACCCTCGTCGATACCATCGTCGAGATCATCATGACCCAGACGCAGCCGCTGCGCGGCTCGATCAAACTCCGCGACCAAGCGCTCACCCAGGCGACCGACACCACCTTGGCCGTCGGCGCCCTCGTCCGCGGCTATGCGGAGAAGCGCAAGCTGCCCGACCTGGCCGCCCAGGTCGACATCGTGCGGTCCGACATCGCGAAGATCCGTCGCGCCGATCGCATGTTGATCGCGCAACGCGTCCACGATGCCGCGGCCTCGGTCGTTGCCGACCTCGCCGCGTATGAGGTCACCCCTGAGCTGCTCGCGCGGTTTCAGGCCCAGATCGACGACGCCGATGAAGCCGTGGATCTCCCGCGGGCGACGTCCGACAACAAGAAGACCGCCACCGTCAGTCTCGGCGCGCGTTTTCGCGAGGCGGATGAGTTCATTAAAAACGAACTCACCCCGTTGTTCCTCCTCATGAAGGAAAACGACCCCGCCCTGTTTGCGCGCTACGTCGCGGCCACGCAGGTGCTCGACCGTCCGGCCACGCACGGTAGCGCGAACGCGGAATCCACCGCCGTCGCCACGCCGGCGACGGGCGCAACCTCCACCCCCGCCACCCAGGCTGCCGCGGCGTAAGCCCTACCCTATCTAAAGCCCATCCAACATCTACAGGAGGCGCGACCGCGTCTCTACCCTGAACTCCGCACGATTAACCCGTGCGGCGTTTTTTTTGCCCACGTCCGACGAAGCCGACCTGCCGGACGCGCGACTCCAGGTAGGGACGGCTCTCCGAGCCGTCCGCCGAGGGTCCTGAGCGATCCACCCTCTCGCCCTTTTCGCAGGGATCAGGGCACGCCGCCACCGGACACCGACACCAAGAGCCCGAGCGCCTATAGGCGCCTTGCGATCATCCATCGCCCTCCGATTTTTGCGCCTCTTTGTGGCAATCCCCTGCGGACTTCGGGTCCCTCTGCTCTGAGCCGTCCCTACCTCGCCTACTCGAAACCAGCAGGCCATGCCACATGCTGATGGATGCTCGCCTTTGCAGTGGGCGCCGGCGGGACCGAGGATTGGCCACAAAAAACGCAAAAAAAACCGGGAGCGAATGAAGGCGTGCGTTGCGCCCATAGGCGCGCGGACGAGAGAGCGGGAAAAGCGCAGAATACAGAGGCCCGAGCGCCTATCGGCGCCTTGCGATCATCCATCGCCCTCCGATCTTTGCGCCTCTTTGTGGCAATCTCCTCCGGGCTTCGGGTCCCTCCGCTCTGAGCCGTCCCTACCTCGACTACTCGAGACCAGCAGGCCATGCCCCATGCTGATGGATGCTCGCCTTTGAAGTGGGCGCCGGCGGGACCGAGCAGTGGCCACAAAAAACGCAAAAAAACCGGGAGCGAATGAAGGCGTGCGTTGCGCCCATAGGCGCGCGGACGAGAGAGCGGGAAAAGCGCAGAATACAGGAGCCGATAGTATCAGACGGGGCACAAACGAA
>CANGHW010000159.1 GCA_947453695.1 Opitutia bacterium
GAAAATCCATCGTCAGGGAGGGGCGGAAGGGGGGACCGCAGAAGTGCGTCGAGGCGTTCGTCTTCGGGAGGCGTGGAGTTCATCAGGAGGCGGGCTGCCAGGCGGCGAGGTATTGGCGAAGGGTCGCCGTGCTGCGGAGGAGGAGGGATTTCACGGTGCCGAGGGGCTGGTCGAGGACAGCGGCGATCTCGGCGTGGGTGAGTCCCTGTTGGTAGTGAAGATGGAGCACGTGTTGCGCGGCCGGAGGGAGCTGCTGCAAGGCGTGCGTGAGGTCGTGGCGGAGATCGGCCGAGCGGCTCTCATCGAGCGGGGAGGCGGCTTCTGGAACGTTCTCAAGCGCGGCCACCGGGCGGGTGTGGCGGCGGGCATTGCGCCAGTGATTGTGCGCGATCCCGAGGAGCCAGGTGGAAAAGGCTGCCTCGCCACGGAACCGCACAAGCTGGCGGTAGGCGGTGAGGAACGTTTCCTGCGCGAGGTCATCCGCGAGGGCGTGGTCCGACGGCACGAGATGACGAAGAAAGTGGCGCACCGAGGATTGGTGGCGACGGACGAGTTCACCGAAGGCGGCGCGGTCGTCGTCGGCGACAGTGCGCCGGATGAGTTCGGAGTCGGAAGGCGTCACGGTTGACGCGGGCGATCGTCAGAAGGTGAAGGAGTGGTTGAACGGAAGGTGGCAAAGACGCCGAAGAGCAGCAGTGCGATACCGATGAAGCCCGGGATGGCCGCGACCGAGGCGGCATCGCGGGCGCCGACCGAGCGGAGGAAGACCCAGAGGCCGGAGCTGACGGCGACGAGGATCAGCCCGGTGCGGAGATCATTGCGCTCCCGGCGGGGTTCGGCGGCGGATTTCATCTCGGAGTCATCGAGCGCGGCGGGGAGGGGCTGCCCCTTTTCCAGCGCGAGCCGGGCCGTCTCGTGCCAGAGCTTCTTCCGCTGGTGGCTGAAATACATGCTAGTGATCGCCATGATGCCACCGAAGAGCATGGCGGCGACCGGGACGATGATGGAGATCATGTGCGGGGAGACATTAAAGTCGAAGAGCGTGACAGCGAGAAAGGGCGTAGTCATGACGAAGGAGGTGGTTTCGCCAAGTGAGTGTCGCGCGGAGGGCGTTTGGATGCAGCCGCGGAGATATTTTTTTGACGGAAATAGGCAGGCCTTGGAATGGCGATGGCGCGTTTGGTCCGATCGCCGATGAGTGATGGAAGGTGAGCGCGCCGGGGAGGGGCAATTTTCTGAGCAGGAGCGCTCGGAGCTAAAGGCGGACCATGGACTTGCGCAACACGTTGACGGCCGAAGATTCGGTTCAAGTTTCCGTGGAATTGGACGATCAAGAGAGAGGCCGCGCTCGGGCCGTTCGGTGGATAGTTACTATTCTATCCATGGGACGTGCAAGTTTGGCGGCGAAACCCAACCATGGCAAAAGTCTTAGTCCTCGAGGATGATAAGCTCAGTCAAAAAGTGATTGAGCGTGTGCTGACCAACTCTGGGCACGAGTTCATCGCCTCGCACTCCGCGGAAGAGGCGTGGAGCAAGCTGCATGAGCACGTCGTAGTGGACATGTTGGTGCTCGATAATCAATTGCGCCAGGAGTGGGGGTGGCAGTTCTTGCGGACGCTGCGGGACAATCCGGCCTATCGTGGCTTGCCAGTGGTTGTCTATACCGGCCACGCGGAGCGGAGTTCGATGGTGCGGTATGTGGAGATCGGAGTGCAGAGTCTGCATATTAAGCCCTACCGGTCCGATGTTTTGGTTCACGAGGTGAAAAAGGCGGTGGAGACAAAGTGGACCGAGCAGGTCATGGAATCGACCGACACAGTGTGTGGCCGGCTCAATATCTCTACGGCTCAATATTGCAGCCTGCTGGCGACGGCGAATCGAACCACCGAAGAAAACTTGAGCACGGCGCTGCGCCGGTTGACGAACTCAAATGATCCTCAGTTGTTTGCGGCGCTGGATAATATCGAGCAACAGTGCCGCACGGTCGGGATCGTGGCGATCGAAGGGGTCATCAAAAAAGTCAAATTGAAGATCCAGGAAGCCAACGTTCTGGATGCAGTCGAAGGTCTGCGGAGCATCAAGTCGTTTGTGCGAATGATCCAGCATCGGATGCTGGCGACGATGAAGATTGAAGACGCGATCGCGCGGGCCCCGGGCCAACTGGAGGATGCCACGAAATCTGTGAGCGCCATCCCGACGATTCCAGCCGCGTCATTTTCGGCGAGCTATGTGCGGGAGATGCTGGGTGGTCCGATGTGGCAGTTTGGCCCGTTACTACGGGAGCGATTGCGGCAACCGCTCATGGACCGGGCTGGTTTATCGGCGATGATGTCGAGGGTGGCGGTAACCGCCCCTTTCCGGGCGCTGCTGGATACGCAACTTTTGCTCGAAGGAGTGCCCAAGATGGCGGTGCCTGACGCGGTGCGAGTCGCAAAGGAGACGCCCGGATTCGTGCGAGTTTACCAACGGGTGATGGAGCAACTGACCGGGACTAGTCACTCGTTTGAGTTGGCGTCAGCGTTGCCGCGCGTGGTGGGGCAGCATGGGATTGCCAAGACGATGGTATTGGCCGCGGCGGCCCAAGTGGCAAACGCCTTGCCGCAAGAAGGTCCGCTGAATTCGCGTCCGCTGTTCCTTCACACGCTGACGAGCGCACTGCTGGCCTTTGAAATCGGTCGGCTGCTCAAGCTGGTCAACGACTACATGCTGGCGTCCGCCGGGCTGGCTCACGATGCCGGCCGCTGGATGTTCACCATTGGTGAGCCTGGGATCTATGCATTGGCTCTGGCGGTTTCGGAAGATGGGAAAATCGCCCTGACAGAAGTGGAGAAATCACTTTTGGGTGTCACCCATCACGAAGCCGGCGGCGAATTGCTTGCCTTGATGGAAATGCACTCGTCGACGAGGGCGGCGGCGGCATGGCATTACAATCCGGCGTTGCGGGAAGGGACGGACGATGTCCTCACGGTGACCGTCTTGCATCTGGCCCACCTGATCGCCCAATCCGTGCAAGCGACTCCGACTACGCGGAGCCCCGAAATTTTGGCGCCGCTCGCCGATCCCAACTACATCGCGTGGCGACTATTGAAAAGCAATGGTGTCGTGCTGCCCATGGAGACTCCTGAGTTGGTCACCACGATCGCGGCCATGGCGAATACAAGTCGTTGGATTGCCGAGCAAATCCTCGACCAAAAGAACTGAAAGCTCGCGGGCGCATGGCCGCGGGACCGCGGTTGGCGCTCGCGAAGAGACCGCGGGAGGGCGACGACGAGAGGCTTGGCGATGACTGCGCCGCGGGACGAACGAAGCTGCTGGCGATGGTAGAGGCAGCATGTCGTCAGCCGTACCATGGGTCGGTCGCTGTGAACTGATGGCGCGGCCGCTGACGATTTCGTCGGCCGTCGAGCTCGGAGCTATTTGCCGGAGCCGGGCGGGATGGTCGTCACCGGGTCGCCGGGGCGGAGGAGGGCGTTGGGGTTAACGATGACCGCGGTGGTAGGTGAGAGGGCAGCGGATGAGACCTCGACGGTGGCACCGAGGTTGCGTCCGGCGGTGACTTCGAGGAAGGCGACCTTGCCAGAGGCGACCGTGGCGAGGGAAGTCTGGCCGGCGCGGTTGATCAAGGTGTTGGTGGGGACGAGGAACGTGCCGGGCGCCGGGGCGAGTTCGAAGACGGCGTTGCCGGTGAGGCCCGCGGGAAGGGTGAGATCCTTGTTTTCGAGAAGGAGCTCGATGCGCATGGTGCCGGCGGCGGGGTCGAACGTGCGGCTCGAGCGAGCGACGGCGGCGGAAAAGGTGCGGCCGGGGAATTCGTTGAAGCGGACCTTGGCGCGGGTATCGGCCGGGAGCCGGAGCGCGAGGTCGGGGGTGGCGTTCAGCACGAAGCGGAGGGTGTCGAGCTTGACGAGGTGGTAGAGCCAGCCCTCGGCGGTGGCGGCGTCGCCACGGACGCGGTCGCCGCGGTCGAAGTTGCGCGCGGCGACGACGGCGTCGAAGGGGGCGCGGACGGTGGCGAAGCCCAACTGGGCCTCGAGGCGGGCGAGATCGGCGCGGGCGACACGGAGCGCGGCATCGGCGATGTCGGCGTTGGTGGCGCGTTGATCGGCGTCTTCGCGGGAGATGGAATTGGCGGCGAGGAGATTGGTCGAGCGCTGGGCGAGCGCGCGAGTATTGGCAGCGCGGGCTTCGGCCTGTTCGACATTGGCGCGGGCGGAGTCGACGGCGCGGGCGAGTTCGGGGACGTCGATGACGGCGAGGATATCGTTGGCCTTGACGGTGTCGCCGATGTCGAAACGGCGCTCCTGCACGATGCCGGTGGCGCGGGTGAAGATGCGGGCGGACTCGAAGGGTTCGGTGCGGCCGGGCAGGGTGAACGGGCTCGATTTCGCGGCGACGGTGGGGGGGACGGTGTGGACGCTAGGTGCTGTGGGAGCGGTGGGTGCGGCGGGTTTGGCTGCCGGGGCGGGCTCGGCGGCAAAGACGGCCGGGGCGAGCAAGGCGGTGAGTGGGATGTGGACGAGACGGCGGGAGAGAGCGGACATGACAAAAGAAATAGGGGGCTGGCTGGCGGATCAGGTGGGGGTGATCGCGGAAGGGGTGGGGATTTTAGGTGCCGGAGTGTGGCGGGCGTTAGCGCGCGCGGCGGCGAAGGCAACGGGCACGAGGAAGAGCGAGGCGAAGGTGCCGAAGACCAGGCCGCCGATGACGGCGCGGCCGAGCGGGGCGTTTTGTTCGCCGCCCTCGGCGAGGCCGAGGGCCATGGGAATGACGCCGAGGATCATGGCGAGGGCGGTCATCAGGACGGGGCGGAGTCGGGTGGTGGCGGCCTCGATGGCGGCGTCATACGCGCTAAGACCGGCGGCGAAACGATCGCGGGCAAAGCTGCCGACAAGCACGCTGTTGGCCGTGGAGACGCCGACGACCATGATGACGCCCATGAGGGCGGGGACACTTACCGGGGTGCCGGTGATAAAAAGGGCGAAGACGGCGCCGGAGATCGCGATGGGCAGGCCGCTGATGGCGACGAACGGCAGGGCCCACGACTGGAAGTTCACGACCATGACGAGGAAGACGAGGATGGCGGCGAGGCCGAGGCCCCCGATGAGTTCGGAGTAGGACGAGCGCATGAGCGCGGCCTGGCCGGTGAGTTCGAGACGGTTACCGGGCTTCACGCGCGGCCGGAGATCGGCGAGGATTTTTTCCAGATCGGCCGTGACGGCGCCGAGGTCACGACCGGCGACGTTAGCGACGAGGGTCATGGTCGGCATGAGCGTGGTGCGGGAGACGCTGGCGGGGGAGCGCTTCTCAACGACGGTGGCGAAGGCGCGCAGCGGGACCGGAGTGCCGGCGCCGGTCGACGGGCGGATGGTAAGGTTGAGGAGCTGCTCTATGGACGTGAGGTTGGCGGGCGGGGCGACGACCTGAACGTCGTAGGACGTGCCGACGGCGGGATCAGCCCAGACGTTGGCGGCAACGGAGCCGCCGCTGCCGAGGGCGGCCAGCAACGTGGTGGCGGCGTCCTGGAGGTTGACGCCCAAGGTGGCGGCGCGGACGCGGTCAAGGCGGATGGCGTAACCGGGTTGGTCGAGGACCTCGCGCAGGCCGACGTCGACGGCGCCGGGGACCTGGGCGAAGCGTTGGCTGAGTTCGCGGGCGAGGGCGAGGTTGCCGGGGACATCGCGGCCGATGAAGCGCACCTCGAACGTCGTCGGCGCGCCGGATGAGAGCGTCTGGCTGGTGGCATCGGCCGGGCGGAAGAACGATTGGACCGACGGGAACTTGGCGGCGAGGAGCGTGCGGATCTTCGCCTCGTAGCCGATGCTCGGGGCGTGCGGGCTGCGGAGCTGAATCATGATCTCGCCGTCGGAGGAGGTGATGGACGTGGTCTCGACCCAGGCCTGATTGACGGAGCTGGGGGCGCCGATGTTTTCGACGATGAACTGGAGCTCGGCCGGCGGGATGAGGGCACGGACTTCACGCTGGATATCGGCGAGGGTGGCAGCGGTATCTTCGATGCGCAGGCCGCTCGGGGCGCGGACGAAAAGACGGATGAGGCCGGCATCGGTCTTGGGGAAGAACTCGCGGCCGCTGCGCCAGACGGAGAACGCGCCGAGGGCGAGCACGACGGCGACCGGCAGCAAAATGAGGGATTTGCGGCGCAGGAACACCTGCAAGAGCCGCGACTGGGCGGCGACGAGCCGGTCGAGGGCGTGCTCGATGGTGTGGTGCAGCCGGGCTAGGCCGCGCGGTGGGCGGTCGGCGGCGCGTTTTTCGGCGGCACGCTCGGCGGGGAGGATGAGCGAGGCCAGCGTGGGCACGAGGGTGCGGGCGAGCAGGTAGCTGGCGATCATCGCGAAGACGACGGCCAGGGCGAGGGGCCGGAAGACGTCAGCGGCGGTGCCGGTAAGCAGGAAGATCGGCAGGAAGACGATGCAGATGGCCAAGGTGGAAACGAATTCGGGGAAGGCCACCTCGCTGGCGCCATCGACGATCGCCTGCTGGACGTTCTTGCCGAGGGCGATCTGGCGCTTGGTGTTTTCGATTTCGACCAGGGCGTTATCAACGAGGATGCCGATGGCGAGCGAGAGGCCGCCGAGCGTCATGAGGTTGAACGTGGCGCCGACGAGGTAGAGCCCCATGACGGAGCAAAGCAGGGCGAGCGGGATCGACGTCAGGACAATGGCGGTGGAACGCCACGAGCCGAGGAAGAGCAGGACGACGGCGGCGACGAGGCCGCCGACGAGGAGGATCTCATGGCGCACGGCGCCGACGGCAGCGCGGACGAAGACGGATTGGTCGAAGATGGGTTCGACGCTGACACCCGGCGGGGCGGCGAGGCGGATCTCGGGCAGCCGCGCGCGGATACCGTCGATGATGTCGACGGTGGAGGCGTTGCCCAGCTTGAGGATGGAGACGATGACGGCGTTTTGGCCGTCGAGCCGGGCGATGTTGGTGGAGATGGCCTCGCCGTCGCGGACGTTGGCGACGTCACGCAGAAGGAGGGTGTTGCCGTTGGCGGAGCGAATCGGGAGATCGAGGAACGCCTGGATGTTTTCCGGGCTGGCGTTCATTTCGATCGGGAGCTCGCGGCCGCCCTCGCGGATCGTGCCGGACGGGAGCGTGAGGTTTTGGCGGGAGACGGCGGCGCTGACCTCGGCGGCGGAGAGACCGAAGGCGTTGAGCGCGTCGGGATTGAGATCGACCATCACCTGGCGGGCTGCGCCACCATAGGGGAGGGAGATGCGCATGCCGGGGATGCTCTGGAGCTGGGCGCGGAGGGTGAAGCGCGCGTAGTCAAAAAGCTGGCCGCTGCTCATCGAATCGGAGGCGACAACGAGCTGGACGATGGGGACGCTCGACGGGCTCGTGCGGATGACGAGGGGAGGCGCGGTGCCGGCGGGCATGCGCCGGAGGATGGCCTGCGAGACCGACGTGGTCTGCGCGATGGCGGTCGGCATATTGGCGTAGGGCTGGAAGCGGAGCTTCACGAGCGCGATGCCGTTGGACGTCTCGGAGCGGACCTCGGCGAGATCGTCGACGTTGTTCATCGTGCCGGTCTCGGAAAACGTGGTGATCTTGGCGGCCATCTCGGTGGCGTTGAGCCCGGTGTAGGTCCAGACGAGCATGAGCTCGGGGGCATCAACGCGCGGGAGGATGTCGGTGGACATGCGCCGTCCGCTCAGGAGGCCGAACAGGAAAATCAGGATCGCGAAGACGGCGATCGTGTATTTGTAGCGGAGGGCGAAGAGGACGATCCACATGGGGCAGGAGGCGGATGAAAACGAAAAGTGGGGTTTTGGCGAATCCGAGTCACGCGGGAGCCGGATCCGGGAGGTATGACGTCCGACAAATGCGGGCGATACACCGGTAGACGACGGGGCCGCCGGGTGGACAAGAAAAAGGCACGCGTGAGCGTGCCTAGAGGAGAGGAGGATTGGAGGGCGCCTGTTACAGGGCGTGGAGGGCGCTCTTGCTGACGGCGAGGGCGGCTTCTTTGACGGCTTCGCTCATCGTCGGATGGGCGTGGATCGTGCGCGCGAGGTCTTCGGCGCTGCCGCCGTATTCCATGTGCGTGACGATCTCGCTGATGAGTTCGCCGGCGTTGCGGCCGAGGATCTGCGCGCCGAGGATTTTGTCGGTCTTGGCGTCGGCGATAATCTTCACGTAGCCGTCTGTGGCGTCGGCAGCGATGGCGCGGCCGTTGGCGGCGAAGTTGAATTTGCCGACGTTGATCGCGATACCGGCGGCTTTGGCCTGGTCTTCGCCGAGGCCGACGCTGGCGACTTCGGGGTCGGTGTAGACGACGCCGGGGACGAGGTCCCAGTTGATGTGGCCGTGTTTGCCGGCGATCCACTCGGCGACGGCGACGCCGTCTTCCTCGGCTTTGTGCGCGAGCATGGGGCCGGCGACGACGTCACCGATGGCCCACACGCCGGGGGCGGTGGTCTTGAGGTGGGCGTCGACCTTGATGCGTTTCTTTTCGTCGAGCTGGACGCCCGCTTTGTCGAGGCCCAGCGAATCGGTGAAGGGTCGGCGGCCGACGGCGACGAGGACCTTGTCGGCGGGGAAGGAGAGTTTCTCAGTGCCGCGTTCGGCGGTGAGAATGCCGTTGGCGTAGCCGGTGACCTTGGCGCCGACCTCGATCTTCAGGCCCTGCTTCTGAATGATGCGGGTGAAGTTGCGGATGATGTCGTCGTCGTAGGTGGCGATGATCTTGGGCAGGAACTCGACGACGGTAACGTCGGCACCGAGGCGGGCCCAGACAGAGCCGAGTTCGACGCCGATGACGCCGCCGCCGACGACGACGAGCTTCTTCGGGACGGACGGGAAGTTGATGGCGTGGTCAGACGAGACGATCGTCTGGCCGTCGAACTTCATGAACGGCAACTCGACCGGCGTGGAGCCGGTGGCGATGACGATATTTTTCGCGGTGAGCTGCTGGTCGCCTACGGAAACGGTGTTGGCAGAGACGAAGCTCGCGGCACCGGTGACGACCGTAATCTTGCGGGCCTTGGCGAGCTGGGCGACGCCGCCGACGAGCTTGGTGACGACAGCGTCCTTCTTTTTGAGGAGGGTGGCGAGGTCGAGCTCGACGGAGCCGAGTTTCACGCCGTGCTCTGCGGCGTGCTGCTTCGCAAAGACGTAGTGCTCGGAGGAGGCGAGGAGGGCCTTGCTCGGGATGCAGCCGACGTTGAGGCAGGTGCCGCCAAGGGTGGCGCGTTTTTCAACGAGGGCGACCTTGAGGCCGAGCTGCGCAGCGCGGAAGGCGCAGACGTAGCCGCCGGGGCCGGCGCCGATGACGATGAGGTCGAAGGAAGAGACGGAAGACATGTTACAGGAGGAAACGGAGAGAACGGAGGAGAGAACTCTGTTTTCTCCGTTATCTCCTGTTCAAGGGTTGGACTCAGACGCCGAGGATGAGGCGGGTGGGGTCTTCGATCGCCTGTTTAACTTTCACAAGGAAGGTGACGGCTTGTTTACCATCGACGAGGCGGTGGTCGTAGCTGAGGGCGATATACATCATCGGGCGGATGACGACCTGGCCGTTGACGGCGATGGGGCGATCGTTGATCGCGTGCATGCCGAGGATGGCGCTCTGCGGCGGGTTGATGATCGGCGTGGAGAGGAGAGAGCCGAACGTGCCGCCGTTGGTGATCGTGAAGACGCCGCCTTCGAGGTCGGCGAGGGTGATCTTGCCGTCGCGGGCGCGCTTGGCGGCGTCGGAGATCTTGGACTCGATCGCGGCCATGCCGAGGGTGTCGCAGTCTTTGACGACGGGGACCAGGAGGCCCTTCTCGGTGGAGACGGCGACGCCGATGTCGTAGTAATGATTTTCGACGATGGTATCGCCGTCGATCTGGGCGTTGATGCCGGGGACTTCCTTGAGGGCGTGGACGACGGCCTTCACGAAGAAGGACATGAAGCCGAGCTTGAGGCCGTTCTTTTTAACGAAGTCGTCTTGATACTTGGCGCGGAGGGCCATGACGGCGGACATGTCGACCTCGTTGAAGGTCGTGAGCATGGCGGCTTCGTGCTGGGCGGAGACGAGGCGCTGCGCGATCTTTTGGCGCAGGGGCGTCATCTTCTTGCGCGTCTGGCGGGTGCCGGGGGCGGCGGGCGCGGCGACGATCGGAGTGGCGGCGGGGGCGGTGGGCCGCGCCGTAACCGGCGCGGCTACCGGGGCTGGGGCGGGAGCGACGGCTGCGGGTTTTTCGGCGGCGGCGAGCATGTCGCCCTTGGTGACGCGGCCGGCCTTGCCGCTGCCGGCGACTGAGGCGGGATCGATGCCGGTGTCGGCGGCGAGGCGCCGGACGGCGGGGGAAGCTTCGGTCGACTTGGCGGCGGCGGCCGGGGCGGCGGTGGCCGCGGGGGCCGGAGCGGCGGCGGACGCCGCGGGATCGATGGTGGCGACGGATTGGCCGATCTTCACCTCGTCACCGGCGGCGACTTTGAGGGTGATGACGCCGGCGGATTCCGCGGTGCCTTCGCTGGTGATCTTGTCGGTCTCGAGTTCGAAGAGCGGCTGGTCCTTTTTGACGAGGTCGCCGTTTTTCACGTGCCACTTGGCGAGGATACCGGAGGTGATGGATTCACCCATCGGGGGAATTTTGACTTCGAGGAGAGGCATGGTGGGCGGTAGTTGTTTAACCACTAATGAACACTAATTGAGACTAATGAAGGGGAATAAATCGGCAGAGATCAGAGGGTGAACGCGTCTTGGAGCAGAGCGGCTTGTTCGAAGCGGTGGAGGGCGAGGGCGCCCACGGCGGGAGAGGCGGCGGCATCGCGGCCGGCGTAGATCGGGTTGAAGCCAAAGATCGTGGCGAGCTCGGGGGCAATATAACCCCAAGCGCCCATGTTCTGCGGTTCTTCCTGCGCCCAGACGACGCGCGCGCCCTTGTAGTGGTCGGCGAGTTTGCTGATCGCGTTTTTGTGGAGGGGGTAGAGTTGCTCGACGCGCACAATGGCAGTGTCGGTAACCTTGTTCTTGGTGCGGTAGTCGACGAGATCGTAGTAGACCTTGCCGGAGCAGAGGATGAGCCGTTTGGCTTTTTCCGGCGCGGCCGGATCGTCGATAATTTCCTGGAAACTACCGGAGGTGAACTCGTCGAGTTTCGAGACGGCGGCGGGGTTACGCAGCAGAGACTTCGGCGACATGACCACGAGAGGCTTCTTTACGTCGCGGATGACCTGGCGGCGCAGCGCGTGGAAGAAGTTCGCGGGGGTCGTGATGTTGGCGACCTGGATATTGTCCTCGGCACAGAGCTGGAGGAAGCGCTCAAGGCGGGCGGAGGAGTGCTCGGGACCCTGGCCTTCGTAGCCGTGTGGGAGGAGGAGCACGATGCCGGACGTGCGTTGCCACTTGGATTCTCCGGCGGCGAGGAACTGGTCGATCACGACTTGAGCGCCATTGGCGAAGTCGCCGAACTGGGCTTCCCAGATGCAGAGCATTTCGGGGTAGTCGAGCGAGTAGCCGTAGTCGAAACCGAGCACGGCGGCCTCGGAGAGGAGCGAGTTATAGACGCAGAAACGGGCCTGCTGTGGGTCGAGGTTCTTGAGCGGGGCGTAGAGGGCGTTGGTCTCCATGTCGTGCAGCACGGCATGGCGATGGCTGAACGTGCCGCGTTCGCAGTCCTGGCCGGAGAGGCGGATGGGTTTGCCCTCAAGGACGAGGGTGCCGAAGGCAAGAGCCTCGGCGAAACCCCAGTCGATCGGGCCACCGTCTTTGTGCGCCGCGATGCGCGTGTCGAGGAAGCGGCGAATCTTGGGGTTGGGTTTGAAGTCCGCGGGGAGGGTCGTGAGGCCCTTGGCGGCGCGGTCGAGCAGGTCGCGGCTGACGCCCGTGGCGACCTTCTTGAAGTGGAAATCGGGCTGAAAGACGGCGGTGGAACCGGCGAACTTCTTGGTTTCGGCGGAGGCGGCGCGCTTGGCGGACTTTACGGTCTCGCGCTCCTTGGCC
>CANGHW010000160.1 GCA_947453695.1 Opitutia bacterium
CACCGCTCCACGCCTCCGGCGGCAGACGACCGTCACGACGGACGGATGGTATTCCTGCGGGTATGTGGGCGCGCCCGCGACTCCGGCCAACGAAGTCGATGAGCTTTGGCAGCCGTTGATCTACAACGAACGCCGCTTGCCGCATGAGTCGTTTCTTGAGGCCGCCTATCGCTGCCCGCTCCCGACCACGCTCGTCACGAGCGGCGGCATCACGACCGGTGTGCTCGCCGACCCCGCCGAGTATCCCTTTCAGCCGCTGCCGAATTTTGCGAACTCACGCTTCGGCGTCGCCTTGCGCAACGCCCGTGGGCTTGCACAGCCTATGCTCTTCGCTCCCCTCCTCGGGGGCGCCGGTTCGCGCATGAAGGCAGGCGAAAACCGGGAGTTCATGATGCGACTCGTCGTCGCAAAAGCGAGCCTCTCCGCCACCTACGAGCGCACCGCCCGCACCATCTACGGCTTCGCCGACGTGCGCCACAACGCCCTCGGTTCGCTCAACGCCACCTTCGAACGCATGCTCGAGTTTGGCCTGAGCGACTACGCGAAATTCAACGCCGACCTGCGCGGCTTCGCCTACGACACCGACGTCCCCGGTGCGGTCAAAAACGTGTCCGCGCTGCATCCGCTCGGCCTCGCCCTCGTCACGGACCGCCAGGAAATCTACACTCGTCTCGCCCGCCCGCTGATGGAGTTTTTCGTTTCCCGCGAGCGATTCCTCTTCACGACCGATCCCAAGGTGAAAGGCCAATCGGCCTCTTCGCATCTCCGCGGGCTGGGGGCGCCCCTCACCGAATACGCGAATCTCTACGCGATGTCGGGCGCACGCACCCCGTTCTTCCGCACCGCGGCCGAGGGCCTGTTCGGCCGGGACCGCATCCTGAATCTCGAAGGAAATATTCGGGGTGACAACTGGTCCAACGCGCTCGGCCTCTACCGTGCAACCGGGGAGAAGCGCTGGCTCGACCATGCGATCAAGGACGCCGACGCCTATCTCAAGACACGCGCGGGTGTGCGTGCGAAGGACTTTTCGGATCCCGATTCCCGCGGGTTATTTTTCTGGACCGCTTTCGTGCCGCAGTGGATCGAACTCTTTGAACTCTACGAAGAAACCCGACTGCCGCGCTTCCTCGAAGCCGCCCACGCCGGCGCACGCGACTACACGCAGTTTGTCTGGCTCGCCCCGCGCATTCCCGGAGGCGATGTTCGCGTAAACGAAGACGGCTTGGCGCCCGCCTACCGGGATGGGCCGCGCTTCCCGCGGATCAAGGCCGAGCCCGAGACGGTTCCTGCGTGGCGCACCTCCGAGATCGGCCTCACCAGCGAGTCGGCCCCGACCAGCAAAGGTGCACGCGGCATTCTCCTCGCGTGCTATGCGCCCTGGATGCTGCGCATTGCCGCACTCAAGAACGACGCGTTCCTCCATGACATCGCCCGCTCCGCGATCATCGGCCGCTACACGAGTTTCCCGGGCTACCATATCAACACCGCGCGCACGACCGCCTATGAAAAACCCGACTTCGCGCGGCGCGGAAAAGACGAGCTCAACTCGGCAACGTCGATTCACTACAATCACATTTGGCCACATATCGCGCTGCTGCTCGACTACCTCGTGGCGGACGCGTTTGCGAAATCGGGCGGAGCGATTGATTTCCCCGGCCGCTACGCGGAAGGCTACGGCTATTTGCAGCAGAAAGTCTATGGCGATCGCCCTGGACGCATCTACGACGAAGCGGGGTGGTATCTGTGGATGCCGCGTGGCGTGCTGACCGTCGATCACCCGGAGCTCAATTTCGTGATGGCCCGTGGCGACGCCAAACTAGCTATCGCGCTCACCAATCAGTCAAAGTCCGCAGTCAAATCTCAAGTGGCACTCTCGCGTGAGCGCGTCGCGTTCGACCCCGGTCCCAACGCGAAAGTGACTGTGTGGGAAAACAATCGGCGGGTCCGCGAGGTGCCATTGGCGGCCGACGGCCGCATCCCCGTCGACGTCGCGGCGGAAGGCATCACCACTCTGATCATCAGCGGGGTGAAACCGCGCGTCGAGTTTCAGGACTATATACTCGGACGCGCCGCGCACCTCCCGGCGGAAAGTGTCTGCGACCTCGGCTGGCGCGGCGCACGCGGCGTTGTGCTGTCGTTCGGCGCGGGCGAACTGACGAGTGCTTACGTTTACCTACCCGATCAGGAGCGCGTTGTGACAAACTGCACGGTGCATTTTCGGCAAGGCGGCGGCGAATTTCGCACCCTTTCGGATGCGTCGTATCCCTTCGATTTTACGCTACCCGTCACTGGCGACGCGCCGTTGGAGTTCTGGTTCGAGACGCAATCGCTCTCCGGCACCGTTGAGAAGTCTCCAATCGGGCATCTGCTCCTGAAATGAGAATACGTTTCGCTCTCCGTGTCCGTAGGTGGTTTGCCGTGGTCGGGCTGACGGCGGCGGCCCAAGTGGCTCCGGCGCAATCCGCGGCGCCGGTCTCCTCCGTGCTCTGGTATCGCGAACCCGCGCGCACTTGGCACGAGGCGCTGCCTTTGGGCAACGGCCGCATCGGCGCACTCGTGCACGGCGGCCCGGACAGTGAGTTGCTCCAGCTCAACGAGGGCAGCGTGTGGTCGGGTCGTGCCGACTATGTCGAGAAACCCGAAGTGCTCCAAAACCTTCCTCGGCTGCGCGAGCTGCTCTTCTCCGGAAAACACGCCGAGGCAGAGGCCCTCGCGAAAAAGCACATGACCACGGTGCCGCGTCCAGACTACGGCAGCTTCCAGCCGCTGGGCGACCTGCGTTTGGAATTTGAAACCGACGGCGCGCACGCCCGGGACTACCGCCGCGAGCTCAATCTCGATACCGCGGTGGCACGCACAACGTTCAAGCGCGGCAGCGTCACGCATACCCGCGAGGTGTTTTGCAGCGCACCCGCTGGCGCGGTGGTGATTCGCCTCACCGCCAGCCGGCCGGGGCTCATCACGTTTCGCGCTCTGCTCGGTCGAATGGGCGCGATCACGCGCGCCGACGGCGCCGATACCGTGATGATGACGGGCCGTTGCGCGGAAGGCGGGACGGAGTTTGCCGTGGGCCTTCGGGCGCTCGCCGAGGGCGGCCGCGTCACCGCCACGGATAATGCGCTCATGGTGGACCGCGCCAACTCCGTGACTCTCGTGCTGACGGTCGGCACGAGTTACTATCAGGCCGATCCCGCCGCGGCGGCGCGCCTCGCGCTCACGCAGGCCGCAGGCCATGACTACCCGCAACTGCTCGCCGACCACACGCGCGACCACCAAGCGTTTTTCCACCGCGTCACACTCGCGCTCGGCGGCACCGATGCCGCTACCGCCGCGCTTCCGACCGACGAACGTCTTCGGCGGGCCGCCGCGGGCGGGGCCGATCCCGATCTAATCGCACGGTATTTCGACTACGGTCGCTACCTGCTCATCGCGTCATCGCGAGTTGGCTCGCTGCCGGCGAATCTGCAAGGGCTGTGGAACTCTTTGCCGAATCCCCCATGGTTCTCGGACTACACGATCAACATCAACACGCAGATGAACTACTGGCCCGCCGAGGTCGCGGGTCTCGCGGAGTGCCACGAGCCGCTGTTCGCCCTGGCCGAGAAGCTGGTGCCGCTCGCGCAGCGCACGGCGCGAGAGCGCTTCGGCGCCGGAGGTCTGGTGCTCAGCACGCGCACGACGATCTGGGGACGCAGCGATCTGCGCGGCTCGACCGGACTTTTTTGGCCGGAGGCTCCGGCGTGGCTGGCGGCGCATTTCTGGGAGCACTGGTTGTTCTCGCAGGACCGGAAGTTTTTGGCCGAGCGGGCGTGGCCCTTCATGCGCGAGGCCGCGCGCTTCTATGTCGAAACGCTGGTCGAGCATCCGCAGCACCGGTGGTTGGTCAGTGGCCCCTCCACGTCGCCGGAGAACTCCTACGTCGCGCCCGATGGCACGCGCACCGGCCTCGACATGGGTCCGGCGATGACCATGGCGATCGTGCGCGAGTTGTTTGACCATTGTATCGCCGCGGCCGCCCTGCTGCAGACCGATTCCGAGTTTGTCGCGCTTCTGCGCGAGAAGCGCGCCCGCCTTGCGCCGATCCGCGTCGGCACCGATGGCCGCTTGCTCGAGTGGTCAGAAGACTTCAAGGAATCGGAGCCGGGCCACCGCCACACGTCGCACCTGTTCCCGCTCCACCCGGGTGACGAGATCTCCGTGCGTCGCACGCCGGAACTTGCGGCCGCGGCGAGCAAATCCCTTGAAGTGCGCCTGAGTCACGGCGGCGGCTACACGGGATGGAGCCGTGCGTGGCTCATCAATTTTTGGGCGCGCCTCGAGGAGGGCGAAAAAGCCCACGAGAGCATCGTCGCGCTCTTCAAGGATTGCACGTTCCCCAATCTCTTCGACAACCACTACCGAGGCGAAGGAAACGTCTTTCAGATCGATGGAAATTTCGGGACCACCGCCGCGATTGCCGAGATGCTCTTGCAAAGCCAGGTGGCTTCGGCCGACTCCGAGCAGAAGGTCGAACTGAACCTTTTACCCGCCCTGCCGAGCGCCTGGCCGGAAGGCACGGTCACCGGTCTCCGCGCGCGCGGCGGATTTTGCGTGGATCTCATGTGGCGGAGTGGATCGCTCGCTTCCGCCACCGTGCAAGCCCACCACCGCGGATCCTGCATCGTGCGGGCTCGCACGCCTTTCCAAATCGGCGCGGAAAGCAGCCGCGCGGATGGCCCCGATCACGCGTTGGCCTTCGCCGTGGCCCCAGGGAAAACCTACCAAGTCGTCAGCATCCCGTAACCTATGCCCTCGTTACCTTTCCCGATTCGCTCTCTTTTCAGCGTCGGCGTTCTTCTCGCCGCCGCCGTCGCCGTGCCGGCAGCGGAACTGTTCACTTTTGATCGCTTATTTGATCCCACCCAGCTCACCGCGCGAGGCGTATCGATTGCTGTGGCGGACGGTGCTGTGGACATCAAGGGCAAGGTGCCGGCTTCCGACAGTGGCGTAGTCTTTCCCTTACCGGAAAAGTGGCGGGATCTCTCGCGCTTTCGCTTCGTTGAAGCCGACATCGAGAACACCGGCGACAAGTCCCTGCGCTTCACCTTTTGGGCGCTTTCGGGCCACGGCTGGGGCGGTGTCAGCACGTTCACGCCCGATGGCGGCCCCACGGCCGGACGTGAGACGCTCGCCCCCGGCCAGCGCGGCACGTTCAAAATCGACCTGCACATCCGCTATCCCGGCAAGGATGTCTACACCCCGGCGACGAACCCAGCGTCAGTCCGCTGGTTGGAACTCGTCGTTGGCGACAGTCGCGTTGTGCCGTCGCTGCGCGTGCGGAGCCTTCGCGCGACCGGCGATGCGCCCGTCGCGCCGCTCGATGTCTCGCGGCGCGTGCTCGTGCCCGACGTCGCCCGCGAATCGCCTGGTCCCGGGCGGCGTGTGTATCAGCAGTTGCCGGGTTGGGAAAAGACGAGTGTCACCCACGTGCTAACGCTGCCTCGTGAATGGAAGCCGGGCGCGAAATATCCGGTCATCGTCGAATACACCGGCAACATATTCTACCACAAGTTCTGCCACTCGACCGGCTACACCGATCAGGGAACCATGGCTTACGGCCTGTCTCGCGGGGAAAAATTCATTTGCCTCAACCTGCCGTTCATCAGCGCAGACGGACAACACGAGCAAATCGACGGTTGGGGCGACATCGAGAAAGCCGCGGACTATTGCGTCGCGGCTGTGCACGAGGTGTGCGAGAAGTTGGGTGGCGACGCGGGCGCGGTATTCTTCGTCGGCTTCTCGCGTGGCGAATACGCCGCCAATTACCTTGCGCTACGCGACAACCGGATCGCTGCGCTTTGGCGTGGGTTTGTCGGCACAAATCCGGGCCGCCCTTGGAAGCCCGCCGACGGCACCGGCTGGAACAAGGTCGGTCTCGGCTGGGATGAACGCGCCGCCCGACTGCAAGGGCGACCGTGGTTTTCTGAGCCAGCCAACCTCGGTGCCCACGTCCACGTCGACGTTGAGTATCTCGAAGACCGTCCGTCAACGGTGGCTACCCGCCGTTGGATGCAGGAGCTCATTGGACAACACAATGCACCGTAGCCACATCCGCACACACAGCAAAACCGACGGCCGTGATTTGATGCGCTGCATCCACCTGCTTTGCGGCATCATGTTCGCGCGTGAATGGTGACGTTGGCCGCGGCACTACTTCACAACATCTCCACTCTGGCCAATTGAAGGGTTTCAAAGACGCGACCATCGCTTCCGCCGCCATCGGAAACATATTCTCGGCCTTAACCCTTAGTCCGTCTGCCCCACCCCCGGAATCCCCTTAAGCCAACGACCTGAAATGAACCCCTGTAACCCTGTTAAGACGCTACTGTTTTTCGTGGCCGGCTTGCCCGCGGCCATCGCACTGGCCCAGAGTGCCCCGAAACCTGCCGCGGAAGATGTCTTTGTGCTGGGCGAGTTTCGCGTGAACACCGCCAAAGACGATAGCTTCATCGCAACGGAGAGCGCATCCGGCACCCGCGTGGCCACTGAAATCATCAACCTGCCGTTCGCCGTTTCCGTGCTTACCGAGGACTTCGTGAAAGAGTTTCAACTCTTCGATCTCGACCAGCAGGCGCCGTTCATTTCCGGCATGGCCGCCGGCGATCCCGCCCAGGGTGGTGGCGGCGGCACGCGTTTGCGCGGTTTCGGCGTGCCTTATTTCCGTAACGGCTTCTTCCGCACCCAAGCGCCGGATTCGAACAGCATTGCTCGCACCGAGGTCATCAAGGGCCCGCAGTCGGCAATCTACGGCCGAGTTTCCCCCGGTGGCGTGATCAACTTTATTTCCAAGAAGCCGGGAACGAAATTCGCCTCAGGCCTGAGCTACGTGACCGGCTCCTACGACAATCAACGCATCGCCGGCGATATCACAGGACCGATTATTCCGGGCAAACTCTTCTACCGCGTCGACGCCACCTATTACGATTTCGAGCGCCCGACGGATTATTGGTTCAATCGCACCGTCAACTATTCGGGCTCCCTCGCCTACAAGCTCTCTCCCTCCACGCTGATCACCCTCGAGCACGAATACACCCGCCGCGTCATGCAGGGTGGCCAGGCTTTCACCCGCTGGACGCGGGTGAGTGGCGTGCAAACGATCACTGAGGGCTCGACCTTCTATATGCCCGACCGGCAACTCGGAGAACGGTTGACCCGAGCGAACACGAATGGCGCGCTGCAACGAATCACCCGCGAGGCCAATTCCAGCTACCTCACGTTGGAACATCGGATTGATGCCGACCTGAGTCTCCGCGCGAATATCGCCTACACGACGCGCGAGTTCCTGAAGGACCATAGCACCTCCACGCTCGCGACCTGGGCGACCAATCCCACAGCGGCCCGCCAAGCTGTCCTCAACACACTCGTCGGCACCTGGGTCGACACCACGCGCGGCATCTGGACCGGCGACAGGGCGGGAGCCTATCAGGCCATCGACTATGAAGAAAAGGGCGCCCAAATCGATCTCACGAAGAAATGGAACTCGCGGTTCAAGCAGCGCACCCTGTTCACGTTTGACACATTTTATAACGACCAGGCCACCGACACCTATGCTCTCAGCGGCGCCGCGCTCAACACCGCACTAAACACCCTCGGCTTCACCACCCCGGCCCAGCTGAACGCCTGGAAGAACCCGGACCCGTTCAATCCTGCGGTCTCGGGCTACTATCCCGTCCCCGCTTTCAACAAAGCGACCTGGACTCTCGCGGCGTCGAAATTCGATCGATTCTTCTATGGCAGCCTGCTCAACCACACCGTCGAACTGATGGACGGGCGCCTGGTTTTATCCGGATCTGCGCGGCAAGATTGGGCGAAATACACCGTCAATACGACCGAGGGCAAAGCGAACAAGTTCACGTATAGCACTGGAGCCAACTATCACGTGCTGGGCCGTCGCCTGGTCGCCTACGGCAACTTTGCCAGCGGCTTCAATCCCTCGCCGCAATTCGACGCCAATACGGGTGCGCTGCTGGGTAACTTGGAATCATTCGGTGGCGAGATCGGACTCAAAGGAGCGCTCATGGACGACCGCTTCTCCTACACCGTGGCCGCATTCAACGTCGAACAGAAGAACGAGGTCACCGACAATCCGGCGAATCCGGGCGGCACCGACCTTTCCTTGCCACGCTCCATTCCCGGTGCTGGCACCCGCGCGCGCGGCCTGAGCGTGGATGTGGGCGGCAGTCTCACAAAAAACCTGACGCTGCTGGCCAATATCTCGTGGAACGATGTCCGGATCGTTAAGCACGCCACGACGGCCAGCCTCATCGGCACACGCCCGACCGGCACCACGGCCATGCCGGTGCGCACCTACTCGCTCGCCGCACGCTACAATGTCCGCGAAGGTCTCCTGCGCGGTCTGCGTCTGGGCCTGACCTACCAGTTTGCAGCGAAACATCTGCGGATCGCTCCGACCGCCACGTCCACGGCGATCTCCGTGCCGTATTATAACCAGCAGCTCGACGAATGGGGCGCGGTGATCGGCTACGCGTTCAAGAAATTCAAGAATGGCACGAGCCTCGATTTGTCGCTCAACGTGGCCAATCTCCTCGATCAAAAAGACATGACTATCGCCGCTTACTACCCCGAAGGCCGCACCGTGCGATTCACCACCGGCGTGCGCTTCTGATCCCAGTTCCACTGCGATCCGTTGGTCTAAAACACAATGCAGCCCCTGCGTGCGTCTCCCTACTTCCTCAATCTCCTCGCAGGCCTATGGCGCCATCCGATCGTGCCTCGACTTCGACTGAGTGCTGCCATCGCAGCCTTACTCGTTTTCCGGGTCGCTGGCTCAGCCGAGGAGAACGCGCCGCGCCGAAACGTGAGTTTTCACCCCGGCCAGCCGTGGCTCGACACGCAGGGCACGCACCTCAACGCCCACGGTTTCTGCATCCTGGATTTCGGTGGCCGTCACTACTGGTATGGCGCGCACAAGATCGCGGGCAAAACCGAGTCCGAGAAAAACGAGGCCGGCGTTCGCTGCTACGTCAGTGACGACCTTCTCAACTGGCAGGACGCGGGGCTTGTTTTGGATGTCTTCGCGCCGGGTGCGCATCCCGAGCTGGCCGACGCGTCCATTCTCGACCGACCCAAAGTGATCTATCACGCCGCGACGAAGAAATTCATCCTCTATTTCAAACTCTACCCACCCAAGTCGCAGGGCGGAAAAACCGGGACCGACTACGCCTACGTCGGCGTAGCGACTGCGACGGCGCCGACGGGGCCGTTTCTCTATCAGGGCCGTTTTCTCGGCGGTAGCAGCCCATTCGGGACCGGTGACTTCACTATCTTTCCCGACAACGACGGCTCCATCTACCACCTCGGCGTGCGCAAGCCCGACAAAGTTCACGTCTGTGGCCGGTTGTCCGACGATGGCTTGCGGCCGACAGGTGACTACGTGGAGCTGGCCGGAATCACCCTCAAAACCGAAGCGCCCGCGCTATTCCGTCGTGGCAACAAAATCTACTTCCTCGGTTCCGACAGCAGCGGTTGGGCGCCCAATGCCGCCCGTATGTTCGTCGCCGACAAGGTCACTGGTCCCTATCAGGACCTCGGCAATCCCGTCCGCGGCATAAATCCCCACAACAATCTCGGCCCCGAAAAAACCTTCGGCGGGCAAAGCACTTTCGTCTATCCCGTCGCCGGCCGCCGCGACGCGTGGATTGCCATGTTCGACATCAACGTGCCGCAGAATCCGATCACGTCCGGTTACATCTGGCTCCCCATCGAATTCGAGGGCGACCGCCCGGTCATCCGCTGGCGCGACCAATGGGACCTCTCAGTCTTTTCAGCCAAATGACCAAATCTTTGCTTTTGAAACTCCGCTGGCTCTTCGCGGCGCTGCTCCTAGCGACGCTCTCTGCGCAGCCGCTCGTCAACGACCGCTATTCCGTTGCACCCGCCGCCGACGGTGCCGTGCAACTCACCGCGAAGGATGCCGGTGCGTGGACTTTCCGCGGCGATTTCGTGGTGCTCATGGCGCAAGCCGATCCGAAGCCCGCCATGCGGCCGGGCAACATCCCGCATGTTTCCTACAACCTCATCACATGGCAGACCTCGGCGAAGCCCGCGGGCGCGGCGCTCAAAAACGTCAAGCGCCCCTCCGGGCAGGCCGGTGACGGCTTCGACGACAAGATTCTCGACGGCGACACCGATAAGCGCACCGCCGACGTGTTTGCCGCCGCGCCGCTGACGCGCGTCCGCGCCGCCGGTGTCACGCGCGAGGGTGACGCGCTCCGCTTCACCTTCGCCGAGCATTCCGACTTCACGCTCGCCGCCACGCTCACACTGCCCTCGGGAGACGCCGAGCCCGTGCTCGCGTTCACGCTCACGCCCAAACACGCCGCGTGGTTCTCCGTCGCCTACTGCGGCGCCCCCGCTTTCGCTCCGGCCGACCTCGCCGAAAATTGGCAGCCGTTCATCTGGCAGGAAAAACGTTTCCCCGACCGATCCTACCTTACGCCAGCCTTTGAGTGCTCTTTGCCCGCCACGTTCGTGCGCAAGGGCAACGTCACCCTCGGCGTCGTGGCCGATGCCGACGAACTCCCCTTCTCTCCCCTGCCGCTACTCGACAACAGCCGTTTCGGTGTCGCCCTGCGCAACGCCGCGGGCGAGGCGCAGCCGATGGTCTTCGCACCGATGCTGGGCGGCGCCGAATCGAAACGCACCGCCGGCCAGGCCTTCACGTTTAAGGTCCGCCTCTTCGCCGGCACCTGCGACATAACGACGGCCTACGAGACGCTCGCGCGCCGTCTCTACGGGTTCCGCGACCACCGCCGCAACGCCATCGCCACGCTCAACGAGACGCTGGACAACATGATCGACTATGGGATGAGCCACTACAGTTGGTTCATTGAGGAACTCAAAGGCTGCTCCTATTCGACCGACGTTCCCGGCGCGGTGAAAAACGTCTCCTCGCTCAACCCGCTCAACCTCGCGCTCGTGACCGACGATGAGGAAATTTTCCGCAAACGCGCCTACCCGATCGTCGAGTTCATGCTCTCGCGCGAAAAGTTCCTGTTCTCTCTCGACCCGAAGCAAAAAATCCAGAGCCCGTCGCGGGCCTTGCTCGGCCCCTGCGCACCCGTCAGCGAACTCGCCACGCTCTACGGCATTACGCACGGCGCCTCGCCGATTCTCCGTCAGCTTGCCGAACGAATGCTCAGCAAGAAACGCACGCTCAATCTCGATGATGTCGCCGAGGGCGGCACGTGGACTAACCAACTCGCGCTCTTCCGCGAGACGGGCGAGGCGCGATACCTCGCCGCCGCCCGCCGCGGCGCCGACGCCTATTTGGCCGAGCGGATGGCCAAGCCCGCCGCGGATTTCAACACCCCCGGTCTCTTTTTCTGGATCGGCTACGCACCGAAGTGGATCGACCTGTTCCAACTCTACGAATCCACCAACGACCGCCGCTACCTCGACGCTGCCCGCCAAGGCGCCCGCCAGTATACGATGTTTACGTGGATGGCCCCGCGCATTCCCGAGGCCGATGTAACGGTGAATCCCGGCGGCAACGCCCCCGTCTATTGGTATCTGAAGAGCAAGGGCCACACCCCGATGACCGCCCCCGAGGAACGCGTGCCCGCATGGCGCCTCTCCGAAATCGGCCTGACGCCCGAATCTTCGGGCACGATGTCGGGTCACCGCGGAATTTTCATGGCCAACTATGCGCCGTGGATGCTCCGCATCGCCGCACTTACCGGCGACAAGCTGCTCCACGACGTGGCACGCTCCGCCCTCGTCGGTCGCTACCGCAGTTTCCCCGGCTACCACATCAACACCGCCCGCACTACGATCTACGAACGCGCCGACTATCCGATGCGTGAGCACAA
>CANGHW010000161.1 GCA_947453695.1 Opitutia bacterium
GCGAGGGCGGTGGTGCCGGCGACGAAGCCAGGGGCCGCGGCGGGGCGGGCGGTGGCAACAGGCACGGTGCTGATCGCACCGGCGCCGGCGAAGGAGTAGCTGCCAGACCAAGCGCCCCACGAGGCGGCGGAGACGCCGTTGCGCGTGGAGGCGGGGTAGGAAGACTGGCCGGGGAGGATGGTGACGGTGACGGTGCCGGTGGCGCCATCGGCGAGGACGCCGGCGTGGACGGCCGCGGCCGCGACGCTGGAATCATCGGTGTAGACATCGGTGCCCCAGACGGCGCCGCGTGCGCTACCGGTGACGGTGAATTGGTAGACGCCGCCGACTTTGTTGCGGTAGCCCACGAGGTTGGTCGGGGCGGTGGCGACGGTGGTGACGGGATTATCGCCACCGCCGGTGGTGCCGGCGACAAACGTTGCGCTGCTTTGGAGCGAGTATTCGGAGGTGGCGCCGGTGCTGCTGGTGGAGGCGACGAAGAAGGCGCTGCCGAACACGGGGCGGGTGCTGGTGACGAGGACGGAGGCGGCCGTGATCTTGTAGATCTGGAGGCCGGTGCCGCCGGTGTAGAAGATGGAGCCGTTGCTGGCGATGGTGCCGGTAAGAGTGGTGGAGGAGCCGGCGTTGGTGAGCGTGGTGACGACGCCGCCGGTGGCGCTGATCACGGTGCTGTAGCTAGCTCCGCCGAGGATGGCGGTGACGCCGCTGATGCGTTGGAGAATGTTACCCGTGTAAGTGCCGGTATAGGTGGAGGTCGCGCCGCCACCGGTGCCGCCGCCCGTAGAGCCGGCGGTGACGTTCACGGTGACGCTAGTGACCGCGCTGGCACCGGAGGCGTTGAGCGCGGTGAAGGAGAAGTTGAAGGTGCCGGCGCTGGTAAACGTGCCGGTGACGAGGCCGGAGCTGGGGTTGATGGCGACGGGGGCGTTACCGCCGGTGTTGGTGTAGGAGGTAGCGGCGGGGCTGGTGGTGATCTGGTAACTGAAGGGCTGGCCGACGGTGGCGGCGACTTGGGTTTGGCTCGTGATGGCGGGGTTGCCGGTGCCACCGCCGCCGGTCGTGCCGCCGCTGATGGTGAAGGAGCCGGTCTTGGCGGTGGAGACACCGTCGGCGAACATTTCGAAGGCGCCGGGGATGAGAGAGGCGGCGCTGGGGACCAGCACGAGTTGAACCGGGGAGCCGCCGACGAGGTAGCCGGCGAGGCGGATGAGCGTAGTGCCGCTCTGGGTCACCGCGGTGTAGGCGCCGGAGTAGAACGTGGGGTTACCCTGCGCGATCGGGATGGTGTAGGTCGTGCCGGTGAACGTGATCGAGAAAATGCCGGTGCCGGCAAAGGGCGCAGGCGCGGAGAGGGCGTTCAGTGTGATCGTCTTGCCGGGCAGGTTGGCCGGGGCGATGTCGGCGGCGCCGGCGGTTTGGGCGTCAGAGCGTTGGGCGATGGACAAGAGGGCGACAACAAAGGCGAACAACGCCAAGGGGCGTCGGAGGCAGGCGAGCGGAGAGGAGATTTGCATAGTGGAAGAAGACTGAAGCGTGGTGAGTATAACTCATTCCCTACTGAGTGTCGTTACGCAGGTATGCGTATGGGGGAATCCACCCGGTAGGCGTTCGGGTGAATGAAGTCGGCCCGCGGATCGGGAAGCGGGCGACGTGCAGACAGTAGGGTCGCATCGTAAACGATGCGGCTACGGACTACCGCTGGGCGGAGGCAGCGCGCCTACGGGCGCGTGGGGCGGAGGAGGTTGCCGGCAGTGACGATGAGGCCGGAGCGATTTTCGAGGCAGAGGCGGCTGAGGATGCGCTCCATGTGCTTGTCGACGGTGCGCGGGCTTGTGCCGAGGATGGTGGCAGTCTCGGGATTGGTTTTGCCCTGCGCGACCCAGTAGGCGACCTCGGCCTGGCGCGGAGTGAGGCCGAGGGCGCAGAGGGCGGCGGGGCCGGGCGGGGCGTGCTCTTCCTCGAGGGCGAGCATGATGAGTTCGTCGCGGCCGGTTTCGTGAAAGCGCCGGATATTGAGCGCGCCGTCGGGGATCGTGACGCGGGGAGTGCGCACGAGCGAGGCGGGGACCACGGAGAACTTGGCCATCAAGTCGTGCGCGAGGCGGGTGGCGAAAAGGAGGCGGCCGTCGCGGTCGAGCAGGACGACGGCGCGGTCGAGGGAGGCGGAGAGTTGCTCCTCGGCGTCGAGGCGGAGGGCGACCTCGGACTCGAGCTCGGCGTTTTTGGCGACGAGGGCGCGGCGGGCGGCGCGGAGTTCGAGTTGGACGCGGACGCGCGCGACGAGTTCGGGGACGTGGACGGGCTTGGTCACGTAGTCGACGGCTCCAGCGGAGAGGGCGCGGACTTTTTGGCCGGGATCGTCGATCGCGGTGAGAAATACGACGGGGATATCGCGCCACTCCACGTGGGCCTTGAGCGAGCCACAGACGGCGAAACCGTTTTCGCCGGGCATGACGACATCGAGGAGAATGACCTCGGGGCGCTCGCGGGCGAGGACGGCGCGGGCGGCGTCGCCGCTGTCGGCGAGAAGGACGCGGACGCCTTCGCGGCGGAGGGAATCGCACACAACGCCGAGGCTGGCGGGAGTATCGTCGACGACGAGGACGGCGGGGGTGTTCATGGTTGGTCGAGCAGCGTGCGGAGGCGGGAAAGTTGGTAGGCGGCGGCGGCCTCGTCGAGGGCGGTCAAGCGGGTGGCGGCGTGCGGATGCTCGGTGCGGATGCGGGCGAGGGTGGCGCGGAAGGCCTCGAGGTCGCCTTGGGCGAGGACGTCGCGCAGGGTGGCCCGGGCGGACGCGGGGAGAGGGATAAGTTCGACGGGGGCGGAGGCGGGCGCGACCGCAGAGGGCGTGGCCTCGTGCCAAGAGATAGCGAGGAGGGAGCCGATTTTTTCGACGAGATCGGAGGTGCGAAAAGGTTTGGGGAGGAAGTCATCGCAGCCGGCGGCGCGGGCTTCGGTGGGGTCGAAACTGATGACGGAAGCGGAAGTGAGGAGGACGCGAAGGGTGGAGCCGCGGGGATCGGCGCGGAGGCGGCGGGTGAGCTCGAGGCCGTCCATGCCTTCCATACGCAGATCGAGGATGGCAAGGTCGGGCCAAGGCTCGGAGCCGGTGGAAAGGAGCGCGAGGGCGGCAGAGCCGGAGGCGGCTTGCATGCAACCGAAGCCGAGTGGAGCGAGGAGGTCGGCGAGGAGGTGGCGGTTGACGGCGTTGTCGTCGACGATGAGGACGCGGCGGCGGGGGCCGGCGTAACCGGTGACAGCGGGGCGGGCGGAGACGGCGGCGGGGGTGGCGAGGACAGGCAGGGTGACGGTGAAGGAAAACTCGCTGCCGACGCCGGGCTCGCTGGTGAGGGTGAGCTCGCCGCCCATGCGTTCGACGATGGCGCGGGAGATGGCGAGGCCAAGGCCGGTGCCGGGCGCGGAGGCGCGGGTGGCGCCGGCTTGTTCGAAGGGACGGAAGAGTCGCGTGCGGTCGGTGGCGCTGATGCCGGGGCCGGTGTCGGAAATGGCGAAGGAGAGGAGCTGAGAGTTGAGTGCGGAGGGTTGAGATCCGGAGGCGAGGCGGACGCGGAGGGTGACGGAGCCGGCGAGGGTGAACTTGACGGCGTTGCCGAGGAGGTTGTCGAGGACCTGGCGGAGTTTTTGGGCGTCGCCCTCGACCCAAGTCGGGAGGTCGGCGGCGAGGTCGCGTTTGAATTCGAGGCGCTTGGCTGACGCGGCGGGGGCGTGGGCGGCGCAGACGTCAGCGATGAGATCGGGGAGCGAGAGGGGCGCGGGGCGGAGCTCGAGTTTGCCGGCCTCGATCTTGGCGAGATCGAGGACGTCGTTGATCATGCGCAGGAGGTGTTCGCCGCTTTGGTGAACGATGCGGACGCGTTCGCGTTGGTCGGAGACGAGACGGGGATCAGTTTGGAGGAGTTGGGCGTAGCCGATGACGCCGTTGAGCGGGGTGCGCAGCTCGTGGCTCATGGCGGCGAGGAAGGCGCTCTTGGCGCGAGAGGCGGACTCGGCGGCGTCGCGGGCGGTGGCGAGGTCGCGGGTGCGATCGGCGACGAGGGCTTCGAGGCGGCGGCGTTCGCGTTCAATTCGGCCGACGCGCCAACGCACGAGACCGGCGACGGCAGCGGCGAGGGCGAGGGTGTAGGCGGCGAAGGCCGAGCCGCTTTGCCAGAGCGGCGGAGTGATGCCGAAGGACTGACTGGCTGAGTTCGATACGCGGCCGAAGCGATCGCGCGCGCGCACTTCGAAGCGATATTGGCCGGCGGGCAATCCAGCGTAGCGGGATTCGCGGACGCTGGTGGCGGGACTCCAGTCGGCGTCCCAGCCCACGAGGCGGGTTTGGTATTCCACGGCGGCGCCACGCTCAAGCCGGGGGGCTTGAAACGTGAAAACGTAGGGATGGCGGGAGTAGGGAAACTGGGGTTGGCCGGAGGCGAGAGGCTGCGCGGTATCGGCGGCTTCGAAACGAGTGAGGGCTACTTTCCAGTCGTCAGGTGGAAACGTGAGGGCGGCCGGGCGGATGCGGGCGAGGCCCTCGACGGTGCGCGACCAGACGATGCGATCGGGGCCTTCGCCTTCGATGAGGATGCGGCCCCCGTCGATGGGACCGAGAACATCCTGCACGCCGCCGGGAGCGGGGAGGAAGCGGGCGGCGGCTGGCCCGGTGGGCTCGATGCGGCCGAAAATGGGTGGAGAGGTTTCACCACCGAAATTGGCGGTGGCCCAGCCTTCGGGGCCGCGGGCGGCCGTGACGCCGAAGGCCTCGATCACGCGGTCGCCCAGGCGGAAGCGGGTGTCGGCCACGAAGCGTTGGGCTACGGCGTCGAAGACGACGTGGCCGCTGGTGGTGTTGAACGAAAGGCCGAGCGGAGTGGTGAGGGCGTAGGTGGAATTGCTGGTGCCGGCGAGAGTGCCGTGCTCGGTGTCGAACGTCGTGAGCGTGGCGGCGGTCCACGGGTCGTCGCCGGCGGCGGGGACGAGGCGGTGAAGGCCGCGCGTGGACGTGGCGATCCAGACGTGACCTTGAGCGTCATCGACGACGTCGCGCACCTGACCGAGATCGGGGAAGTGGCGCAGTTCGCGCAACGGGCCGTCGGCTGGGCGGTGGAGAATCGTGAAACCGGCGCTGCGGCCGGCGAGGAGGACGCGGGGATCGCGGCGGCTGGTGGCGACGGCGGTGACGGGGTTGTTGGTCTCGAACAGTGAGGTGAACTTCTCGTCGTGCAGCCGCGAGATGCCGGCGCCGTGGGCGATGAAGAGGCCGTCGGGGAGCGGGAGGATTTTCTGGGGGTAGCGAGGGGAACCAGGCGTGAGTTCGAACAGGCCGCTGCTGGGCACGAGTCGCATGAGACCGGCGGGAGTGCCGACGTAGAGGCGGCCTTGATGGCGTTCAAGGCCGAGGCTGATGCTCTCGGGGAGCCCTTGGGCGGGGGAGAAGAACGAAACAGCCTCGGGCTGCTCGATTTGAAACGGGCCGGAGTAGGTTGCGGCCCAGAGAGCGCCGTGGCGATCGCGCGTGAGGTCGGAGATCGGGCTGTCGGTGAGGCCGTCGGCGCGGCCGAGTTTGCGCACGAGGGCGCCGGCGCGGTCGAGGAGGAGGAGGCCGGCGCTGTCGGTGCCGACATACCAACCGCCGTCCGGGCGCGGCAGGGCGCAGATGATGCGCGCGGTGCCGAGAGAGGCCTTGGCCTGCGGGGCGATGGGCTCGATGCGTTCGCTGCGAATGCGGAAAAACGCACCGGCGGAATTCATGCCGTCAAGGGCGCCATCGGCGGTGGCGTAGAGCCGCATGAGCGACGGGCCGGCGACGAGCGGATCGGTGCTGAAGGGGCGGAAGGCGGTGCCGTCCCACCGTTGCAGGGACTGGTTTTTGATTTGGAAGAAAACCTGGCCGCCGGCGGCGAGCAGGGTGCCGAGGCTGGGAAATTCGAAGACGGTAAACGCGTTGTTGTGCCAGCGAACGGCTTTGGTCTCGGTGCCGAACCAGACGGAGTCCGCCGTCACGACGCAGTCCCACACGCGGCCCAGTTTGCGATGGGGCTCGGGCAGGCGATCGGCGAGTGGGTTGAAGCGCCAGTGGCCGGTGGCGTCGCGATCGGCGTAGCCGATTTGGTCGACGCCGCCGAGCCAGGCGCGGCCGGCGGCATCGACGGCGAGGCAGCGGATGGCGGGCGTATCGGTGGGCACGGCGGTCCATTGCGTGCCGTCAAACACGTGGAGCGTGGTGCCGGCGAGCAGGAGGAGTTCGCCGGTGCCGGGGTGCTCGACGACACGGGCGACGACGGGGCTGCCCTGGTAGTCGCGCGGTTTGAAGGCGCGGATGAGCAGGTTGCCCGACTCGGGATCGGCGAGCGGATCGAGCGGCTGAGCTAGCGACGCTGGCGAGAAACAGCCGAGTGCGAGCAGCATGGCACTCGCGAAGGAGCACAGGCGCGGCAGGCGGCGGAGAAGCGAAGCGGGCACGGCAGAGAAGACAGGCCGCGCGGTCGGGGGCGTCAACGGCGGGGCGGAACGGTTACGCGAAAACGCGTAGGTGGAGGAGCGCGTCGAGCGCGCTCAGGGAGCGTCGAGCAGGTGGCGGAGACGCGAGAGCTCGAAGGCGGCGGCGGCTTGATCGAGGGCGTCGAAGTGCGACTCGGCGCCGGGGTACGCGGGGCGCAGCGTGGTGAGGGCAGCGCGGAAGGCCTCGAGGTCGCCTTGGGCGAGGAGATCGCGGAGCTGGGTGCGGACGGCGGGGGGCAGTGGGACGTCCGCGACGGGAGGAACAGCGGCGCTGGCCGGGAACGGGGTGGCGGACTCGGCGTGGTGCCATGTGAGCTCGAGGAGGGCGCCGATTTTTTCGACGAGGTCGCCGGTGCGGAATGGTTTGGGGAGAAAATCATCGCAACCTGCGCGGCGGCCTTCGGCGGGATCGAAGGTAAGCACGGAGGCGGACGTGAGGAGGATTTTCAGCTCGGCGCCGCGCGGGTGGGCACGGAGGCGGCGCGTGAGCTCAAGGCCGTCCATGCCGTCCATGCGCACATCGAGGATGGCGAGGTCGGGCCAGGGTGGAGCAGAGGGCGGGCCAGATGGCAGGCGTAAAGCCTGCCCCACAGACGCAGGAAGGGAGGAGAGGGCAGATTCGCCGGAGGAAAACTCGATGCACGAGAAGCCGAGCGGGACGAGGAGATCAGTGAGCAGCGAACGGTTGACGGCATGGTCGTCGACGATGAGCACGTGACGACGAGGACCTGCATAGCCGGTGAGGCGGCGGCCGGGCTGCAGGCGCGCGGGATCAGGGGCGACAACGGGGAGCGTTATGGCGAAGGCAAAGGTGGAGCCGCGGCCGGGGGCGCTGTCGAGGGTGAGGGTGCCGCCCATGCGTTCGACGAGGGCGCGGGCGATGGCGAGGCCGAGGCCGGCGCCGGGAGCGTTGGGTCGGGAGCGGGTGGCCTGTTCGAAGGGCTGGAAGAGGCGGACTTGATCGGTGGCGTCGATGCCGGGGCCGGTGTCGGTGATCGCGAAGGCGATCGGTTGGGAGTGGAGAGCCGAGGGTTGAGAGCCGGAGGCGAGGGAGACACGGAGGGTCACAGAGCCGGCGGCGGTGAACTTGACGGCGTTGCCGAGGAGGTTGTCGAGGACCTGGCGGAGTTTCTGGGCGTCGCCCTCGACCCAGGCGGGGAGATTGGGGGTGAGGTCGGCGGTGAAGATAAGGCGCTTGCCGGAGGCGGTGGGGGCGTGGGCGGCGACGATGTCGCGGACGAGATCGGCGAGGGCGAAGGGGGCGGGGCGGAGTTCGAGTTTGCCAGCCTCGATCTTGGCGAGATCGAGCACGTCGTTGATCATGCGCAGGAGGTGCTCGCCGCTGTTTTGGACGATGCGCAGGCGCTCGCGTTGATCGGAGAGGAGACGTCGGTCGTTTTGGAGGACCTGAGCGTAGCCGATAACGCCGTTGAGCGGGGTGCGCAGCTCGTGGCTCATCGAGGCGAGGAAAGCGCTCTTGGCACGGGAGGCGGCTTCGGCGGCATCGCGGGCGGTCGCGAGGTCGGCGGTGCGCTCGGCGACGATTTTTTCGAGGCGACGGTGCTCGCGTTCGCTCCGGCCGAGGCGCCAACGGAGGTAGCCGAAGACGGCGCCGCCGGCGGAGAGAGCGTAGACGACGAAGGCGAGCGGCGAGAGGTGCCACGGCGGGGCGATCACGAACGGAAAGCGGGTGACGAGACTCGCGCCGCCGCTGGCGGAGCGCTCGCGGACTTCGAAGGTGTAGGCGCCGGCGCCTAAACCGGTGAAGGTGGCGGCGGTGTCAGGAGACGGAGTGGTCCAGGTGGAATTCCAGCCGACGAGACGGGTTTCGAAGCGAGTGTTGCCCAGCGTGCTGCCGCCGGGGGCGAATTCGAAGCGCAGCGGAGTGCGGGAGAAGGCGAAGCGCGCCGGGGCGGCGAAGGGCCGGGGCTGGCCGTCGAGGGCGACCCGGCGCAGCCGCGGGGTGGGGGGAGCGGCGACTTCGCGGGCCAGGCGCGTGTCGAGACGGCCGATGCCGTGCGTGCCGCGGAGCCAAAGCAAGGCGGAGTCGGCGGGATCGACGACGACCTGTTCGACGCCGAATGAGCCGATGGCGGCGGGAATCTCGGACGACAGGGCATGCCAGCGGTAGCGGGTGCCGGGGCCATCGGCGGCGAAGTAGCCGAAGGCGTGGCGACCGCCAGCGACGGTGCCTTCGGGATAAATGCCGGCCCAGAGGCGGCCGGAGGCGTCGGCGAGATGGAATAACAGGTCGCCGGCGGGTGCGGAGGCGCGGTCGAGGCGATCCTCGGGCACGAAACGATTAGCGGTGCGGTCGTAGCGGAGAAACGTTCCGGCGACAGTGAAGATGACGCCGAAGGGCGTTTCCTCGGTGCCGTAGACCCCGCCGGGCCAGCCCGGAATGGATTTCAGCTGCTCGCCGGTGGATTGTTTCCAATCGCCGTCGGCCGTGGGCGGGGTGACGTGCCAGGCGTCGAGTGTGAGCGTGGCGGCCCAGAGCGAGCCGTCGCTGTCTTCCATGACCTTGCGGGTGGAGCCGCCGGCGTGCGGCGCGTAGCCTTCGAGTTGCCAACGGCCGTCGCGCCAGCGGGCAGAGCCAAGGCCTTTCTCGCTGCCGAAGTAGACGCGGCCCGGGACGTGTTTCGAGGCGGTGAGGGTGATAAGGATGTCGTCGATCGAGAGGACGAGTTCCGAGGACTCGCCGCGGAGGGCGCGGATGCCGCCGGACGTGGGAAACAGGGTGCCGGCGGGATGTTCGATCGTGTTGGAGGTGATGGAGTCGTTGCCGGGCTGGCGGACGAGCGTCGGTGGGGTCAGGGCCGTGGGTGCGGCGGGGACGAGTTTGAAGCGGCCGCCGAGGCCGCCGATGAGCAGGCCGTCAGAACGGCGCTGCAGCAGCGAGACAGCGACGGGGTCAAAACCGGAGCGGCGGTCGAGGAGCGTGAGCGCGGCGGGCCAGTCAAAGACGGCGAGACCGTTGTAGGTGCAAATCCAGAGGCGGCCGGTGTCGTCGGTGCCAAGGTTGACGGCGAGATTACTGGGCAGTCCCTCGGCCATGCGGAGTTGGCGGGCGCGTTGGCCGTCGGCGGAAAGCAGAATGACGCCCTCGCTGATGGTGCTGATGGCCAGCGTGCCGTCGCTGAGCCGCAGGGCCGCGGTGACGCGGGCGGGGTCGAGGAGCGGAGAGGCGACGTGCGTCCAGCGAACGAGGCGGCCGTCGACGAGGTGGAAGAGGCCGAGTTGGTTGACCGCGATGAGCGGCGGGCCGGACGGGGAGGACAGGAAGAAAGGCGTGGGGCGGTTGAGGAGTTCGGGGGCGTCGAGGACGGTGACCCATTCGTCGCCGCGGAGTTCGGAGATGACGGTGGCGCGGGCGTGCCGGCGCCAGACCTTGCCGTCGACGCCATATATGCCGACGCGGGTGGAGCCGGCGGGGGATGGCCAGAAATGCGTGCGACCGGGTTGCCAGCGGACGACGCCTTTTTCGGTGGAGAGATAGAGGGCGTCGCCGGCGCGGACGAGCGAGACGATGCCGCCGAGCGGGAGGGCCTCGGGAGGAAGTTCCTTTTTCAGGGAGGTGTAGCGCAGTTCTCCGGCGTCATCGCGGGCGCAGTAACCGAAGTCGTCGTTGGCCGTGAGATAGAGGCGGCCGTCGGGCAGGAACTGGAGTTCGCGCACAGAGCCGAGGCCGGCGGGGGCTAGGCGGCGCCACGTGGCGCCGTCGAATTCGTTGAGACCGCCGAAATCGCCGACGTAGACCGTACCGTCGGGGCCGGTGACCATCCGCCACGTCTGGTAGCTGCCGTGGTAGTCGGCCGGCGAAAAAATCCGCAGCGGCGGGAGACCGGCCTCGGCGGCGAGGGCGGAAGGGACATCGGCCGCGCGCAGGGTCGCTGCGATCGAGGCGAGGAGGAGCGCGGCGACGAAACGGGGGCGCGTCAGGCGGCGGAGAAACGAAGCGGACACACGCAAAAAACACGCGCCGGTTACGCGGGCGTCAACGGTGCGGGGGTGGGCTTACGCGAAACTGCGTAACGGAGGGCGGGTGATGCGGGCGGGCAAGGTGGCAGGCGTTAAGCCTGCCCCACAGCCTCCGCGGGCGGAGCGGCCCGCCGCCGCAGCCGGAGGGCGGTTCGGAGACCGCGCCCTCCTGAGGCGCTACTGTTTGTAAATGGTGCCGCCCTTCATCACGAAGCTCACGCGCGAGACGAGTTTGATGTCGGCGAGGAGATCGCCGGGGACGGCGACGAGATCGGCGAACTTGCCGGCCTCGATGGTGCCGAGGTCCTTTTCGGCGCCGAGGAGTTTGGCGGCTTCGAGCGTGGCGGCTTTGATCGCGACCAGGGGCGGCATCCCGGCCTCGACCATGAAGACGAACTCGAGGGCGTTGTCACCGTGAGCGGCGACCCCCTGATCGGTGCCAAAGGCAATCTTCACGCCGCCGGCGTAGGCGCGTTGCAGCGTGGCTTGGATGAGCGGGCCGATGGCGGCGGCCTTGGGGCGAACGACCGGAGTGAAGTAGCCGTCGATCTTCGCTTTTTCGGCGACGAATTTTCCGGCGCTCACGGTGGGCACGTAGTAGGTGCCGTGCTGCTTCATGAGGGCGATGATCTCGTCGGTCATGAACGTGCCGTGCTCGATGGAATCGATGCCGGCCTCGATGGCGCGCTTCATGCCCTCGGTGCCGTGGGCGTGGGCGGCGACCTTGAGACCATAGTCGTGGGCAGTGTCGATGAGGGCCTTGAGTTCTTCGGAGGTGAATTGCGGAGCCATGCCGCTCGTGGCCTGGCTGAGCACGCCGCCGGTGGCGGTGATCTTGATGACGTCGACACCATCCTTGTAGCGCTGGCGGACGGCCTTGCGGGCTTCGTCGGGACCGTTGATGACGCCGTCGATGGGGCCGGGGTCGCCCTGGAGTTCGCGAGCGCGGCCGTTGGTGGGATCTGCGTGGCCGCCGGTGGTGGCGATGGATTTTCCGGAGGAATAAATGCGCGGGCCGTCAACGAGGCCGAGATTTACGGCGCGGCGAAGCGCGAGGGAGGAGTTGTTGTGATCGCCGAGATTGCGGACGGTGGTGAAGCCCGCGAGGAGCGTCTTCTTTGCGTAGAACGCGCTGTTGAGCGCCCAGTCGCCGGGGTTGAGCTGGAAGCCCTCGAGCACGGAAGTGGCGGAGTTCTGGTGGTCGAGGTGGACGTGGCAGTCGATCCAGCCGGGGGTGACGGTGGCGGCCTTGAGATCGACGACTTTGTCGCCGGCGGCGGGTGCGGTGTAGCCGGACTCGACAGCGACGATGCGCGGGCCGTCGACGATGAC
>CANGHW010000162.1 GCA_947453695.1 Opitutia bacterium
CGCAGCTCCGAGCCACTTACGACCCAAGGCTTTCATCTCAACGCCGCCGGCACCCGCGCCATCGCCGACGTCATCTCCCGCTCGCTCCTCGGCGACGCCACGCCTGGCGTGCTTGACTCGCCCCGCCTCGCCGAAGTCGCCCGCGCCGCCGCGCTGAAGCACTCCTACGTCGCCGAGCTCGTGCGCCCCAAGAACGGCGCGCTCTATTACGGCGTGCGTAAGCGCCCCGAGGAAAACGCCGCCGAGCTCCCGCGCTACCACCAGCTCGTCGCGCAGGCGGACGCGATCGTGCACGACCTCGCGGCCAACCCCGCGAAACGTTTCGCCGACTATCCCGCGCCGTCGCTCCCTGCGCTACCCGAGGGTAAGACGACCACGTATCGTTTTCCCGGCGGCACCGTCCGCTCGCCCGCCGACATGCAGCAGGAACTCGTCGTGGCCGACGGCTACGCGGTGAATCTCTTCGCATCCGAAGAGCAATTCCCCGAGCTGCGTAATCCGGTGCAATTGAGCTTCGACGCCCGCGGCCGCCTCTGGGTCGTGACGATGCCGTCGTTTCCGCACACAATTCCCGGCGAGCAGCCGCATGATAAAATTCTCGTCCTCGAAGACACCGACCACGACGGCAAGGCGGACAAATGCACCGTCTTCGCCGACGGCTTCGACGCGCTCGACGGCGTGGCCTTCCACGAACGCGGCGTGATCGTCTCCGCGCAGCCGCGGCTACTGGTGCTGAACGATACCGACGGCGACGACCGCGCCGACACGCGCACCGAACTCCTGCGCGGCATCGACGTCACCGATTCTCACCACGGCGGCATGGTTACCAGCGACCCGCTCGGCCACCTCCTCTTCTCCGACGGCGTGTTCCACCGCTCGCAATTCGAAACGCCCTTCGGCGTCGTGCGCGGGATCGACTCCTCAACCTACCGCCTCAATCCCGCGACCGGCCGCATCACCACCGAGTGGCAGAGCATGACGCCGAATCCGTGGAAAGTGTCCTTCGACCGCTACGGAAACATTTTCCAGCGCTACGGTGGCGGCCATGTGCTCGAGGGTGTTCCGCTCACGTGGACTCCGCTCGGCGTCTATCATCCCTACGGCAACGCCACGGTGCTCAACTACGCCAAGGGCTCAGCCCTCAGCGTGATTTCCAGCCCGAATTTCCCCGACACTCTCCAGCAAGGCATCGCCTCCGCCTCACTGCTCGGCAGCTACATCGTCTCACTCTCGGCCGTGAAAGCGGATGCCGGCCCCATCGTCGCTGCCGACCGCCTCGACGTGCTCAGCTCGAAGAACAGCACGTTTCGCCCCGTCGACGTGGAGTTCGGTTTCGATGGCGCCCTCTACATTTCGGATTTCTCCAGTCTGATCATCGGCCACGCGCAGCACGCGATGCGCGATCCGCAGTGGAACCACGTGCGCGGCCGCATCTGGCGCGTCGTGCACACCGGCAAACCGGTCGTGCGAGACTGGCCGAAGATCGAGGGCGCCGCCACCTCCGATCTACTGGCGCTGCTCACCCACCCGCAGAATATCGTGCGTCACCACGCGCGCATTCAGCTCCGCAAAATTGGTGCCGCCGCCGTGCCCGCCATCGAAGCCTGGGTCGCCGCGCAGCCCCGCACCCAACCCGCCTCCGACCAAGCGCACCTCGAGGCGTCCTGGATTCTCGCCGCCCTCAGCGCGGCCCGCCCCGCGTGGATCGATCAACTCGCCCGCTCCGCCGATCCGCTCACGCGCGCAGCCGCCGCGCAACTCGTCCGCCTGACGGTCGATCACGTGCCCGACGCCGTCGCCCGCCTCACGCAAGCCGCCGCCGACCCGCACCCGCGCGTGCGCATGGCTGCGATCAACGCTGTCGCCCATCTCCGTCCGGCACACCCCGAGCTCGACGCGGTCGTCGCACACCTTCACCCCACCGAGCCCGCTGTGCAGCAGATGCTCACCGATCTCCGCGCCGGCACGAAATCCCTCAAAGGCCGCTCGGTTCCTGTGCTCGAAGTTTCGCCGGCCACGCGGATCGACCAATGGTTGAGCATCGCCACTACCTCCGCCGCCGAGACGGCGCCTCCCGCGAAAAGCGCCGCCAAGCAGAAGGGCAAAGCCCCCGCCCCCACCGGCGGCACATATCGCACCTTCATCGACGTCACGACACCCCAGACCGCCGTGCTCAGCGTCAAACACGGCTTTCTCGATATCTCCGCCAACGGCGTCCAACTCGCTTCCGCTGACAGCACCTACAGCACAGAGCAACAAGTCACCTTCGAACTAACCCCGGGGCTCAACCTCATCGAGATCACCTATCGCCGTCTGCGAAATACGCCGCCACCGGTCTTCGTCTACGATCCGCTGGGGCAACCACTCGCCGGCGCCCGTTTCGCCGCTGACGCCGCCGCTCTCCGCTCACTCGCCACCGCTTGGGAAAATGCCCACGCTGCCGATGCCGACGCCCTACGCGTGCAAGCCGTCCCAAACCAGATGCAATTCGCCCCGCGTGAGCTCCGCGCCAAAGCCGGCCTCCCCGTGCGCATCGTCTTCGAGAATCCCGACTCGATGCCCCACAACTTCGTGCTCGTGGCCCTCGGCGCCGAGGAAGAAGTCGGCCTGCTCGCCGACCAAATGGCTGCCGATCCCACGAGTCTTGCGAAACACTTCGTCCCCGCCTCGCCGAAAATCCTGCACGCGACCCCACTCGTGAATCCAAACGCCCGCGCCGAGCTCACGTTCACCGCACCGGCCCAGCCCGGACGTTACCCGTATCTCTGCACCTTCCCCGGCCACTGGCGCGTCATGCGCGGCGAGTTGATTGTGGAGTGAACGAATTCACTGTTCTCACGATTGATTTCCACGGTCCGGTGGGTGTGATCTTCACCCGTCCTTGCCCTGCCCCCGCCACCCCTTCCGGCGCCTCCTTACTCACTCCCTCCATGTCACGTTTTCTTTCCCTCGCGCTTTCGCTCTCCGCTCTCGCCGGTTCGCTCGTCGCGCAATCGCTGCCGTCCTACAGCGGCATCTACCCGCACCTCGCGATGTTCAACAACGGCGGCGAGTGCGGCACCGGCGCCGTTGTCCCGTGGGCCGACAAACTCTGGGTCGTCACCTACTCGCCCCACCAACCCAAGGGCTCCGACGACAAGCTCTACTCAATCGACTCCGCGCTCCGTCAGACCATCCACCCCGAGAGCATCGGCGGCACCCCGGCCAATCGTTTCATCCACACCGAGTCCCAGCAGCTCTTCATCGGGCCTTACGCCATCAACGCTCAGGGCAACGTCCGCGCGATTCCTTACGCCCAGATGTATGGCCGCCCCACCGGTAACGCCCGGCATCTCACGGATCCCGCGAACAAAATCTACTACGCCTCGATGGAAGAGGGTCTCTACGAGGTCGATGTTCACACACTCGCCGTCACCGAGCTCTGGCGCGACGAACAGCTCAAGGACGGCCGCAAATCCAATCTTCCCGGCTACCATGGCAAGGGCCTCTTCTCTGGCCAGGGGCGAATCGTCTACGCCAACAACGGCGAGCATGGCAAAGACGCCCAAGCCAAGCCCGACATCCCCTCCGGCGTCCTCGCCTCTTGGGACGGCAAAGCCGATGCGTGGTCTATCGTCCGCCGCAACCAGTTTACCGAGGTCACCGGTCCCGGTGGTCTCACGGGCAACAAAAATCCCGCCACCGATCCGTTGTGGTCGATCGGCTGGGATTTCCGCTCGCTCATTCTCCAAGTCCTGGATCACGGCACCTGGCACAGCTACCGACTCCCGAAATCCAGTCACTCCTACGACGGCGCCCACGGCTGGAACACCGAGTGGCCCCGCATCCGCGAGATCGGCGAGGACGACCTCCTCATGACGATGCACGGCGCGTTCTGGCGTTTCCCAAAAAACTTCGACTCCACCCACTCCGCCGGTCTCGCCCCCCGCTCCAACTACCTCAAGGTCATCGGCGACTTCGCCCGGTGGGGCGACCGCATCGTCCTCGGTTGCGACGACACCGCCAAGAGCGAGTTCCTCAACAAGCGCGCCGCGAAAGGCAAACTCGCCGCACCTGGCCAATCCCAGTCCAACCTCTGGTTCGTCGCCCCCACTCAACTCGACCAACTTGGACCCGTGATCGGCCGCGGTGCCGTCTGGCTCGATGACCCCGTCGCAGCCCAAACTCCCTCCGATGCCTTCCTCTTTGCCGGCTACGATGAGCGCATCCTCCACCTCACGCACGACGCCGCCACACCCGTGACCTTCACGCTTGAAGTCGACCGCGCCGGCAACGGCACCTGGAGCGAGCTCCGCCGCATTGAGGTCCCCGCCGCCGGCTACGCTTGGACCACATTCGCTCACACGGAGCGCGCTGCGTGGATCCGCCTCCGCGCCTCGCGCGACCTGCCCCACGCCACGGCCGCGTTCTCGTATCGCAACCGCGACAGCCGCCCGACTACGCCCGACGCCCGTTTCGCCGGCCTCGGCACCGCCGGCGCCACCGGAGCGTTGCTCCACGCCCGCGGCGCGGAAAAGAAAACCCTCGGCGTCACTGTCGGGGATGCCTTCTACGAAATGGGACCGGACATGCAGCTCAAGCGGGTCGAAGATCCCGCCGCCGCGCCTTACGCCCATGCCAACTTCACGCCGCCCGCCAACGCCATCGCCCTCGACGCCGCGTCCGTGATCTACACCGACGAGCAGGGCAAACGCTGGCGCCTGCCGCGCGGCCGCGCCGACTTCGACGGCAAATCCCCCCACGGTCTCGTGCGCGTCGACCGCGAGGTCTGCACCGAGCGCGACCTCCTCAACGCCGGCGGCACTTTTTTTGAGTTCCCCGCCGAAAACGCCGGCGGCATCGCCAAGGTCCGCCCCGTCGCCACCCACAACCGCGCCCTCCACGACTACGCCAGCTGGCGCGGCCTCCTCGTGATGTCCGGCGTCTCCGCCGACGCCTCCGTTAAAAACACCCACCTCATTCGCTCCACCGACGGCAAGGCTGCCGTCTGGGTCGGCGCCGTCGACGACCTCTGGTCCTTCGGCAAACCCGTCGGCGTCGGTGGCCCATGGAAAGATACTGCCGTCACAGCCGGTGCGCCTTCTGATCCTTATCTCCTCACTGGCTACGACCAAAAGGAACTCACTGTATCGCACACCTCCACGTCCACCGTGCGCGTGCGGGTCGAAGTCGACCTCACCGGCACCGGTCCATGGGTAACCTATACGACACTCGACGTCCCCGCCGGAAACCCCCTCTCTCATTCCTTCCCCACCGGTTACCAAGCCTACTGGCTCCGCGTCATCGCCGATTCCCCCACCACCGCCACCGCCCAACTCACCTACCGCTGATCCCCCGTTTTCCATTTCCCATTTTTCCCACTTCCCCATGAAACGCCTCCTCCCCCTCGCCGTCCTCGCCCTCGCCGCGCTTGGCGTCGCCCCCGCGACCCGCGCCGCTGACCGCGTCCTCGTTGAAGCCGAAGCCTTCGCCTCGCCCGGCGGCTGGTCCCTCGACACCCAGTTCATCGACCTCATGGGCTCGCCCTACCTGATCGCCCACGGCCTCGGTCAGCCCGTCAAAGACGCCACCACCACCGTCACCTTCCCCTCCACCGGCCAATACCGGGTCTGGGTCCGCACCAAAGACTGGGTCGCCGAGTGGAAAGCCCCCGGCACCCCCGGCAAATTCCAGGTCCTCGTCAACGGCCAGCCTCTCGCCGAAACCTTTGGCACCAAGAGCGCCACTTGGTTCTGGCACGACGGTGGGACGGTCAACATCACCCAAAAACAAACTCCCGTCGCCCTCCACGACCTCCTCGGCTTCGACGGCCGTTGCGATGCGATTTACTTCACCAACGACCTGCAGGAAACCCCGCCCAACGACTCCGCTCCGCTCTCCGCGTGGCGCAAATCCACCCTCGGCCTCCCGCCCGCCCCCGAGGACATGGGTGAGTTTGACCTCGTCGTCGTCGGCGGTGGCTACGGCGGCATGGGCAGTGCGATCTCCGCCGCCCGCATGGGCCTCAAGGTCGCCCTCATCCAGAACCGCCCCGTCCTCGGCGGCAACGGCTCCTCCGAAATCCGCGTCTGGGCCCAGGGCCTCGTCCGCCGCGGCAAGTATCCCCACATCGGCGAGATGATCGATGAGTTCGCCGACCGCGCCAAAAACTCCCCCGGCACCTACGAGGAATTCGGCGACGCGCAGAAGGAAGCCCTCGTCCGCTCCGAGAAAAACATCCGCCTCTTCCTCAACGAGCACGTCTACGCCGCCTCCACCCTCGGCGGGAAAATCACTTCCGTCACCTCCCTCAACACATCCACCAGCCGCGAGAAAAAATATTCCGGCAAGCTCTTCGTTGACTGCACCGGCCACGGCAACCTCGCCTTCCTCGCCGGCGCCAAATACGAGATCGAGCTCAAGGATCTCATGGGCACCAGCAATATGTGGGTCTGGAGCAACGACACCGCCCCGCGCACGTTCCCCGAGACGCCCTGGGCCCTCGACTTGAAGATGGACGACTTCCCCTATCCGAAGCTCGGCAAGGCCGACATGGCCACTAAGGGCAAGGGCGAGTGGTTCTGGGAGAGCGGCTTCAACAAGCACCCGATCAACGATCTCGAACTCATCCGCGATTGGAATCTCCGCGCCGTCTTCGGCGCCTTCAACGCGATGAAAAACCGCGACGGCAAACCCGAGCACCCCAATGCCAAACTCGACTGGGTCGCCTACATCGGCGGCACCCGCGAATCCCGCCGCATCGTCGGCGATGTCATGCTCACCCACGAGGATCTCATCACGAAGAAACAATTCCCCGACGGCTGCGTGCCCAGCACCTGGAGCATCGACCTCCACTTCGCCAAGAAGGAATACGCCGCCAAGTTCCCCGACAATCCCTTCATCTCCGTCGCCGAGCACGACCGCCGCATCGACCGCGAGTTCGGCTATCCCGTCCCCTACCGCTGCCTCTACTCCGTCAACGTCGAGAACATGTTCATGGCCGGCCGCAACATTAGCGTCACCGACCAGGCCCTCGGCACCGTTCGCGTCATGAAGACCATCGGCATGATGGGTGAGGTCGTCGGCAAGGCCGCCGCCATCGCCATCCAGCGCAACACCACGCCCCGCGGCGTCTACGAAAAACACTGGAACGAACTCGACGGCCTCCTCCAACTCCCCGGCCGCGCCCGTCGCGCCAGCCTCGAAGCTCCCTTCCAAATCACCGGCGAAGCGCCCCCACCCGTCGCCGAAAGCTCCGGCAGCGGCACCAGCCTCGCCGGACTCAAGGGCATCGTGATCGACAACAAAGCAGCGAAGCTCACCGGCTCCTGGACCAGCGGCACCAACCTAGACCACGTCGGCCCCGACTATACCTACGCCCGCGGCGCCGGCCACAAGGCCACCTTCGCCTTCACCGTCCCTGCCGACGGCCGTTATGAAGTGCGTTTCGCCACCGCGCCCCATGAAAACCGCGCCAGCAACACTACCCTCACCGTTCGTCACGCCGACGGCAACGCGACCGTCACCGTGAACCAGCGCAAGCCCGCCACGCTCGACAAACACTGGGTAACCCTCGGGATCTACCGCTTCACCGCCGGCAAGCCCGGCGCCGTCGAAGTCGACGCCACCAACGCCGACGGCAACGTCCACCTCGACGCCGTCCAAGTCCTCCCCGTGAAGTAAGACGGACGTCAGTCCGCCGTTGTTTCTCTGACTCCAGGCAAGCGCGTTGCCCCCAACGCGCTTTTTTCTGTCCGCCCCTCAACCGTGGGTTGCGGCTCCACCTCGCCCTGATTTCATCTTCCGTCGGCCACGCCGCTCCTTCCCTCCCCCGCCCTTGCGCGTCCTCGCTCTCCAGTTCTACCGCTTCGCCATCGTCGCAACCATCGCCTGGCTGATCCGCGATGTCGCCGTGCGCCAGCGCACCCAAGGCGAGTCGCCCGTCACTGCCTCCGAAGTCGTCTCACTCCTCCCCGACGCCGCCTCGCTCCGCCCCGACGACTCCGCCCGTGATGGGCTCTTCGTCCTCGACCGCGCCGGTCGAGAACTCGGCTACGTCGTCCGCACCCAACCGCGTTGCCGCGACATCATCGGCTACGCCGGCACCACCGACGCCCTCGTCGTCCTCGACCGCGACTGGAAAATCCTCGGCCTAAAGATCCACGCGTCCGAAGACACCACGAGCTACATCCAGGACATCGCCGTCGACCGCCGCTTCCTGAAAAAATGGAATGGCCTCACCTGGGATGCCGCCGCCGCACTCGATCTCAAAGCCGCCGGCATCGAGGGCGTGTCCGGAGCCACGATGACGAGCATGGCCATCGCCCAAAGCGTCAAGGCCCGCCTCCAATCCTCCCGCGACGAGATCGTCGGCGCCGCCGCCTTCCGCTTCGCGTGGCGCGACGCCGCCCTCGTGATCGTGCTCGTCCTCGCCGGCGTCATGGCCTTCGGCCGCCCTGCTTGGCGTCACCGCTGGAAACGTCCCTACCAAGTCTTCCTCGTCGTCTACGTCGGCCTCATCGCCGGCGACCTCCTCGCGCAAAAACTCCTCGTCGGCTGGACGCGCTCCGGCATCCCGTGGACCACCGCTCCCGGCCTCGTCCTCCTCGCCGTCGCCGCCCTCCTCGTCCCGTGGACCACGCGCCATCCGTTCTACTGCCACCACGTCTGCCCGCACGGCGCCGCCCAGGAGCTCCTCGGCGCCATCCGCCCGCGCCGGTGGCAAGTCACGCTCCCTGCCAGCGTGATCCGCGGACTCGAGTTTCTCCCCGGAGCGCTGCTCGCGTTCACGGTTGTCATGGCCGCAGTCGCCCTGCCCTTCGACCTCGCCGGCCTCGAGCCGTTCGCCGCCTACATTATCCGCTCTGCTGGCATCGCCACACTCACCGTCGCCGCCCTCGGTCTCGTCGCCTCGCTCTTCGTCCCGCAGGCCTACTGCCGCTTCGGCTGCCCCACCGGCGCCCTCCTCAACTTCGTCCGCGCCCGCGGCGCCACGGATCGTTTCTCCCGCCGCGACGCCGCCGCCCTCGGCCTCGTCGCCCTGGCCGCGCTGCTCAACTGGAAATACCTCTCGCTCGCGCTCTGGATCAAAGGCACCGCGTGAAAGAATCTAGCCTCACCAACGAGACGCAGAGGCACCGAGAATGCTTCTCCGCCTCAGCGCCTCCACGCCTCGTTCGTTCAAATTCCGTCTCCCGGCCGTCACCCCCGCGCGCCTATCGGCGCCTTTCGAGCCACCTCCGCCCTCCCATTTTTTGCGCCTCTTTGTGGCTCCTCCTGCTCGGATCATTTCTCCACGGCGCCGAGCCGACCACCGTCTCTCTCCACGGCCGTGCCATGGGCACCACGTGGTCGGCCAAATTCATCCAGCCCGCCTCACCCGCCCCCCCACTCGATCCCGCCGCCGTCTCCACTCAAATCGCCGCCCGCCTCGAGGCCCTCGAAGCCATCTTCTCCACCTACCGCCCCGCCTCCGAACTCTCCCGGTTCAATACGTCTCCCACCGTCGAGTGGCAGCCGGTCTCACCCGAACTCGCCCGCGTCGCCGTCGCCTCCCGCGAACTTTCCGCTCTCACCGGCGGCGCCTTCGATGCCACCGTCGGCCCGCTTGTTTCGCTCTGGGGCTTCGGCCCCCAGCGCCGCACCGGCACCAAGCTCCCGACCTCCGCTGAAATCGCCGCGGCCCGCGCGCGCGTCGACTACCGCCGCCTCGAAGCCCGCCTCGCTCCACCCGCGCTCCGCAAAAGCGATCTTACCCTGTCCGCTGATTTTGCCTCCATGGCCAAGGGCTTTTCCGCCGACGAGCTCTCCATTTTACTCACCGCACTCGGCGCGCCCGACCATCTTGTCCAAGTCGGCGGCGATCTGAAAACTTCCGGCCATCCCTCCGGCGCTCCTTCGTGGTCGGCCGGCATCGAAAATCCTCCGTCGCCCTCCTCCGCCGTTAACTTGCCCGCTACTCTCGCAACTACGGTCACTCTCGCCGGTGAAGCGCTCTCCACCTCCGGCGACTCCCACAACGCCTTCACCGTCGGCCGCCGCCGCTACGGTCACATCATCGATCCCCGGACCGGTCGCCCGGCCCAAGGCCCGCTCGCCTCGGTCAGTGTGATCCATCCTTCCTGCGCGCAATCCAGCGCCATCGCGACGGCCCTCTTTGTGCTCGGCGCCGACGCCGGTTTCCACTTCGCCGAAAAGCACCACTTGGCCGCGCTCTTCATCGTCCGCGACGCCGCCACCGCCCAGCTTGCGCTCCGCCCCACGAGCGCTTTCACGAAATTCGCCGCCCCCGCCACCCCGGCATCGCCTCCCGCCACGCCACCCGCCCCGGCTTTGCCATTGACCGCCCCCGGCGCACGCTGAGACCTTCCGCGTCTCTATTTATGCTTAAAGCTGGCATCGTCGGCCTGCCCAACGTGGGCAAATCCACTCTCTTCAACGCCCTCACTCGCTCCCGCAAGGCCGAGGCCGCGAACTATCCGTTCTGCACCATCGACCCCAATGTCGGTGTCGTCGTCGTCCCTGATGAGCGCGCCTACGTCCTCAAGGCCATCGCCAAAACCAACGTTGTCGTCCCTGCCGCCATCGAGTTCGTCGACATCGCCGGTCTCGTTGCCGGCGCCAGCAAGGGCGAGGGCCTCGGCAATCAGTTCCTCGCCAACATCCGCGAGGTCGATGCCATCGTTCAGGTCGTCCGCTGCTTCGAGGACAACGACATCATCCACACCATGGGCGGCGTGGATCCCGTGCGCGACATCGAGGTGATCACCACCGAGCTCGTCCTCGCCGACCTCGACTCCGTCACCAAGCGCATCGACAAGACCCAGAAGAAGGCCAAGTCCGGCGACAAGGAGGCCATCATCGAGGTCGCCCTGCTCCAGAAGCTCGAGCCCCACCTCAATTCCGGCAAGACCGCCAACACCCTCGTCGCCACGCCCGACGAAGTCGCGCTGATGAAGGGCTTCCAGCTCCTCACCGCGAAACCCGTCCTCTTCGCCTGCAACGTCGCCGAGTCCGACCTCGCCACCGCCGAGCAGAATCCGTTCGTGCAAAAGGTCGCCGAGTTCGTCCGCACCCACCACGACGCCGCCTACGTGCCGATCAGCGCCAAGATCGAGAGTGAACTGATCGACCTCCCGCCCGAGGAAGCCAAGGCCTTCCTGAAAGATCTCGGCGTCGACGACTCCGGCGTTTCATCGCTCATCAAGGGCACCTACCAACTCCTCGGTCTCCAGACCTATTTCACCGCCGGTGAAAAAGAAGTCCGCTGCTGGACGATCAAGAAGGGCTGGAAGGCACCGCAGGCCGCCGGCGTCATCCACACCGATTTCGAAAAGGGTTTCATCAAGGCCGAGATCGTCTCCTACGACGACCTCACCCGCCTCGGCTCGGTCGCGGCCGCCCGCGACGCCGGCAAGTATCGCCTCGAGGGCAAGGAATACGTCTTCGCCGACGGCGACGTCGCCCTCTTCCGCTTCAACAACTAAACCGCCGCGCCTTCGCTCCGCTCGCGGTCGCGCTCTCGTTTTCTTCGACGCGTTCCCCGGTCCTATCCGGGGAACGCGTTTTTTTGCGCCCCGCGAAGTTCACCCTGTCGTTACATCCGGGCATTGCCTCACCCGCACCCACCGTCTTGCCTCGCCGGATGCCCCGCCGTGCCGCCACCCTCGCCTTCGTGCTGTTGAGCGCGACTGCGTTGTCGGCTCACCCGGAAATCGACGAGGCCC
>CANGHW010000163.1 GCA_947453695.1 Opitutia bacterium
CCTCCTCGCTGTCCTACTCCTTGCGGTCTCTTCGCTGCGTTCCACCGCCGCCGACGCCGCTCCCCGCGCCCTCTTCCTCGACGCTGCTCTTGCCGGACCGACCATCGTCGCCGTCGGTGAGCGCGGCGTGATCATCCGCTCCTCCGACAACGCCCGCACCTGGCAAACCGCGTCGTCGCTTAGCACGGCCACGCTTACCGCCGTGACATTTGCGTCCGATGCCGCGCACGGTTGGGCGGTGGGACACGATTCCTTAATCCTCACCACGGCCGACGCCGGTCGGACCTGGCAGAAACAATGGCAGGGCGAAAACCTCTCCGACTCGTTTCTCGATGTCTTGTCAATCGACGCCCAACGCGTGATCGCCGTCGGTTCCTTCGGCCTCCTCCTCGCCACCACCGATTCGGGCAAGACTTGGACTCGCCGTAAAGTCCTCGACGAAGACCTCCACCTCAACCGCCTCTCCCGCGGTCCCTCCGGCACACTCTATTTGGCCGGCGAGCGGGGCACCCTGCTCCGCTCATCCGACGATGGTGCCACTTGGGCGCGCATTCCTGCACCCTACGACGGTTCTTTTTACGGCGTGTTGCCACTCGACAAGCGCACGCTCGTCGCACACGGCCTCCGCGGCCGCGTCTACCGCTCGACGGACGACGGCGCGACTTGGGACCCTGTCCAGACCCCGAGCCCGGCTCTGCTCGCCGCCGGCGTGAAACTCAAAAGCAACTTCCTCCTACTCGCCGGTCACGCCCGCGCCGCGCTGGTTAGCCGCGACTACGGCAAAACCTTCGCCGCCTACGACGAGCCTCTCCCTACCGCCGTCGCCGAGCTCCTCGAAACGCCCGACGGCCATATCCTCGCCCTCGGCGAAGCCGGCGTGACTCTTCTGCCTGCGCCAAAATAAACCGCTGCGCCATGTTCGAAAAATTCGCAGCCTGGGTCTTTCGCTTCCGCACGCCGCTCGTCATCGGCTTCGCCTTGCTTACCGGCGTGATGGCTTGGTTCGCCGCGCACCTCCGCGTCGACGCCAGTTTCAACAAGTCACTCCCGCTCGAGCATCCCTACATCCGCACCTTCACGAAGCATCAGGCGCAGTTCGGCGGCGCCAACCGCGTGCTTGTCGCACTGATGGCGCGCGAGGGCGATATCTTCAACGAGCGGTTCTTCACCGAGCTCAAACGCGCAACCGACGAGGTTACCTACCTCCCGGCCGTAGATCGCCCGCAGGTCCAATCCCTCTTCACGCCCAATGTTCGCTACATCGAAGTCGTCGAAGATGGGTTCTCCGGCGGCAATGTCATCCCGGCCGACTTCGCCCCTACCGCCGCCAATTTCGCCAAGGTCCGCGAAAACATCCTCAAGTCCGGCAAACTCGGCCAACTCGTCGCCAACGATTTCACGGGCGCCATCGTCAGCGCCCAACTGCTTGAGACCGATCCCCAAACCGGCCAGACCGTCGACTACACCCGCGTTGCCGCCGGCCTGGAGGCGATCCGCACCCGTATCGAACGCGAGAGCGGCGGCGCCATCGACGTCCGCATCATCGGTTTCGCCAAGGTTATCGGCGACATCTCCGACGGCGCGCGCGGCGTCTTGGTGCTCTTCGGCATCTCCATCGTCATCACCGCTCTCCTTGTCTGGCACTATGCCGGCCGCTGGAAACTCGCTGCCGCGCCGATTCTCTGTTCCCTCGTCGCCGTCGTCTGGCAACTCGGCGGCCTCACCGCCCTCGGCTACGGGATCGACCCGTTCTCCATCCTCGTCCCATTCCTCGTCTTCGCGATCGGTGTGAGCCACGGGGTCCAGAAGATCTGCACCTTCCGCAACGAGATGTTCGCCGGCCACGACGGCCCCACCGCCGCACGTCTCGCTTTCGCCCGTCTCATCGTTCCTGGCGTCGTCGCCCTGATGACCGACACCGTTGGCTTCATCACCATGCTCGTGATCAAGATTCCCGTCATTCACGAGCTCGCCATCACCGCCAGCCTCGGCGTCGCGGTGATCATCATCACCAATTTTTTCCTCCTGCCCATTTTGCTGTCCTACCTGCGCCTGCCCAAGTCCTACGCCCAATGGGTCGCCGAACGCCGCCGTCAGACCGACTACTATTGGGAGCGCCTCGCCAAGGCCATGCGCCCGATTCCGTCGCTCATCATCATCGTCCTCTGTTTTTCCGCCGGCATCTGGGCCTACTTCAAAGCCGAGGAGGTTCGCATCGGCGACACGCAGGCCGGCGTCCCCGAACTTCGCCCCGGATCCCGCTACAACGTCGATTCTCGCATCATCACCCAGAAGTTCAGCATCGGCGTCGACATCCTGTCCGTGATCGTAGAGACGATCCCCAACGGCTGCGTCGACTACGATGTCGTCTCGCTGATGGATCGCTTTGAGGGCCATGTCCGCCGCGTCCCCGGTGTGCAATCGGTTATCTCGCTTCCGGCCATGGCAAAGATTGTCAACGCCGGCTACACCGAGGGATCGCTCAAGTGGCGCGTCCTTCCGCGCAACCAACAGGCCCTAGCCCAAGCTGTCTCCCCAATTGAGACCGGTAGCGGCCTCCTCAACTCAGACGCCAGCGTCATGCCCATCATGATCTTTCTCAATGATCACAAGGCCGAGACGCTTCGCGCCGTCACGGATGCGGTGAAGGAATTCTCCGCTGCCAATCCCTCACCCAAAGCCAAGTTCCTCCTCGCGAGCGGCAACGCCGGCGTCATGGCTGCCACCAACGAGGTCGTCGCCGCGGCCGAAAAACCGATTCTCTATTGGGTCTTCGGTGCCGTCATCGCACTCTGCCTGTTCACGTTCCGCTCCATCCGCGCCGCACTCTGCATCGTTCTTCCCCTCGCGATTGTGAGCTACCTCGCCTACGTGCTGATGGTCTGGCTCGGCATCGGCCTCAAGACCTCCACGCTCCCCGTCGTCGCCTTGGGCGTCGGCATCGGCGTCGACTACGGCATCTACCTCTTCGCCCGCCTGCTCTCCGGACTGAAAGAGGGCGAATACTTCGAGGATGCCATGTTCGAAGCCTTCAAAGACACCGGCACCGCCGTCGTCTTCACCGGCCTCACGCTCGCCATCGGCGTCAGCACCTGGGTCTTTTCTTCCCTGAAATTCCAAGCCGACATGGGCCTGCTCCTCACGTTCATGTTTTTGGTAAACATGCTCGGTGCGATTTTCCTCCTGCCCGCGATGGCCCGTTGGTTCTGGCGCCACCACAGCGGCAAGACCGCGGTTCCGTTCCCTCTGCGTAAAAAGTAAGCGTAGCTTCGGCCCAGCTCCGGCTAGTCCATCTGCTACACCGGCACGGGCGCCGCCACAAACAAGCTGGCAGGACACGCACGTTTCCTCCCTCATCGCGCCCGTGTCCGAGCCAGTCACTCCGCTTTTCTCCCCCGCCCAGCGCCGCACCGTCGCGGGCGCGCTCACCTTGCTCGCGGCACTCGGCTCGGTCGCGCTGCTCATCGGAGCGGTTATCGTTCTCGGCCAGCTCGTCGGCTTTTTCTCCGGCGTTATTTGGCCGCTGGCGGTGGCCGGCGTGCTCGCCCTGATTCTCCGTCCGGTCGTCGAACTCTTCCAACGCCGCCTCCGGCTGCGTCGCCTGACTGCGGTCGTTCTGCTCTACGGCATCTTCGTGCTGCTCCTCGGCGCCCTGTTGGTCTTCGTTTTGCCGCCCGTCATCGAACAGGCCATCGCGTTCATCGCCAACTTAGGCGAGTATTGGACCCGCGCCTCGACCTACGTGCAGGACCATTACCCTCAGTGGATCGAACTCTCCAAGCGCCAGCTGGCGAACCCCACAGTCCGCAAGATCGCTGATACGCTCAGCGCCGAGGCCAAGGGCATGGCCTCCCTCGCGATCCCCTCGCTAAAAGCCGCCGGCGGTGGCGTCTTAGGCATCTTCGCCTTCGCCACCCACTCCGCGATCATACCGGTCTACCTCTTCTTCTTCCTCCTCGCCCGGGGCGAACCCACCGGAAAGCTCGGGAGCCATCTGCCGTTTCTAAAACCCGACCTCCGCGCCGACGTTGTTTTTCTCGTCCGCGAGTTTGTGACAATCATCGAGTCATTCTTTCGCGGACAGATCCTCATCGGTCTTATTTTGGGCGCACTTCTGGCGATTGGTTTCACCATGGTTGGCTTGAAGTTTGGTCTCCTAATCGGTCTCGCTCTCGGCATCCTCAATATCGTGCCTTACCTCGGCACTATCATCGGCCTCGCCACCGTGGTCCCACTGGCGTTCTTCCAGCCGGGTGGCGGCTGGCAACTTGTTGGCTTCGTCCTGTTGGTGAAGATCATCGTTCAGGCCATCGAAGGCTGGTATATCACGCCGAAGATCATGGGCGAGCGCACCGGACTCCATCCGGTCACGATTATCGTCGCGATTTTCTTTTGGGGCACCGCGTTCGGCGGCGTTCTCGGCATGTTGCTCGCCATCCCGCTCACCGCGTTCTTCGTGACCGCCTGGCGCCTCGTGAAACAAAAATATTTCAAGACGTCGCATGAGTGAGCGTAGCGCTCCCGCTGAGTGCGCCAACTGTGGCGCCGCCATCCCGCGTCGCGCCCGGGCTTGCCCGGAATGCGGCGCCGATGAACGCACCGGCTGGCGCGAGACCGACGATACTCGCTACGACGGCCTCGACCTCCCCGACTCCGCCTTCGATGACGACGCCGCAGCCTCGCCCGGTCGCCCCCTCCGTCGCGGGCTCGCGTGGTATTGGTATCTTGTCGGAGCGATCGTTCTCGTCGCGATTGTGCTTGGCGCGGTGCGCTTCCGCTGATGCGCCGGCCATGGGAAGTCGTTTTCCGCAAAGGCGTCCACCTGCCGCAGGTCGGCTGGTGGCTCGACTCCCAAGCCCGCGTCGCGCGCTCCTTCATTTCGCACGCCCACTCCGATCACGTCGCACGTCACCCCGAAGTCCTCTGCACGCCCGCCACTGCACGTTTCCTCCACGCGCGCATACCTGGTAAACGCCTCGTCACCGAACTTCCTTTCGGCGTCCCACACGCGCTCGAATTCGGCGTCACCGCCACCCTACACCCCGCCGGTCACATCCTCGGCTCAGCCCAAATCCTCCTCGAGTCCGCCGACCACGGCTCTCTCCTCTACACCGGCGATTTCAAACTCCGCCCCGGTCTCGCCGCCGAACCGTGTGCGACTCCACGCGCCGACACACTCATCATGGAGACCACGTTCGCGCTCCCGCGCTACGTGATGCCGCCCGAGGCCGAAGTCATCGCCCAGCTCATTGCGTTCTGCCAGCAGGCCGTCGCCGACGGCGCCACACCTGCACTCCTCTGCTACAGTCTCGGAAAGTCACAGGAGGTCCTCCGTGCGATCGCCGGCGCCGGCCTCCCAGTGATGCTCCACGCCGAGACACTCCGCCTCACCCGCATTTACGAAAAACTCGGCGTTACGTTCCCCCCTCACCGCGAATTCGATCACCGCGAGGTTGCCGGCCACATCGTCATCTGTCCCGCCCACTCCGACGGCCTGCTCTCCCGCATTCCGTCTCTCCGGAGCGCTGTCATCACCGGCTGGGCCCTCGACCCCGGCACGATCTACCGCAGTCGCTGCACTGCGGCGTTCCCGCTCTCCGACCACGCCGACTACCCCAGTCTCCTGAAGTTCGTCGAACTCGTGCAACCCAAGCGCGTCCTCACGCTGCACGGCTTCGCCCGCGAATTCGCCGCTACGCTTCGCCAACGCGGCATCGACGCCCTCGCCCTCGGCCACGCCAACCAGCTCGACCTCTTTGCACCACCTCAGGCCGTGCCGACGATCGCACCCGCTCCATGAAGTCACTCACGTTATTGCGCGGGCTCGCCTTCGCCGTCGCTACTCTGGGTGCCGCCGGCCTCGCCTACCTCTCGCTTCTTCCGTCGCCTTTCATCACCGAAGTCCACTGGATTCCACTCGGGGTTGGCATATGGGCGGACCATCACGGCGTCGTGCGCAACACCGTGGCCTTTTTCGTCCTCGGCTTCTTTGTCTTCACCTTCATCGGCCGTCGCTGGCCTCACTTTCTCTCACTCTGCGCTTTCTCCGCCGCCATCGAGCTGCCGCAAATCTGGCTGCCGCGCCGCACCTTCGACCTTCAGGATATCTCCGCGGGCATCGAAGGGCTCGCCTTCGCGTGGCTCATCGTTGTCATCCCTCACTTCATATATTCGCGCCACCGCGCATGGTCACGCGATTAGACGCCCCGGCGCTCTCGCGCGCCAAACTGTTCGCCGCTCTCCACCCGGACCTCGCCGCGTGGGTCCGCCAACGCTTCTCGCGCGTCTCGCCCGCCCAACACTTCGCCATCCCGGAAATTCTCGCCGGTCGCACCACGCTCCTCTCGTCTCCCACTGGCAGCGGTAAAACCCTCGCTGCCTTCCTCGGTATCTTTGATCACCTCGCCCGCGCCCACGACGCCTCCGCGCTCCCCGGCGGCATCGTCGCGATCTACGTCTCGCCTCTCCGCGCCTTAGCCTACGACCTTCAGAAAAACCTCCACGAGCCCCTGCGCGACCTCGGCTGGACTTGGCTCACCGTCGGCGCCCGCACCGGCGATACGCCCCCCGCCGAGCGCGCCCGCCAGCGCCGCCGACCGCCCTACCTGCTCGTCACCACGCCCGAGAGCCTCACGCTTCTCCTCAGCCAACCCGCCTGGGAGCCCCACCTCCGCACCGTTCGCTACCTCGTCCTCGACGAACTCCACGCCCTCGCGGAAAACAAACGCGGCTCACTCCTCATGGTCGCCGCCGAGCGCCTCGAGTCCATCGTCACCACGCCGCTCACTCGTATCGGCCTCTCCGCCACGGTCGCGCCTCTCGATACCGTGGCCTCGTTCCTCGCCGGCCCTGGCCGCCCCTGCTCCGTCGCCGAGATCACCGCGCACCGCCCCGCCCGCATCGAGGTGTTCTCGCCGCTCCGTGCCGATGCCTATCCCGCCGCCGGTTACACCGCCGCCCGCGTGCTCAAAGAACTCGCTGCTCTCCTCGCCGACCGCCGCACCACGCTCATCTTCACCAACACCCGCAGCGGCGCCGAAAGCATTGGCCTGCGCTTGAAACAACTCCTCCCGGACCTCGCTGAACTCATCGAGGTCCACCACGCTTCCTTAGACCGCGAGGTTCGCCTCGAAGTCGAGGATCGCCTGAAACGCGGCGAACTCCGGGCCGTCGTCTGCTCCACGTCACTCGAACTCGGCATCGATATTGGCGCCATCGACACCGTCGTGATGATCTCCGCGCCCAAGGGCGTCTCCCGCGCACTCCAGCGCCTCGGTCGTTCCGGCCATGCCCTCGACCGCACGAGCCACGGCGTCCTCGTCGCCACCAATATCAACGACCTCGCCGAGTGCGCCGCCACCGCACGTCTCATGACGGAGCGCGCCGCCGAACCCGTCCGCCTCCCGGTCAATCCCCTCGACGTCCTCGCTCAAACCCTCGCCGGTCTCGCTGTCTTCGCCCGCTACACGCCCGACGAAGCATTCGCGCTCGTCCGCCGCAGCCATCCGTTTGCGACGTTGACCCGCGACGAGTTCGACCGCGTCTTGCACTACCTCGCCGGCGGCGGCCGCTCCCTCGAACTCCGTTATCGCGACACCTTTGGCAAGGTCCTCGTCGACGCCGCCGGACACCTCGCACTCCCGGCCCCGCGGATCGCCCGCGATCTTTTTCAAAACGTCGGCACCATCGTCACCGAGCCGATGATCCAAGTCCGCCTCGGCGCCCGCAATCTCGGCCAGCTCGAGGAATCTTTCGTCAAGGGCCTACGCCCCGGCGACATCTTCGTGCTCAACGGCCGCTGCGTCCGCCTCGTCGCCACCCGCCTCCTCACCGCGTTCGTCAAACGCGCCGACAGCTCCCTCCCCACCGTTCCACGCTGGAACGCCAACAAAATGCCTCTCGCCAGTGGTGTCGCCGCCGAGGTCGTCCGCCTCCGCACCGCCCTCGCTGCCCGCCTCTCCGATTCCGCCCCTTCGGTTGCTTTTCTCACCGAGACCTACGCCCTCTCCACTGCCAACGCGACCGCCCTCGTCCAGCACTTCGCGCTGCAATCCCGTCTATCGGTGATTCCGACGGCCGATTTCTTTCTCATCGAACTCTACCACCCGCCCGCGGGCGACCTCGTACACGTTTTCTTTCACTCGCTCATCGGCCGATCAGCCAACGACGCCCTCTCGCGCATCGTCGCCCAGCGCGTGCGCGCCACCGTCGGCGGCAATGCCCTCGTCACCATCGACGACTACGGCTTCCTCCTCACCCTCAAACCGTTTCAGGCGCTCAGCTCCGCCGAAGCTTGGCGTCCGCTTTTCGCCCGCGCTTCCGCCGAGGACGATCTACGCATCGCCCTCGCCGACAGCGATCTCGTGAAGTGGCAGTTCCGCGGTGTCTCCCAAACCGGCCTCATGGTCCCGCGCCGCGTCCACGGCCAGGAGCGCGGCGCACGCTCCCTTCAATGGAGCGCCGAGATCATCTTCGACGTTCTGCGTCGTCACGAGCCCGACCACCCGCTCCTCGTCGAGGCCTACGCCGAGGCCACCCTCCGCTTCCTCGATCTGCCGCGCGCCCTCACGTTTCTCGACGACGCCGCCGCGCTCCCGTGGCAACTTCGCGTCGTCGAACGTGTGAGCCCGTTTTCGTTTGGCATCTTCGTCAGCAAAATCAAAGAGACCATGATGCTCGAGGATCCCGAGACGACCATCGAGCGACTTTACCACGAAATGTATGGCAGCTCCCCTCCCGCCGCGGACGCAAATCGCGCCTGACCTCTGGCTCGACGCCCGCCTCGCGCTCTGGCTCGCCGTCCCGCGTCTCCTCGTCGTTGCCGATCTACACTGGGGCTATGCCGCCACCCACCGCGCACGCGGCAATCTACTCCCCGTCTGGGGCGACGCCGAGATCGCCACCCGCCTCGACGCCCTTCTCGCCGACTACCAACCTCGCGAACTTCTCTGGCTCGGCGACTCGCTCCACGCTCTCGCCGGCCGCACCGCCGCCGAAGCGTGGCTGCGCACCGCGCCCGTGCCGGTCACCATCCTTACCGGCAATCACGATCACCGCTGGCCCGCCGCCACCGCCACCTCGCATGTGCGCGACAATCTTTTTTTCCACCACGGCGACCGCGCCCTCCCCGTCCCTCCGACCGCCACCCTCGAAATCATCGGCCATCACCACCCGGCCTTCGTCTGGCGTGACGGCGCCGGCGCCCGCGTAAAACTGCCGGCGCTCATCGCCGCGCCTCGCCGCCTGATCATGCCTGCCTTTTCCCCTTGGGCCGCCGGCACCGCCTGGAACGACCAACTCGCCCCCGATGACACGCTCTGGGCCATTGCCCCGAAACGAATCTTTGCCGTCGATGTCAGTCGCCTCCAACCTCCGTCCCGCACTGCATGATTTTCCGTTTCGCCTTCAGTCTTATGCTCACCATCGCCGCATCGCTTTCTGCCGCGCTGCCGCTCCGCGACGGTGAAGTCTTTACTTTCAAAGTCTCCTGGGCCGTCCTGCCCGGCGCCGGGGAAATCAAAGTCTTTGCCGCCACCGACACCACGGCCGCGCAGCCGCGCCTGTTGGTCACGACCACTACGCAAACCCGCGGCCTCGCCCGCGCCCTCCTGCCTTTCGAAGCCAAGGCCGAATCATTCTTCGATCTCTCGACTGCGCGCCTGGCCAGTCTCGTTGAATCAAACCAACAACGGAGCAAGAAGGCCGCGCACACCGTCACGTTCGACTACTCCGGCGCCCAGGCACTCTACACGCGCACCGAGCCCGCTGAGCCCGCTCGTGCGCTGCCGATGCCCGCCGGCGAGCCCCTCGATCTCATCACACAACTCGTCCAAACCCGCGACTGGCACCTGAAACCCGGCGAGAAGCGCGACGCCCTCGTTCTCTTCGACGACGATTTCTACGAACTCACCATCCACGCCGCGCGCTTCGAGGAGCTGCGCACGTCGCTCGGCACGTTCAACACGGTCGTCCTCGAGCCACGGATGGAGAAGACCGCCCCCAAGGGCATGTTCAAGAAAGGGTCCACCGTCCGCGTTTGGATCTCCCAAGATGAACGCCGCCTGCCCGTGCGCTTCGAGGTTGAGTTCAAGATTGGCACGGGTGTCGCCACCCTCACTCGCTACGAGGCCCCGAACAGCCCGGCCGGTCCCACCGCCCCGGATGCGAAAAATCCTCGTCCTTAGGGGCGGCGCGCTCGGTGACTTCATCGTCACCCTGCCTGCCCTAGCCCTCCTCCGCACTCGCTGGCCCGCCGCACGGATCGAACTCGTCGGCAACTTCACCGCCGCGGCCCTCGCCGTCGACGCTGGTCTTATCGACCACGTCCATTCCCAGCACGATGCCCGGTGGAGCACCCTCTACGCGTCGGCGCCCCTCCCTTCTGATCTTTCCGCCGAGCTCACCCAATTTGACCTGGTCATCAACTTCTGGCCCGACCCCGACGGTGACCTCGCCCGCCGTTTTCCGCTCCAAGCCGGGCAAACCTATCTTTCCGCCTCCGCTCTTCCCGCCAGTCCCCCCGCCGCCGCGCACTACTGCGCCCCGCTCAGTGCGCTCGGGCTCTACGCCCCATCTTTCCATTTTTCACTCGCCACTGCCCGTCCGGACGCCCGGCTGATCGCCATCCATCCCGGCAGCGGTTCAGCAAAGAAAAATTGGCCGCTCACCCGATGGCTGGACCTCTGCCATTGGCTCACCCACGAGCACCGGGCTGAATTGCTCATCATCACGGGCGAGGCCGACACCGCCGCTGCATCCGCCCTCTCCGCTTTCGGGACCGCGGCCCATCGACTCCCGCTTCGCGACCTCATCACCCGCCTCTGCCACTGCCGCTTATTTGTCGGCCACGACTCGGGCATCAGTCACCTCGCCGCCGCTTGCGGTCTTCCGAGTATCCTGCTCTTCGGACCGACCGATCCCGCGATGTGGTCCCCACCCGCCCCGCAGGTGCGCGTCATCCAGCACGGACCGACCCTCGATGAAATTCCCTTGTCTGCCGTGAAGTCTGCGCTGCTTCCCGAACCGTTAGCTTCGGCTTAAGCTGGAACCGCCACGGCTTCGCCGCCCACACCGGCCCGGCATAGTCCACGCCCACTCGCGGCCCCGCGATCACCGCCGCTCGAGGCACGCTCCCGCCCCGGTCCTCGATCCACAAGTTACCCCCGTCGCTCGTCGCGGTCGTCGCATTCAACGCCCGCCCGATCCCCAATGCCTTCGTCAGCCGCCCCGGCCCCACCGCGCCATCTACACCCCGCACCAAGACCGCCGCCGGCCAGCCTTCCGGACCAACCACGAGATTCAGCATCTCGTGCACGCCATAGCAGAAGGGCATTGCGTTACCCAGATGCCCGCCTTACCCTTTGGCACCATGTCAAAAATCGCCTATTCTTATATTCGCTTCTCCTCTCAAAAACAGGAACTTGGACAATCGTTCCAGCGGCAATCAGCTCTAGCTATGAAGTGGTGTGCAGCCAACGACGCCACCCTAGACGTAACCCTAAAGATGGATGACCGGGGTAAGTCCGGTTTCGACGGTTCGAACCTAGACGAGACTGCCGCCCTAGGTGGGTTCATCGCAGCAGTTGAAGCGGGGAAGGTGCCCAAAGATAGCTACCTGTTGGTGGAGTCATTGGACCGGCTATCCAGACA